>JAFTIL010000051.1 GCA_017456905.1 Clostridia bacterium
CCGACGAAGTCGGGTGGGGGAGCCCGCGTTAATAACGGCAACTTGTTACCCGGCAAAGAGCATTAGCCTTTTGTTCACGCGTTCTCCCTCAGCCGCCCGTCGCATTCGCTGGGCGGCAGCTCCCTCCCGGAGGGAGCCTTACCACGGATATCCGTACCCCTGTAAACAACAATTTACCGCACCAACGCCACATCGCGTGATACAGTTGACATAGGATGCACATCCCCGAGCATTGGCCGGCGGCACTGCCGCCAAACAACAATTTATCTGACCACATTTCCTCGCGGGATGTCGCCCACATAGGTTGAACATCCCCGGTATTGGCAGCCGGCACTGCCGGCCAACAATTTACCTAATGGTCAGTCCTTCCAAACAAAATGATAGTTGATGGCCTCGCCGCCGTCCACGAGGATGCTTTGCCCCGTGCAAAAGGCATTGGTCACGGTGAGGAAATACGCCCACTCGGCGATCTCGCGGGGGGTGGCCCAGCGCTTGAGGGGGGTCTCGTTCATGATCTCGGCCCACAGCTCGGGGTCGTTCATAACGCACTCGTTGAGGGGAGTCAGCACGCCGCCGGGATCCAGGCTGTTGCAGGTAGCGCCGTATTTGGCCACCCGCATGGCCACGTTCTTGGTATAGGCCAAAACACCGCCCTTGGAGGCGCAGTATTCGGGGAATTCCGCCCCCGTGTGGGCGCTGGCCGAGCCGATATGGAGAACAGACTTGATGGCCGGGGTGATGCCGTAGGTCTCGGTCATATGGATCAGGGCCTTGAGGTTGATGTCAATATCGGCCTCGTTCTGGGTGCCTGCATTGTTGATGAGGATCTCGATGCCGCTGAGGGCAGGCAGGCGGTCATAGTCCCGCACGTCGCACTCATAGTGGGTATAGCTTTCGTGGGTCATGCTTGCGGGCCGGCGATCAATACCGACAACGGTATGTCCCCGCTCCAAAAACAGCTCGGCGATGGCACGGCCAATGCCTTGGGTGGTGCCGGTGATGAGGATTTTCATGTCTTGCCCCTTTCCTTTTACCTATTTTCTCGGTTCAGATATTCCAGATATGCTTGCCCCACCTGCTCTTTTTGCCAGCGCTTTGTCATGCGGTAACCGATGGGGGAGAAGATGATCTCCATGATCAGCTCAGCCACGGCTCCCGTCAGGGCGCACATGGCGCATTGCAGAGGTGTCCAGTAGAAGCCGTCCCAAAAGACGGGGGCAAAAATGACAAAAACAATGATTGAAAAAATGAAATTATCCAAAAACTGGCCGATGAACGTAGACACGTAAGTACGCATGGCATAGGCCAGCTTGCCGTCGGGGTTCTTTTTGAAGCCCTTGCCGATCATCCAGTTGAGGGTGTTATTGATGATAGCCGAGGCGATAAAGGCCACGGTACTGCCCAGTAAAATAAACCAGGTGCCGCCGAAGATGCCGTTGAAGGCGGTATAGTCCCCCGCGTTTGAGGGGATGATCCCCGCCACAAAGAAGATAAGACAGGTGAGTAGGTTGATGCCGCAGGCCAAAAGGGAGATACGGTTGGAGGCCTTCGGGCCGAAGTGCTTGGTGATGATATCCATGCACATGAAGGACAGCCAGGAGATCAGAATACCGCCGTCCAGGGCGATCCAGGGAAGCTGGAGGAGGGTCTTATTGGCCAGGAGGTTCATACAGATGACGCTGACCACAAAGAGGGTCACCACCGTGGCAGGGATGGAGCGAAGCAAGAGTCGCATCTCCTCTCGCTCTCGCTTGATCCATTGGTTGATGTATTGCATATGGGTCTTCCTTTATATGTTTTTGTGAAATTGGCCATCGCTCGGCCACCAGCGGCCATTTGCGCTTGCGCAAATCGGGCTCTGGCTCGGGGATGTTCTACCCACGCGAACTCCATCACGCGAGGGGGTGTTGGTGCGGTAAGTTGTTGGCCCCTGCGGGGCGGCTTTGGCTCGGGGTAGTGCATCCCGTGCGTCTTCGTCCCGCGATGGGTTGTTTGGGCAGGTAAATTGTTGGCCCCTGCGGGGCGGCTTTGGCTCGGGGTAGTGCATCCTATGTCAACTGTATCACGCGAGGGAATGTGCAACGGTAAATTGTTGTTTAGCGGGCACGGATATCTCTTGTAAGGCTCCCTCCGGGAGGGAGCTGCCGCCCAGCGAATGCGACGGGCGGCTGAGGGAGAACGCGTGAACAAAAGGCTAATGCTCTTTGCCGGGTAACAAGTTGCCGCTATTAACGCGGGCTCCCCCACCGCTGCGCGGAGCCCCCTCCCGGAGGGGGCCTCGTTCAAGTGCATCCCACGCTAAACAACAATTTACCGTTATATAATCCCTCGTGGGAGGTTGTTTACACGGGTTAAACATCCCCGAGCCAGAGCCCGATTTGCGCAAGCGCAAATGGCCGCTGGTGGCCGGCATTGGCCGCGGGCACTGCCCGCTTACAACTGCTTCTTGAGCTTCTGCAGCGCCGCTTTTTCAAGGCGGGAGACCTGCGCCTGGGAGATACCGATCTCGGAGGCGATCTCCATCTGGGTCTTGTCCTTGAAATAGCGGAGCTTGATGATATGCTGTTCTCGGGGAGAAAGCGTCGCTACCGCCTCGCGAAGGGCGATATTTTCCAGCCAGGATTCATCGCTGGCATCACGGGAGGTGTCCGAGAGCTGATCGATGACGTAAAGCGCATCTCCGTTTTCGCTGAACACGGGCTCGTAGAGCGAGATGGGCTCCACGATGGCATCCATGGCCGCCACCACCCGCTGTCGGGGAACGCCCAGCTTTTCGGCGATCTCGTCGGAAGTGGGATCACGGGACAGCTCCGCAGACAGCTCTTCCCTGACCTGCAGGGCGCGGTATGCCAGATCTCTGACGGATCGGCTGACCCGAACGGTGGCGCTGTCTCTGAGATACCGTCGTATCTCCCCAATGATCATGGGAACCGCATAAGTTGAAAACATGACCTCCTTCGTGATGTCAAAATTGTCAACCGCCTTTACAAGGCCGATGCAACCCACCTGAAAGAGGTCATCCAAATTTTCTTTTCTTCCCGCAAAGCGCTGGACCAGGGAAAGGACCAAGCGGAGGTTTCCGCAGATCATCTCCCGCCTTGCTTCGCGGTCTCCCGTCCGCACACGTATCATGAGGTCTTGCTTTTCCTGTTCGGTCAGCACCTTGAGATTGGCCGTATTCACACCACAGATGACAACTTTATGATTGTTGTACATGGTAAAAACTCCTGCTTGGGAAGCCGCTGGGCTTCCGTATTTCAAGAGAAGTATTTACCATGGGTGAGGTAACATATGCAGGGCTTGGGGATGGGAGATTTTGTTAGATGGCGTTCATAGCCGCCTCGTCGCAGATCACAGTTACGTCGGCGTGGAGGTTCAGCATGGAGGCAGGACAAGAGGTATCCAGCTTACCGCAGAGCATCTTGGCCACGGCCTGAGCCTTAGCGGCGCCGTTGGCCAGAATGATGATCTTTTTAGCAGACAAAATGGTCCCGATACCCATGGTCAGCGCCTTGGTAGGCACGTCGGCCTCGGAGGCGAAGAAACGGGCATTGGCCTTGATGGTAGACTCAGTGAGCCCCGTGACGTGGGTGGCTACCTCCAGCGCCTCGGCGGGCTCGTTGAAGCCGATGTGGCCGTTCTGACCGATACCCAACACCTGGATATCGGCAGGGCCCACCTTGGCTACGAGCGCCTCGTAGGCCTCACAGGCGGCGGCGGGATCAGTAGCCATACCGTCGGGAACGTAGGTCTTGGCCTTGTCGATATTGACGTGGTTGAAGAGGTTCTCGTTCATGAAATAACGGTAGGACTGGTCGTTATCGGGGCTGATGGGGTAGTATTCATCCAGGTTGACGGTGGTCACCTTGGAAAAGTCGATCTCGCCCGCCTTGTTCATTTCAATAAGCTTTTTATAAGTCCCCACAGGGGTAGAGCCCGTGGCCAGACCCAGCACGCAGGCGGGGTCAGCCTTCATGACGTCGGCGATGATGGCGGCGGCGCGGGCGGACATTTCTTCGTAGGTCTTGCAGACGATGGTTTTCATGATGTTTTTCCTTTCGTTAAATCAAATCTGATCGCTTCCGTCCTCGGGGATGACCTCTTTCATGGCGGCGATGGCGCACTCGATCATTTCGTCGTCAGGCTCCATGACGGTAATGCGCTGGAACCAAAGACCAGGGGCGGCGATGATGCGGGTCAGCCAGTTGTCGTGCTTACCGCAGATCTTGATGAGCTCGTAGCCGATACCCATGGTCACGGGCAGGAGCAAAAGCTTGATCAACACGCGGAGCCACTTGTCAAGTCCCGCAGGAATGAAAAATCCGATAACGATACCCACAAGGAGCATGAGAATGAGGAAGGAGGTGCCGCATCTGGGGTGGAAGCGGCGCTCGCGTTTGACGTTCTCCACCGTCAGCTCCAGACCGTGCTCGTAGCAAAAGATGGTCTTGTGCTCGGCCCCGTGAAATTGGAAGGTGCGGCGGATGTCCTTCATGAGACGCATGAGCAGCATATAGCCCAGCATCAAAAGAAGCCTGAAGCCTGTCTCACACACAGATTGCAGAAAACGGTTGTTCTTAGGGAACCAGGAGACGTATTTTTCCACCACATCCTTGTAAAGGAAGGTAGGAAGCCAGAAGAACAAAAGGAGCATGAGTCCGATGGCCAAGATCATGGAGATGACCATAAAGACGTTGGTAAAGGTCGAGCTTTCTTCCTTCTTTTTCTCTGCCTTGGCTTCGGGGGCGTCGGCCGTCTCGGTTACTTCCGCGGCGGCCACATTCTCCATGGCTTCGGCCTCCGCAGCCTTTACCTGCTCAGGCGTAGCCGTTTCCTTCTTCGCGGCCTTAGCCGCGGCTTTAGCGGCTTTCTTTTCGGCCTTTTCGCGGGCCATCTCTTCCTCGATCTCTTCAAGTCCCGAGATCTCGGCAGAGCGCATGAGGCATTTGTAGCCCAGGGTCATGGAGTCAATGAAGCCGAACACCCCTCGGATGATGGGGAGCTTGAAGAATTTTGCGCGTTCCTTGCCCGTGGTGGGGAACTTTTCAATGACCATCTCGCCCTTGGTGTTGCGAACAGCCATGGCGGTGACCTTGGGACCGCGCATCATGATGCCCTCCATCAGGGCTTGACCGCCGATAGAGGTTTTGCGGAGGGGACACGCATTTGCATCCACCTGCCGATTTTTATTTTTTGCCATATTTTTTCCTTTCCAGCCGACGTTTTTCCGTCGGGTCGAGAGCTTTACATAATTAGTTTTACTATAGCATAATTTTATGAACTCCGTATGAATACGCGTTGACGGTTGCCACAAAGAGGCGAGAACTTTTATGAAAATTCGGCATCTTTGCCTCCCGCCGCAAAGACTTCGCAAAATTCCCCAAATCTCCTTGACAAGTAACGCTATGTATGGTACAATAATATATTAAGAAACCAACGAAAAGGAGGCCGCTATGGACCAAGAAAAGAAGTTCCCTGCCCGCGAAAATCTCTCTCAGCGGGAAAAAGACCTGGATGATTTTTGGGATATTGACCGCCTCCTGCCCGAGCGCCAAAAGCAACCGAAATACGCGCCCGTCTCCCCTCGTAAGACCCCTGAGGCTATAGAGATCGACGTACCGCCCATCGCCCCGAAAGAGACCCCCACCATCCGCACCGTGACAGTCCCCCCCACGGGCTCTGTTCCCCTATCCTTTGCCCATGGAGAAAAGAACGTCCTTCCCGAAGGCGAAGCACGGCCCATGGGCGAAGCCCCCAAGTCCCCCACCCAAGTGCCTGTCGAGGATGCTCCGCTGCTCTCTTATGCGCCCGATGGCTTTTTGGTCCATCGGGTAGACGTGTACGAATGGCGCTCCAATTACCATTATTTCGATCAGTTCACCAAGGATGCCGCCGCTTATGCGGAGCTTCACGGCAAGGAGGCGGCACGGGAGTCCTTTTTCTCTTATTTCCCGCAGTACGCTCAGCTCAACCGCCGTCAACGGGCGTGGTATCTCTGGTGGCGGGAGCAGGTTCGCGCGGCGGTCTATCTCCCCACCGATTACGCTTATATTCTTCTCTATCTGTTTGAACTCATCAATCTACCCGCCGAGGATGAGCTTGCGGCGCTTCACCGCGACCTGATGGCCAAGGTCTGGGTGGCCTACCGCAAGACCTATCCCCAGCTCGACCACTACGCTTGCGAATGGCTCTGCGATTACTGTCTCATCCATCAGCTTTCTGCCCCCGTGCTCCATCTGATGCCTGCCCTCGGGCACATCCTGATGACGGCGAACCTCAAGGAGTTTTACCTGTCAGCCATGATCGCCGTGGGAAATGAGCAGGTCAATCTGGCCTCGGCCAAGATCCTGCTCTCCCATTGCTGTCAGTACGACTACAAGAAAAGTAAATTTTATAACGACGAACACAAAGCCCTGTTCGACGCGATGATCCCCCGTGCGTTGGCCGCCGTTTATCCCCTGCTCTTTGCAGGAGGCAGAAGCACAGCCTCCCAAACTGCCGAGCACACCGCCATGCCTGACGCGCAGATCACCCGTGACGCTTACGTGGGCGCGCTTTGCTCCTACGGCAACAAGCGTCGGGTCAAGGTTTCCTATATGTCCTTCTCACGCTCCCACGATCTGCGCTTTATGGTGGGCGATATCGTCCGACATATCGAAAACCGTATCCGTGCCTCTGTCCTCGTGCGCTCCCGTTTGACCGCCCATTTTCTCACGGTGCCCCTCAGAAAGGCCCTGGATGCCTGGCTGGACGTGCATCTGCCCTCTCCCGAGGTAGCGGTGCGAAAGGCCGAGATGAACAAGCCTCGCCCCGAATACGAAGCCTTGTACGATCTGCCCCACACCGAGGTGTCCATTGCATCCGCCGACGAGATCGAGCAGTCCTCTTGGGAGACCACCAAGATCTTGGTGGAGGCTTTTGCCGAGGACGAGGAGGTGTCTGCGGCAGAGCAAGAGCCGCCCCATGAAGCAGTTCCCTCCCCCGCTTTTGAGTGCCCAGAAGCACTTCCCGTCATCGAGACGGCAACCGCCTCCGACCATCCCTTGCTCGCTCTCCTCGGTGACCGTGCGGATTTCATCCGTGCCGTCCTTCGAGGGGACAGCGCGGCGCAAAAGGCTTACTGCACAGCCCACAAAAAGCTCCCCGACGCCGTGGTAGACGAGATCAACGACATGACCGTCGAACACGAGATCTTCGACATGATCATTGAGGAAGACGGCCGCGGGGGCTATGAGATCATTGAGGATTATCGGGATATGGTCATAGAAATTTACCCCTTATAAAATCCAACGAAAGGACCTTCGCCCTGCGAAGTGAGCATACAACCATGAGTGACACGAATCAATTCTCCCCCCGTGAGGTCGCCATCCCCCGCCGTGTGCTGGGATCGTTGATCTCCTCCACCATGGCAGGCGTCGTTCCCCGCGCAGGTGCGCCCTATATCGCCATCGGCCGCAAGGATGAGATCGCCGCGTTCCTCTCGGATCTGGAACAGATCAACGAGGGTGGCGGCGCCATGCGCTTCCTCATCGGCCGCTACGGCAGCGGCAAGAGCTTTCTGATCCAGCTCATCCGAGGCTACGCCCTGGAGCGGGATTTCATCACCGCCGATGCCGACCTTTCCCCCGAGCGCCGTCTCTACGGCAGTAACGGCTCGGGCGTGGCTACCTACCGCGAGCTCATGAAAAACCTGGCCTCCAAGTCCTCCCCCGACGGCGGCGCGCTCCCCAAGCTCATCGCCCGTTGGATCAATACTTTGCAGGACGAGCTGATGGACGAGGGTCTGTCCCCCGACGCGCCCGAGTTTACCACCGCTCTGGGACGCAAGATCAACGCCACCATGCGCGAGCTGGAATTTCTTGTGGGCGGCTTCGATTTCGCCCGTGTCATCACCGCCTACTATACCGCCTATCTGTCGGGCGACGAGAACGCCCAGCTCCGCATGAGCGCCTGCCTCCGCTGGCTTCGTGGCGAGTATGCCACCAAAGGCGAGGCACGGAAGGATCTCGGCATCCCCGTTTCGGTCATCATTGACGATAACAACTGGTACGATTTCCTCAAGCTGTGGGCGGCGCTGGTCAAGCATCTCGGTTACCGAGGCCTGGTGGTGTTCATCGACGAGTGCGTGAACCTCTATAAGATCACCCACCGCGTCAGCCGCGAGAACAACTACGAAAAGATCCTCGCTATGTTCAACGATACCCTCCAGGGCCGCGCCCCGGGATTGGGCATCGTTTTTGGCGGCACCCCCCAGTTTTTGGAGGATCCCCGCCGAGGGCTGTTCAGCTACGAGGCTCTGCGCTCCCGTCTCTGCGACAGCCGCTTTGCCATCGAAGGCGTCAAAAACCTCATCGGCCCCGTCATCCGCCTCCGCCGTCTTTCGGATGACGAGCTGTTGGCCCTTGTCCGCCGCATGACCCAGCTCTACGGCAAATACTACAACTGGACGCCCCGCATCACCGACGAACAGCAGGTGGAGTTCCTCAACCATTGTCTCGCCCGCGCGGGTGCTGACAGCATGATCACCCCCCGCGAGATGCTCCGCGACTATATGACCGTCCTCTCCACCCTCATGCAGAACCCCGAGGTCACCTTTGCCCACGTCATGGGGAAGGTCACCCTGAAGCCCGCCGACGGCGACGATGACGATGATCCTTGGGCACCGTCCAAGGACGAAAAGGCTGCAAGAGGCATAACATCCGAGGGGGAGAAGAAAAAGTTTGACCTTGAGGATCTGGATTTTTAATTGGGAATAAATCGTGTTTGATGTGGGAGTACCCAAGGGGAACTTTTGAAAAAGGTCCCCTTGGAACCCCTCAAAACTTCTAACAAAAAAGAAATTTGCCAAGAGATCAAACAGCGGGGAGAGCGTGGAAATCTATTGATCCGTCGAGGGATATTTGCATCAAGACGCGAACCGCGTTTACCGCCCATGTGGGGCCCCTGCCCCACAAGTTTATTTCAAATTGTCGTTTACCGTAGAAAGCCGAAGCCCCTAAAACGGTCATCCTGAGCCAGGGCCGCGAAAGCGTAAGCCCGAGTCGAAGGATGACTGCGTTGGTTGGGGGCCCCTTCAAACGTATGTACCGAGCGGGTAGCCGAGGTCATCCGCAAGTATCAGCTTACGGGTGCGGAGATGGGGCCGATCGCGGATATGTTTCGCGCGTTTTGATAGGAGATACCCATAAGTTTTGATGTTTTCTTTGTTTTTGTAAAGTTTTTGAAGGGTCAAGGGAAACTTTTTTCAAAAAGTTTCCCTTGCGTACTCCCTATTCCCCAGAAAGGAGCCCCACATGACCGAAGCCGATCGCATCTTTTCCCGTTTCCCCGAGTTTATCCGCGAATACATCTTCACCCACCGCTGGGAGTCTCTGCGGGCGGTGCAGGTGGCGGCGGCGAGGACGCTGTTCCTCACCGACCACCACCTCCTGCTCACCTCGTCTACCGCCAGCGGCAAGACCGAGGCGGCCTTTTTCCCCATCCTGTCGGAGCTGTACCAAAGTCCGCCCGAGAGCGTGGGTGCCTTGTATATCGCCCCCTTGAAATCCCTCATCAACGACCAGTTCGGCCGCATGGAGGAGCTGCTTGACCTCACGGGCATCCCCGTGACGAGATGGCACGGTGACGTGGCGCAGTCCCACAAGAAAAAGCTGTTGACCACCCCCCGCGGCATCCTCCAGATCACCCCCGAGTCCTTGGAGGCCATGCTCATCAACCGCTCCAACGATATGCTCCGCCTCTTTGGCGACCTGCGCTATATCGTCATTGACGAGATCCATACCCTCACAGGCACCGACCGAGGCAATCAGATCATCTGCCAACTGGCGAGACTCGGCCACCTCATCGGCCGTACCCCCCGCCGTGTGGGTCTGTCCGCCACCATCGGTGACCCCACCTCTGCCGCCGAGTGGTTGGCAGGAGGTACCGACATCCCTGTGGACGTCCCCACCTTCGACGAGGGCAAGATCCGCTGGCGTTTGGGGCTGGAGCATTTCTATATCCAAAACACCAAGACCGACCAGGCCTCCCATCCCCACGACCTTGAAACACAGGTAGGCGAGGACGATACGGAGGACTTGACACCTGAGGAACTCGCCGCCCGCGATGCCGCCCTCCGCGACGTGGCACAGGCCATGGCCGACGGAGCTTTACCGCAGGTGCAATCCACCACCCTGGACGCGGGCTACGAATATATGTACGACTGCGTGAAGGCCAAGAAATCCTTGGTGTTCGCCAACTCCCGTGAGGATACTGAATACCTGTGCGCTACCCTCCGTCAGATCGCTAAAAACCGCGGCGAGCCCGACGTGTTTCTCATCCACCACGGCAATCTGTCCGCCTCTCTCCGTGAGGAGGCCGAGGCCAAGATGAAGGACGAGGAGATGTTCGCCGTTACCTGCGCTACAGTCACCATGGAGCTGGGCATCGACATCGGACGGTTGGAGCGTGTTCTACAAAGCCAGGCCCCCAATGCCGTCACCAGCTTTTTACAGCGTCTTGGACGCTCGGGACGCCGCGGCGAGCCACCCGAGATGATGATGGTCTTCCGCGAGGAGGATCCCCTGCCCAACACGCCCCTGCCCCAACTCATCCCGTGGGAGCTTCTGCGGGGCATCGCCATCATCCAGCTCTACATCGAAGAGCGCTTCATCGAGCCGCCCCAGCGGCGAAAAATGCCCATGAGCCTCCTGTTCCATCAGACCCTTTCCGTCCTGGCCGCCTCGGGTGAGCTAACGCCCAAACGGCTGGCTGACCGCGTCTTATCTCTGCCGCCCTTTGCTCAGATCACCAAGGAGGACTATCGCACCCTCATGGTATCCATGTTAGAGCATGATTTCCTGGAAATGACCGAGGAAAAAGGCCTCATCGTGGGCATGGCGGGCGAACGGCTGCTTAAGAGCTTCAAATTCTACGCTGTGTTCAAGGACACCGAGGATTTTACCGTTCGTGCGGGCTCGGACGAGATCGGCACCATCACCACCCCGCCCCCTGTAGGGGACCGTTTCGCCTTGGCGGGCCGTGTGTGGGAGGTGGAAGAGCTGGACATCCAGCGCAAGCTGATCTACGTCAAGCAAGTGGACGGCAAAATGGAGGTCTCCTGGCCCGGTGATTTCGGCGAGATCCACACGAAGATCCTCCAAAGAATGCGCCAAGTGCTCTCCGAGGATACGGTCTATCCCTATCTCAAGCCCAACGCGCAGAAAAGATTGGAGGTCGCCCGTCATGTGGCACGCAACACGGGGATGCTCACACATTCCCTGGTGTCCCTGGGCGGTTACTCCTGGTGTCTGTTCCCCTGGTTGGGAACACGCTCCTTCCGCACCCTGCGAAAGTTCCTTGCCCGCAACGCGGGGATGTTCAAGATCAGCCACATTGAATTTGAGGGCTGTTACTACATGACCTTCCGTATGGAGCGAGGCAACGACTACGACCTCATTTCCCATCTATCGGGTCTGGCCTCCACCGATGGCATTGATTGCCAAGCCTTAGTGGAGAGCGGTGAGCTTCCCCTTTTCGAGAAATATGACGAGCACATCCCCGGAGATCTGCTTCGCGCGGCCTATGCCGCCGACCGACTCCGTGCAGACGAGGCCGAGGCAAGACTTGCGGAGATCTTACAAGAATACTAAAGCAAAAGGACGTATCTCAAGGGATACGTCCTTTCTTTTGAAAAAATACCCCACGGGCTTGCCCGTGGGGTAAATTTTTAATTACTTCTTACGCTTCTTCTGATTCTGAGAAGCGCCGTCTCCGGGGTTGCGGAGCTTCACGGCATGACCGCCCGTCAGGGTGATCATCTTGATGGCCTGAACAGAGAATGCATCTGCTTCCACAGTCAGAGCCTTGTCAAGAGAACCGCTGGCCAGCACCTTCAATCTGCCGATGCTGTCTGCGATCATGTCCTTCTCCTTCAGCACTTCAAGATTGACGGTATCGCCATTCTCGAATACCTCATGGAGAACGCCCACGTTGATGATACCAAGTCGGCCGGTGCCGCCCATCTTCACGGATTCCTCCAGAACATGCTCGGCAGTTACGTCGCTCATGAGCTCATCTACTTCCTCAACGGAAACCTCATCAACCACATGGATCTCTTCGGGTTCTTCCTCGGGTAATTCTTCACCGAGAGGAATGAACAGAGGTGCAGTTTCCTCTTCGGGAGTCTCTTCCTCTTCGGGAACTTCCTCTACGGGCTCCTCAACCTGCTTGGCGAAGACACCCTTCTGATAGAGGATGTAGCCGATGATACCCAGGATCACGAGAAGCACGACCACCAGCAGAATGATCCACCAAGCGTTGGAGCCGTCGCAGCCTGCGGGAACCTCGTCGGTTTCGGTCTCGCTGTCGGGCTGGGTTGCGGGATCAGATTCGGGATCAGTCTCGGGCTGAGTCTCAGGATCAGTCTCGGGATCGGTCACAGGCTGAGTCTCGGGATCGGTCTCGGGATCGGTCACGGGCTCAACGGGAATGGCATCATACTGAGCGGTAACGGTCAGATCAGCCGTTACGTTAGAGAAGTCAACGTCCCAACCCTTGAAGGTGTAGGTGTAGTTCTCGTCTGCAGGACGGGTGGGATCTGCGGGAGCGGTTGCGCCCTTGCCGTACTCAACGGTCTGAGCCTCACCCAACTGAGTTCCATCGTGATCCTTGAAGATAACGGTGTACTTGTTGATCTCACATACTGCGGTGACAGTCAGATCAGAGGTAACGTTGCTGAAGTCCACATCCCAGTTCTTGAAGGTGTGGCTTGCGTGAGTGGGAGCTGCGGGAGCGGTTGC
>JAFTIL010000052.1 GCA_017456905.1 Clostridia bacterium
CCGACAAGATCGCTCTCCACATCACCCGCCCCATCCGTTGGGACTCCGACCACGTGGTCGCCTTCGACGATGAGACCCGCGAGATGATGAAGGAAGTCGTTCGTTGCGACGCTCTGGATCGCGTGTTCCTGTCCACCGACTATTTCGATGCTTCCATCAACCGCGTTTCCGCTCTCATCATCGGTATGCGTAACGTTCAGAAGGCTCTGCTGAACGCCCTCTTGACGCCCAACGAGGATCTCAAGGCTCTCCAGGATGCAGGCAACTACTCCAAGCTGTTCGCTCTGCAGGAGGAGTACAAGCTCATGCCTCTGGGTGACGTCTGGGCCGAGTTCTGCGTCCGCAACAACGTCTGCCCCTGCAACAACTGGTACAGCGAGATTGAGAAGTACGAAGAGGAAGTTCTCTCCAAGAGAGTTTAATTTCTCATACATATGCAAACACCCTTGGCAAATGGGTGATGTCCTTAGCGGAGAATTAAAAAACACCGTTAAGTGCGAGCATCGCGGTTGACCGATCAAACGCACTATGGGCTAAGCCCAAACCCTTATACAATCAGAAAGAGAGAACAAATCGGTTATATAGCCGAAATGTCCTCTCTTTTTCTGATAGTGAAGTTTTCGCTATCGCGAAAGTGAAGTTGCTATGCAGTGAAGTTTGTGCTACGCACAAGTGAAGTTAAGTTTGCCCTTAACTTCGCCGTCAGGCGAAACTTCACTCACGAAGTGAACTTCACTATCGAAGATAACTTCACTTGCCCGTAAGGGCAAACTTAGTTAGCGTGATACTCCGTTAAGAGTATCACGCTAAACCGAGGGTGTTTTTTATCCGACAAAATAAACCAAAATTATTTTAAGAAATTTCGATAACCCTATTGACAATCACGTGAACTTGTGGTATAATCTAATCACAGAGGATGAAAGGCATATCATCCCCGAACAAAAAGTATTCTAAATGGAAGGGAGGAAGGCTTATGCTGCAAACTCAAATGCTGGCGTTATTTTTCTCTGCGGAGAACGGAGGATTTGACGTGTCCACCCTGTGGCCCGCCTTGGCTTGGTTGGGCGTCGTTATTCTTTCGTTGATCGTGGAGGGGCAGACCGCTGATATGGGCGCCGTCTGTTTCGCTCCCGGTGCCTTGGTTTCCATGATCCTGGCCGTGCTGGGCGTTGATCCCGTCATCCAGATCGTGGTGTGCCTGGTCATCTCGATCACCCTCTTGGTGCTGGCCAAGACCGTGCTGAGAAAGTATGTGAAGAAAAACCACAAGATCGAAAAGACCAACGCCGACGCCATGGAAGGGAAGATCGCCACCGTGGAGGAGGCCATCGACAACGGCCGCGACGCAGGTGTGGTCAAGATCAACGGCCAACTCTGGAGCGCCCGTATGGAAAACGCTGATGAGACCGCCGAGGCGGGCGAGCACGTGACCGTGGTTCGCGTCCAAGGTGCAAAGCTCATCTGCCGCCGCTGATCATCTTTCGCTTTACGAAGATTTAAGACGGTAATGCCGTCGGAAAGGAAACAATATGCTTACTAATCTTGTATTCAACGCCCCCGCCGCCCTCATGGCCGCCTTTGCCGCCAGCGCAGGACAGATCATCCTGGTCCTTTTGTCCATCGTCGTGGTGATCCTCCTTTTGATTGTTCTTTCTAACATCCATATCGTTCCCCAGGGTAAAGCCTATGTCATCGAACACTTGGGCTCCTACAGCAAGACCTGGGATACGGGTATCCACTTCAAAGTCCCCTTTGTCAACCGTATCGCCAAGAAGGTCAACCTTATGGAGCAAGTGGTGGATTTCCCCCCTCAGCCCGTAATCACCAAGGATAACGTCCGTATGCAGATCGACACCGTTGTCTTCTTCCAGATCACCGACTGTAAGCTCTACGCCTACGGTCACGCCACCCCCATGACCGCTATCGAAAACCTCACCTCCACCACTCTCCGTAACATCATCGGTGAAATGGAGTTGGATAACACCCTCACCAGCCGTGATATCATCAATACCCAGATGCGCGCCGTCCTTGACGAAGCCACCGATCCCTGGGGTATCAAGGTCACCCGTGTGGAGCTGAAGAACATCATTCCTCCCAAGGAGATCCAGGACGCCATGGAGAAGCAGATGAAGGCTGAGCGTGAACGCCGTGAAGCCATCCTCCGCGCCGAAGGTGAGAAGAAGTCCGCTATCCTGGTGGCCGAGGGTCAGAAGGAAGCCGCCATCCTCAAGGCCGAGGCAGAGAAGCAGGCCGCGATCCTCAAGGCAGAAGCCCAAAAGGAATCCGCCATCCGCCAGGCAGAAGGTGAAGCCGAGGCTAATCGTCAGGTGCAGGAGGCTACCGCCGCAGGTATCCGCATGGTCAATGAAGCCAAGCCCTCCGAGGCTGTGCTGACCATCAAGAGCCTGGAAGCGCTGGAGAAGGTCGCCAACGGCCAGGCTACCAAGCTGATCATCCCCTCCAATATCCAGGGCATCGCAGGCCTTGCCGCTTCCGTCAAGGAGATGGTCACCGAAGTCCCCGCAACCGAGCCCGTAGAAAAGGCCCCCGTGGCTCCCAAGAAGCCTGTGCAGGGAAAGAACGTGAGTAAGTCATGACCATCGAGTGATTTAATCACATAAAAAGTCAAAGAGCCGACTTGATCGACAGGATACCCTGTTTTCAAGTCGGCTCTTTTTAAGTTACGTAAGATCAATCCTTCTTTTTCAAAACAAACGCGGCAGTCGCAACGGTCAAGATGCAAGCTCGGCAGCAAACTTTTTGATTGATATCTGAAATCTACTATGTATCAAACCGTTTGCGCAGCGGTTCTCACCCACCTATTTCAGCAAGAAAAAAGAGACGGTATACACCGTCTCTTTTTTCTTGGTGGAGATAAGCGGGATCGAACCGCTGACCTCTTGAATGCCATTCAAGCGCTCTCCCAGCTGAGCTATACCCCCAAGCCGTGAACTCTCGTTCGCAACGGTAAGATTATATCATATCTTAAATGATTTGTCAATAGGTTTTTAAAATATTTTTAAGAGAAATTCGAAGAAAATTCGAGGCACCCGAAAAGCATTTCGGATGCCTCGCAGCTTGTTAAATTTCGATCATGAGTCCTCGCGGCGCTTGTGGAGCATGACCCACGCGGCGGGGATCAGCAATCCAAGAGCAGAGGCAGATACAGCCTTGCAGCCTTTAGTGCCGTCATCCTTGGCGGTCTCCTTTTCGGTGGGCACTTCCTGTGACCCGGACTCGCCATTGGTATCAGCCGCCGTGCTTTCCTCACCGGGAGCAACTACGGGAATATCCTCTTCTGTGGTCTCCTCCACGGGGATCTTTTCCTGGGCAGGGAAGAAGTAGATGCCTTCCTGGGTCAAGCCGTTCATTTCCTTGTCGTTCTTAAGGAAATATACTCCCTGGATCAAGAGGGTCTCGCCTGCGGCTAGTGCCGAGCGCTCATAGTCGATACGCAAACTCTGCAGCTCACCGTTCCAGCCCTTAGCCTCTCTCATATCGAAGACCAGGTATTGCCAGCCCTCGTCCTTTGCCATGACCTCAGAAACCACGCGAGCGGTCTGATCATTTTCAGCGGAGGTCTCGCTTTCCTTGCAAGTGTAGAACAGATCAACGGCACGGTTGGCGAGAGATACGTTGTTTACCAGCAGGACCACGTAGGTCACGTCGGAGGCGTTGACGGGTGCAAGCTGTGCGCCCTTTAGGATGGCACCGTAGGGCAGGGATACGTAGGGATCATTGTTTGCGTCCTTGGTCACGAAAGACATCACCTTACCATAGGTCGCGTCATCCACGACGGTCACGTTCGTGGCGTTCTGGGGGACCATCAGCGAGGGGGAGACGCCACCCATGATGATGGCGGCGTTGTTGTCCGTGGCTTCGGGCATGGGGAAACGCACCAGGGTTCCCTCAGCCATAGCGGCTTCAGCCAAAGTCATGGAATGATTTTCCCAAATGGCGTACAGGGTCATATCTCCCGTCAGAGTGATGGCGTCACCGGGCTTGTAAACAGGAACCATATCAAAGGGACGGAGCGCCCAGCCAAGGAAAGTATCACCTTCCAGGGCGGGGACGTCGGTGGTCAACGTGCCGCTTTCCCCGATGGTGATCTCCTGGGCCGCAGGGGCGTTCTCGCCGCCGTTGGCGTCAAAGGTGATGGTATCGACACCTTGCATGGGAGTCATCAGTACCAAATAATTTTCGGGCAGGTAACCCTCGGTTTCACCGTAGAGCACCTTGGCCGTACCGTCCTGAATTCCAAGAAGCTCTACACAGGAGCCCACGGGCACCTTGCAGATGATCTTGTCGTCCTCGCCCTTCAGCTTGGCGGTCATGTTGTTGACCACGTAATATCCGCGGGGTCTGCCGTTGGGATAGGAGAAATCAATGGTCTCTTCCTCACCCTCGTCGTAGGGAGGGGTACCGTAACCGATCACGCAGGGGTCGTTCAGCTTGTAGGAGCGAATGGTCACGTTATTGTCGGCGTTGCCTTCAATGGTAAAGACGTGGGTATCGGTGGTGTAGAGCACGTAGCCGATGTGGTTAGAGCCATTGTTCTTACCTTCCCATTGGAAAAAGATCATGTCCGCTGGCTTGGGTACGTAGGAGCCGCCGTGAGCGGGAGAATCCTGCCACATCTTCATGGTCTTGAGCTCCTGTACCCATTTCCAACAGCCGATCTCGCTGGAGGCGTAATCAATATGGGCCTGGTTGAGACACCAGTTGACAAAGCAGGCGCACCACTCGTAGTGGTTGTCGTTGTAGTGAGGGATCAGCAGGCGGGCATATTCTATGTAGTTGGAAGAGCCCGACATATTCATGCCGTTGAAATCAGCGGCGGAATCACCCTCGTGATATCCAAGCTGAGAGACGGCGATGCGAAGCACCGTATTTCTCTCGTTTTCGGAGAATTCCAGAGAAGTGAAATTTTCATACCATACGGAAGTTTTGTAAGCATCCGAAAACTCATAATTGGGGTCGTTTGTCAACCAATTACGCATTTTGATGCCCGTACCGTGGGGCTCAAGAGCGTTGATGACAGGAGCGGCGCACGCCGTGAGCAGGGCGGTGGCCAGAGCCGCAGCGATGATCTTTTTAAGTCGCATATAAATCTCCATTCCGCCGCCATAGGGCGGCACAAATATCTTTCGCGTGAAATAGTGAACTTCGGTTTTAGATCACTGAATTTTCACGATAGGTCCTTTCTTTTGAAAAATGATCTTTTTTAAGCAAATCTTACCGTGAGCGGCAGAGACTCGCAGGAAAACCTGATGCTGACATTATAACATAATTTTGCACTTTTGTAAAGGCTTATTTTACATAAAATATCGAGGGAATCCCTGCCAATGCGACCGTATACAGGAAAATATTCCAGCATCAGACAGCAAACGACGGCGATAGACGAAAAATCAGAAAAGGGGATTGCATATAAAATGCTTTTAATGTATAATTAAGATATTGAAACAAAGAAAAAATTCGATTTTTTATTAATTTTTTCGCCAAAAGCGTGAGATTAAAAAAATAATCTTGTCTTATAGGGTAAGAGGACCTCAAACCACCGTTAGAAAGGAAGATCGCCATGGATGATCTTGATATCATTGAATTGTATTTTGCACGAAAGGAAGAAGCTATCTCTGAGACGGAGCGAAAATATGGAGGCTACTGCCACCAAATCTCCATGAACATTCTCGCAAGTAAGGAGGACGCCGAAGAGTGCGTCAACGATACTTGGATGAAAACGTGGAATAGCATCCCACCCCAGAGACCGGGCGTGTTGCGCTTGTTTTTGGGAACGATCACCAGAAATCTGTCCATCAATCGTTATAAGGCGAGACAAGCGCAACGCCGCAATCGTGAGCTGGAACTGTCCTTGGAGGAGCTGGCGGAATGTATTCCCATGAGAGAAGAGGACGCGGGAGAGCTACCTGAATTGCTTAACGGCTTTCTACGCAGTCAGCCTTTAGAGGACCGCCGCCTGTTTGTCCTGCGTTACTGGCACGCTCATTCGGTCAAGCACCTGGCCGAGACTTTTCATATGACCGCGGGCGCCGTGTCCAATCGCCTCTGGCGCACCCGTGAAAAGCTCCGCAATTATCTGGGAGAAAGGGGATATCACGTATGAAGATCAATAAATTCACAATATTTGAAAAAGTAGGGAAAATTGATAAAAATTATGTCTTGGAGGCAGACAATGCCTATGAGGCTGCCCGCGTGTCAAGAGAGATGAGGGAAAAGCCCGGACATAAGTTCCTTGATTGGCTGACCCATGGCTGGGGCGTGGCGATCATCTGTATTCTGGTCTCGGGCGGTGTCCTCGGAGGCATCATTTATGCGGGCCAGAATCCGCCTGATCCCCCAACCGACACCGAAACAAGCGAGAGCACATCTGAGGAGGTTACGACCGAGGCGGTAGATCTGAATGAGCTGAGCGCGGAGGAAGCGCTTCTGTTCGTCAGAAATAGCACAGAAAATCAATCCGACTATCGAATGGAGATTTCTGTCATGGTTGACGTCCATGAGAAAGATAAATCCAAGGAGAACGAGATCACCATAAGGCAAGTACCGCTGCGCTTTGTGATCCTCAAGGACGGAGATGTCAAACAGATCTTTGCCACGCTGTACGACGGTGAGGAAAAGATCATGTATTATGACGGAACAGACTTACTTTGCCAAATCGATGAAAGTCAGATCCGCATCAACCTTCCCAAAGAAAAAATACCGAACTTTGTGGCAGCTTTTGATGGGGATATGAGTGGCAAATGGACGGAAGAGCATATCTTGGAGCAGATATGGCCTGGGCTCTCTTATTTCTACAAGACTTTAGATAAGCAGATCTCCGAGGACGGCTCGCTGACCGTGATCGCCACGGATTACTTCTCGGATGAAGAACAAAAGGTGGGGGCTGAACAGTCTTGGATTGATGGGTCTGTAAAAGATATCACGATGAATATCCATGCCGATGCTCAGGGACTCGCGACCCACATCACGATGGAAAAAACCACGGGCGTGGGAGAACGGGATTGGATTACAGAAAAATTCCTGGGCATTAAGGTCAACACTTTGTCTAAAGAATATGTTGGAGTCTCCCAACTGACCTATCATATCGAGGTGGATATTTCTTACGAGGATCAGAACGTGGAAGCCCCCCAAAAAGAGATACACGATATCCGTATGCCGTGGCACTTCCTGTTCGGAGAAAATTACCCATTCCCTACATATACAGCCGACTTTGACCCGGTGGGCGGCGATCATCAAATGCTGGCTTACAGCTTGCTGGGTCTCTATCCGGCGGATATCACCAAGATAGCCTATGGGAAACGGAGAGTGAACCAGGAGGTAGATGCGTACATCATAGACAAACAGCAAAGCTTGCTGGTGTTTTTCCGTCTGAATGAAGAAGGTGAGGAGGAGTTTTCCTTCGTATTCGACCAAAATTCTTTGAAATTAAGTAAGGATGTTGTCATCCTTGGCGGTGAGCGCCCGCCTTTTTCGGTTCCTGAACCGGGAGTTTATCATGCTTACTATTATTTGGCTGAATATGATTCAAGCTACGACAATTATACTTTCTTCGCGAATACCGATATCGTTGCTATGACGGTGGTGGAATTTTACGATCCTGCCGTGGGCCCCGGGGATAAGGTGGAGTTTTCTCTCATCTATTCCGAAGGAGAGGGAGATTGCTCCGTTGTGGGCTATCGTGGCGTAGCGCCCGAAACCATCGTCGTTCCCGAAACCTCTCCCGATGGCCGTCGGGTCACCCGGATTGAAAGCGGCGCGTTTTTC
Source organism: Clostridia bacterium (assembly GCA_017456905.1). Classification (GTDB taxonomy): domain Bacteria; phylum Bacillota; class Clostridia; order Oscillospirales; family CAG-272; genus CAMEON01. The sequence goes on from JAFTIL010000052.1 coordinate 7,783, forward strand.
CAAGCCATTTTGACAAAGTCTGTGATTTTGCCCGACAGCATTCTCGGTATTGGTGACAGAGCCTTTCAAGCCTGTATGTCTCTGGAAAGCGTTACCATGTCGCCTACCGTTGTCTTAGGTGAGGACGTCTTTATAGGAACGCCCTTGGAGCCTCCGCCTCAAGGTGACCAACCTGACGTAAATTAACCTATATATCAAAAACACCGAACGGCTGTACGGCCGTTCGGTGTTTTTTGATATGATAAAAAATCAAACGAGAGAAGCTTCCAATCTTTCTCTGATGGCGGCGATAAACTCCTTGGAGTTCACGGCCTTGACGCTTGCTTTGGCTTCGGGGATCACCAGACCTACAAGGTCCTTGGTCATGATGCCGTCGTCCAGGGTCTTGATGCAAGCGGCCTCCAGCTTGTCGGCAAAATCCACAAGGGCAGGGAGCTGATCCAGCTCGCCTCTCTTGCGGAGAGCACCCGACCAGGCGTAGATGGTGGCCATGGGGTTAGTAGAGGTCTCCTCGCCCTTGAGGTAACGGTAATAGTGCTGGGTCACGGTGCCGTGGGCGGCCTCGTATTCGTAATTGCCGTCGGGGGATACCAGGACGGAGGTCATCATAGCCAGAGAACCGAAGGCGGTGGAGACCATGTCGGACATGACGTCGCCGTCGTAGTTCTTGCAGGCCCAGATGAAGCC
>JAFTIL010000053.1 GCA_017456905.1 Clostridia bacterium
GAGGAAGAAAAAATCAAATGGAATATCAAGGCTGAAGAAGATAAACGTCCGAAAATTACCAAGGATTTTATTCTGTTCACGCTGCATAAGCTCCGAAATCTCGATCTCCGATTTGAGAAAAACAAGGAACGTTTGATTGATGGACTTGTAAAGGCGATATTCGTTTATGACGATTATATCAAGCTGATTCTTACCTTCGACGACAAGCCGATAAACATCCCCACAACCGATGAAATTGAATATATGGCAAATAGTTCGGACATTCAATCGTCCGCTTCACCATTAACAACCTAAATCGAATTATTCGGTTTAGGTTGTTTTTCTTTTTGTCTCAAAGCGTTTTCAGATGGTGATCGTAAGCCGTATATTCTTCTGTCTCAGCTCATACGAGTTCTGGATATGCGCGGGTATCGTTGTTTCCCTGTCGCAAACAGAAAGGCCCTGACTTGCGTCAGGACCCGTCTGTAAAATTGCCCCGCGTATTCTATTATTTTCTATTGGTCTAATCTCTCCTCCCTCGGATTGAAAACGCTTAATCTTTTCGGAATCTATTTGATCATATCTGCTGCTCGCACATATTTTTCAAAGCAGGATACAGCTGCCGATACACGGCGTATCCCCGATCATAAGTCTCAACAAGGGTGGGATCGCATTTGACCGCCAAGGTCTTCTTGACGGTGGTGTCAGCCGCCTCGTACACGCTTGCATACTCGCCGCAGGCGGTCATAGCCAAGAGCGCCCCGCCCATGGAAGGGCCTTGCTCGGTCTCGGTAAGGTAGATATCCGCGCCGAGAATATTCGCCAGCACGGTCTGCCAGACCTTGCTGACAGCGCCGCCGCCGCAGAGGACAGCCTTGTCGATCTTGACACCGCCCGCCTCCACGCAATCACGGAGGGCGTAGGCCACACCCTCCAGGACGGCCAGATCCATGTCCTCGCGGGTGGTGGTAGCCGACAGGCCGATGAAGGCACCGCGGGCGTTTACGTCGTTGTGAGGGCAACGCTCGCCCGTGAGGTAGGGCAGGAAATACACGCCGGTTTTGCCGTATTTAGGCTCGCTGGGGTCACCGTAATTCGTGTCCAGAATATCCCGTATCCACCACTTATTGCAGGATGCGGCAGAAAGGATGCACCCCATGAGGTGGAACTTGCCGTTGGCGTGGGCAAAATTGTGAAGGGCGGTGCCGCATTCGGTGTTGAACTCGTCGCAGGGCAGGAAGACAGTGCCGCTGGTACCGAGAGAAATGCTGCAATCGCCGTCACGAAGGGTATTGGTGCCGACGGCCGCGCCAGCGTTGTCCCCCGCGCCCGCGCAGAGGATGGCATTGGGGAGACCGTACTCGGCCTTGAGCTTGCCGGTAGCCTCGTAGCTCTCAAAGAGGGTGGGGAGCATATCCACGGTGATGCCGCAGATCTCGCACATCTCGGGGGACCAGCACTTGTTCTGCACGTCCAGCAGGAGCATACCCGCCGCATCGGAGTATTCCGAAGAGAACACGCCCGTCAGCTTGTAGGCCAGATAGTCCTTGGGGAGGCAGATCTTTTTGGTGCGCTTGAAGTTTTCCGGCTCGTTTTCCTTGACCCAGAGGATCTTGGAGGCGGTAAAGCCGGGGAAAGCGGTGTTTCCTGTGAGGGCGGGGAGGGTGCCGAGACTGTTCAGATAAGCGGTCTGTTCCGCGCTCCGTCCGTCGTTCCAAAGAATGGCGGGGCGGATGACCTCATCGTTCTCGTCCAGCATGACGAGACCGTGCATTTGTCCCGCGATGCCGATGCCCTTGACTTCTGCTTCCCTGCCCTTGGAGAGGACTTGGAGAATCTCCACCGCGGCCTTGTACCAGTCAATAGGATCCTGCTCGCTCCAGTTGGTGTATGGGGTGGAAACGGGGTAGCTGACGCTGTGCTCCGCAAGAACGGTACCCTCACGGTTTGTGAGAATGCCCTTGCAGGAGGAGGTTCCGAGGTCGATGCCAATGTAATAGTTCATATCAAACACCCGAAAAGAGGATATCATTCAGCACGGATTCCAGATACTCCTGTCTGCCGCTGACGGGCATGACGTTCTTGAGCTCTGCACCGTAGGCGGCCAGGGACTCCAGGGTCACCTTGCCCTCGCGGATGTCCTTGCCGATACCCTCGTTGTAGGAAGCGTAGCGGTTGGCCACGAACTCGTCGATGCGGCCGTCCTCGATGATCGCATAAGCCTTGATGAGACCGAGGGCAAAGGCATCCATACCCGCGATGTAGGACAGGAGCACGTCCTCAAAGGTATTGGACTGACGGCGAGCCTTGGCGTCGAAGTTGAGACCGCCGTTCACAAAGCCGCCTGCCTTGATGACCTCGTACATACAGAGGGTGGTATCGTAGACGTTGGTGGGGAACTGGTCGGTGTCCCAGCCCAGAAGCATATCGCCTTGGTTAGCGTCGATAGAACCGAAGATACCGTTGACGGTAGCCACGCGCAACTCGTGCTGGAAGGTGTGGCCTGCCAGGGTGGCGTGGTTGGCCTCGATGTTCATACGGAAATCATCCATGAGGCCGTAGGTACGCAGGAAATTGGCGCAGGTGGCCACATCGAAGTCGTACTGGTGCTTGGTGGGCTCCTTGGGCTTGGGCTCGATGTAGAAGTCACCCGTGAAGCCCTTGGCGCGGCCGTAGTCACGGGCGAGGGTCAAAAACTTACCCAGGTTGTCCAGCTCCAGAGCCATGTCGGTGTTAATGAGGGTATCATACCCTTCTCTGCCGCCCCAGAAGACGTATCCGGGGGCACCCAGCTTGATGGCGGCGTCGATGCCTGCCTTGACCTTGCCTGCGGCGATGGCGTACACGTCAGCCGAGGGGGAGGTGGCGGCACCTGCCATGAACATCTTGTTGCCGAACATATTGGCGGTGACCCACAGGGGCTTGATGCCGGTCTGGTTCTGCTTCTCCAGCAGGTAGTCGGTGACGATCTCCAGATTCTTGATGGACTCGGCCAGAGTTTCGCCCTCGGGAGCCACGTCCACGTCGTGGAAGCAGTAGAACTCAATGCCCAGCTTCTGCATGAGGTCGAAGGCGAAATCAACCTTAGCCTTGGCGCGCTCGATACCGTCGCAACCGAAGGTCTTGTCCATGGTCTCGCCGCCGAACATATCGGTACCGGCTGCGCAACAGGTGTGCCACCAGGACATAGCGAAGCGGAGATGCTCGGCCATGGTCTTGTCGCCGATGACGCGGTCGCGATCGTAGTAGCGGAAGGAGAAGGGGTTCTTGGACTTGGGACCCTCATAGGGAATAGTTTGAATTTGATTGTACATAGTAAAAAATCCTTTCAATGATATTGTGATCTAAATGAAGGGGAGGTGTGTTTTCCGCCACACGATCATCCCCGTTATATTGTATCATAAGTTCCTCGTTTTTTCCATCACTTTTTCTGCTGTTTTCTGCGCTTTTTATTACCTGCCGTGTGAGATTCACACATGGTCACCTCTAAAATTTAGTCTTCCTTTCGCTTCGCAAAAAGCGTCCTTATGTCGGTTGCAGCCCAAATCCCGCATATCACGACAATGGCAACACAGCCCAGCGGCAATGGGTTCATAACACTAAGATCTCGGAGTATGATAGAGTAGTATGATAATGGTAAAAGCGATCGCCTATGTTGTTTTCGTTGTTGGTAGCGCCGAGGGAACCCTCGGCCGGGCCTTACTCTGGGAAGGGACGACGGTCGTACCGGTACCAGTCGTAAAAAAGTCCCGCACCAAACGAAAAGTATGGTACGGGACTTGGTGTTAAGCCTATACGCCGCCCCGTGGGCGTGTTATAGTGACTTATTTATGGTCAATCCTTTTTCTTCAATACCACCAAAGCGGCAATAGCAGCAAAAACGGTAGCAGCACTAAAGCCAACGACGGAGCTACAACCCTTTTCCGTGGGAGCCTCGGTCGTGGGCGCGTCGGTGGGAGTTTCGGTAGGAGTCTCAGTGGGAGCCTCAGTGGGAGCCTCGGTGGGAGCCTCAGTGGGAGTCTCGGTCTCATGCTCCATACCTGCATAGGCATAAGCGGCATCGCCATCAGCAAACAGAGCGATCTCCTCGATGTACACAATGGTATCGGGAGCAGGATTAACGACGGTGAATGCAAAGTTGTTGATCAGACCGGTCCACTCCTTCTCCATGTTGAAGAGCATGTACTCGGACTCACCGTTGCACTGAGGCCAATTGTCAGCCTCAAGAGGCGATACACCGTCATCCCAGACAGCATACTTCTCCCCTGCCAGACCATAAAAGTAGAGATCCTCGATCGTGCCAACCACCTTCAGCTTGACGGCAAGATACTTGACGTCGTCACCGTTCAGGTTCACAAGACCTGCGCGGCGGATGAACTTAGCGTAGTTGACGAAGAAAAGGGGATTACCTGTGATGGTACCGTCGTCGTTGGTAGTGGGAATGATCTTAAGACCCTGGTGGTCACCGTAGAAGTGCAGGTGATGGACGTTCAGGCAACCGTACTCACCGATAGAGGGAACCAGGTTGGTAGCCTCTGTCAAGGTCACGATGTTATTGACGTAGGTAATGCCATCCTCGCCGCCAATGGCCTCGTCAGAGCCGTCATACATTTCCTCGGGCTCGATATAGTTGCCCACGCGGTAGTTCCAATCATCCGCTGCAGCATTATCGGCGATCTCCTCGGGAGACAAAGCTCTGTTATAGAAGCGGAAGCCATGAACGTCACCGCCCCATACACGCTGAGGGCTGTCATGACCCCACATGAGGGTATCGGCAATGTTGGTATGCTCAGGAACACCGGTAGCCAGAGCCACGCCGTTGACGTAAATGGTGCAAAGAGGGTCCTCGCCGTCGGCCATGGTGAAAGTAACAGCCATAGTTGAGTTGTTGAGCAACCCGGCGCCATCGTCCATCTTGGGACGATCCTGGTTTTTGTCGTTGTACTTGAACTCCAGATTGTCATCGGTATCGCTACCGTTGGGAACGCGAACGAAGAGGGAGAACTCATCGTTATCGGAGCACATCAGCGTGATCCAGTTGGTAGCGGTGAAGTTAACCTCACCCAGCACCATCTCGAAGGTGTACTCCTCACCGTTGATAACATCCACGACAGCATCGGGGAAGTAGGTGGGGTTGGCATCCACATGGAAGGCATTGTCGGTCCAGTAGTTTTTCTCGTTGACACGGACAGACATATGGTTACCGTTACCGGTCAGATCCTTCCAAACAGTAGCCTCATGGTCCTGTACACCGTTGGAGTTGTTGCCTGCATCGTACCAAACAATCAGGCCATCTTGGACAATATCTTTTCTCTCGGCGGCGGATACGGGCATACAGAGGGTCGCGAAGCAAGCCAGAACAAAGGTCATGGCTACGAACAGGGAAAATGCTTTCTTAAACGTGTTCATTGTTTCGTTCCTTTCTTTGCGTTTATTTTGTCGGGCAAAACATATGCAAATAAATTATACAATATTCCATAAAGTCTGTCAACCGCCAACACTTTCCAAGCCATGACTTCATTTAGTCTTTTTCTTACTTATTCATAATTTAGCATTGAAAAAGGAACGATATCATGCTACAATATATACAGAAACTATCAACATTCTGCGAGGAACCGTATGCAACCTGTCGAAATCGTTGGTCAGATCATCAGCGTTATCGCTGTTATCATAACCTTCGTTACCTATCAAATGAAGTCTACCCGTCAGATCTTCATTGTAAACGCAGTCGCGACCGGTGTTTCCTGTATCGCCTACGCCATGCTGGGCGGTATCACCGCTTTGGGATTGAACATCATGTGCATTGTCCGCAATCTTTGCTATATGCACAAGGATAAGAACAAGCATTGTGCCATAATCCTCCCTGCTCTGCTTTCGCTGATTATGGCAGTCCTGAGTGCCTTCCTCTGGGAAGGTTATCATAGCCTCTTTTTCGTAGTCGGTATCACCCTGAATACGCTGGCCATGGGCTATTTTAATCCTCAGAATCTTCGTAAAAGTATTCTTCTTACGTCCACCTTAATCCTGATCTACAATCTTTTCGTGCCCTCTATCGGAGGAGCAATCAACGAGGTCGTGGCGATCTCATCCTCCGCCATCGGTCTGGTGCGGCATCGTCAAAAGAAGGAGGTGCAACCACAATGAATATGGTATTTTATGAAATTGAGCACGGAATCGGTACGAACCATTTTCTGTACGAAAGAAATACCAACCATTCCTTCCCCTTACATATGCACCGTTGCTATGAAATGGTGCTCATGCTGGATGGGGAACTGAATATACAGATCGACAATAATAAATACTTTTTGAAGGCTGGAGATCTGATTTTGGTCAAGCCCTATCGGATACACAGCTATGAGACCGAACCCGGCAAAAGCGGAACCTGCCTGCTCTGCGTTTTTTCGGATGATCTCATTGCCGCTGTATCGAGCTCTATTTCCAAATATAAATTGCATTCTATCCTTCTGCACGATGTTCCGTCCTTGTACCGGGATTTTTTTATCCATATGCAAGACAGAAACGACATCTCTTCCATAAAAGGCTTTTTGTATACGCTATGTTCTTTATTTTATTTGGAAATTGACTATACCACGGAGGACACTTTCGCCGGCAGCACGCAACTTCTTCGAGATATATTTATCTATATCGAAAACAATGTGGATAACTCCTGCACCCTGCATGAGCTTGCGAAGGAGCTGCGTTACAACGAATCTTATCTCTCTAGAATGTTTTTTAAGAGTGTTGGAATCTCTTTTTCGGAATATGTGCGAAATATTAAAATTGATCACGCATGTTATTTGCTGAAAAATTCGAATGAAAGCATATTCAGCATCGCCACAAAATGCGGATACGCGACTCACAGCAGCTTTAACCGATGCTTCAAGCAACTCATTGGGATCACGCCGCAGGAATATCGGATCCAGAATGGAACAGGATGCCAAGCATAGCTCTGATCAATAACAAGATTCAATTATCAAAGGAGTTACACAATGAAAAGCAAAGTTATTCTCGTTTCTATTGACGGTATGCGCTCTGATGCCCTTCAGCAATGCGAAAATCCCTTTGTGAAAAAATTAGAGCAGATGTGCACCTACAATTATGATTCACTCTCCGTTTTCCCCTCGGTTACCTTCCCTTGCCATTTTTCCATGACTCATTCCGTTCCCCCACAGCGTCACGGTATTTTGAGCAATACGTATATTCTCCAAGTCCGCCCTGTATCGGGCATTTTCGAAAAGGTTCGCCAAAATGGCGGTACAACAGCACTTTTTTATAATTGGGATTACTTACGTGATCTCGCCCTTCCCGGAGGCTATTCGATCTCTTCTTATTCCGATATTGCATTGGATGATCGCAGTGACGACACAGTAACGGATAACTGTCTGAATGCCATCAGCAAGTATCATCCCGATTTCGTCATGCTGTACATGGTGGATCTTGATGAAAAGGGCGGGCATGATTGCGGGTGGATGAGCGAGGAATATATGCGCCGCCTCTCCATCGCGATTGACAACGTCGCACGAGTCCTCCATGCTTTCGGTGATGAATATTCCATCATTCTTACATCGGATCATGGCGGTCACGACCGCAATCACGGCAGCGATATGCCCGAAGATATGGTGATTCCATTGTTCCTGTACGGTCCTCATTTTGAAGAAGGTAAAATCATTCAAAATACTTCTCTGCTGGACATTGCCCCAACTGCTGCCGCCATTCTCGATATTGCGCCGGATCCCGCTTGGGAAGGACGCTCTCTGATCAACAGATAAAAAATCACGGATATTCCTCGGTAACCGTCGAAGAATATCCGTGTTTTTATTTGGAGACCATGGGATCAGAGCAGCTTCCCGTCCCTGACCTTGATTTCAAAGGTCTTGTGGACATCCTCGCAGGAGGTCGCCACCAATACCGTGTAGTCGCCATCGTGCATACCGTAGGTCATCCTGCGGTCGTAGTAGCAGAAGGCCTCGGCGGGCACCTCCAGGGTCACGGTCACGGTCTCGCCCCCATGGGTCTCCACCCGCTTGTACGCCTTTAACTCGCGCAGGGGCATGACTACGTCGCAGTTGTGTCCCGACAGGTAGATCTGGATGACCTCGGCACCGTCCCGTTCACCCGTATTGGTCAGGTCAAGGGTGATCTTTAGATTGTCCTCACCGAGCCGACAGGCGGCATTCGTCACGGCAAAGGTGGTGTAGCTCAATCCGTAACCGAAGGGATACAGGGGGGAGCCGTCGTTTTCCACGTAGCCGTGGCCGCGTCCCGAGGGCTTGGCACTGTAGAACAGGGGGAGCTGGCCTACGCTGCGGGGGAAGGTGATGGGGAGCTTGGCGGAGGGATTCACGTCACCGAACAAGATCTCGGTCATGGCCTGCGCGCCCTGCTCACCTGGATACCAGGCTTCCAAAACCGCTCCGCAGCCATCCACCCATGCGGTCATATCCACGGGCGCACCGTTGAGCAACACCACGACGGCGTTCGCATTGGCAGCGGTCATACGGCGGATGCTTTCTTCTTGGTTGGTCTTGACTTCAATCTCGAATTTGCCGACGATGATGGCGGATTCATCGGCCTGTACCTTTTTTGTGTAGGCAGGCAGACGGATATCCGAGCGATCCATGCCCTCGCCCTCCACGACGGTGGTGAAATAGATGGCTGCATCGCATTGAGAGGCGATTTCTTCGATCTTTTCGTCCTCCGCAAAGATCACCTTCACAGAATCCCCCAAATATTCGCGGAGATACTGCAACGGCGTCTTGGCGTCCTCGGCCTCCCACAAACGCTGGAAGGGGCCCGAATAGTTCTTGCCCACGGGAAGCTCATTGGCGCTGGCACCGAAAACCGCCAACGTCTTGATCTGCGTACGATCCAGCGGAAGCACATTGTTATTTTTCAAAAGGACGATAGAACGGCGTGCGGCTTTCAATGCCAGTTGTTTATGGGCGTCACAGCGCACCAGCGCATCGGCCGCTTTTCCATCGGCAAAGGGGTTATCCATCAAACCAATGGCAAACTTGGCAGTCAGCACGCGGAGAACCGCGCGATCCACATCAGCCTCGGTGATCATCCCTTCCTCCAAGGCTTTGACAAGCTTTTCATAGCAGCTATGGGGCAGATTGACATCCAGCCCCGCCTTCAAGCAGCAGGCTTCTGCTTTCCAGAAGTCATCCACCAGCTTATGTGCCTCGTACACGCCCTCCACGCCCCAGTAGTCAGAGACCACGAAGCCTTCAAATCCCCATTCATCACGGAGAATTCCAGTCAGCAGACGCTCGTTGCAGGAGCAAGGAACGCCCTCCCAGGAATTGTAGGCCGCCATGACCGACATGGCACCGCCTTCCCCCAAGCACTTTTCAAATGGCTTGAGATACACCTCCCGCATGGTCCGCTCGGAGGTATCCGAGTAGTTGGAATCACGGCCGCCGCAGGAATAGTTATCAGCAAAGTGCTTGGGGGTGGCAATGACGCCGTTATTCTGCAGGCCGCGGCAGATGGCTACACCCATGTTAGAGGAGAGCAATACGTCCTCGCCAAAAGTCTCGATGGTTCTGCCCCAACGGCAGTCCCGCGCAATATTGACCACAGGGGTCAACGCCTGTCGGACACCCACAACGGCACACTCCTTACCGATCACAGCGGCGATCTCCGCCACCAACTCGTCATCAAAGGTGGAGGCCATGCTGATGGGCTGAGGGAAGCAGGTCGCCATACCCCATTGGGCACCGTGAAGTGCTTCGCCATGCTCGATGGGGGGAATGGCGTGAGGGTGGGCATCCATGGTCAGACGCACGTCGCGGTTGATCCGTTCCGCCACCTCAGAAGGGGACGCAGGCTTTTCACGCCCCACGTGCATGAAATGACCGGGGTTGCGGTAGTTCCCTTCCTTGGGGTTGCGTTTCTGCTCATAATCGGATTCGACGCCGAACAGCATCTGGGCAGACAGTTGATAAAGCTTTTCTTCGAGAGACAGCTGCTCCAGCAGTTCCCTTGCGCGAACAGCCGCGAATTCATGTTTCACCATCATAATAGCCTTTCCTTTCATCTTGTTCAGATCTCGAACCCCGCGTATTTCAGCACCAGCTCCGAAAAAATGGAATTCGCCCAGGCAAACCACTCGCGGCTGAAGTTATATTCGTTGTCGGCATCAATGCTCTCGTGCATGAAGTAAGTACCTGCATGGGAAGAAGCCAGCATGAAAAGCACCTCCTCCACCTCGGCAGGGTCATTGGAGGTAAGCCCCTGCAAAGCCAGCGAGATGGGCCAGACGTAGCCGGGCTCGGTGTGCGGAGAGCCGATACCGTGGAGCTTGGTACCCGCGAAGTAGAAGGGGTTGTCCTCCGAGAGGATAAAGCGGCGGGTGTTTTGGTATACGGGATCGTCGGCGGAACAGTAGCCCAGATAGGGTGCCGAGAGAAGCGAGGGAACGTTGGCGTCGTCCATGAGGTTGTAGTTCCCCAATCCGTCGGTCTCGTAGGCGTAGATACGGCCGTACTTGGGGTGATCCACCATACCGTACTGCTGAATACCGTTGTCGATCTCTCCCCCCAGCTTTTCGGCGCGGAGAGCCATAGCCTCATCGCCGTAGACCTCACGGGCGATCTCGGACAGGTAGCACAAAACTACCACGGCGTACATCTGGGCGGGAATGAGGTAGTGATAGGTACAGGCATCGTCCGAGGGACGGAAGCCCGACCAGGTCATGCCGGTGTATCCAACGGGGGAACCGTGACCGCCGTGGGTCAGAGTATCGGTGGACTTTGGAGGTTCGGGGCGCTCAAAGATGTAGGTAGACTTCTCGGCGTGGTACTGTTCGGTCTCCCAGAGATCCAAGATGATGGTGAGCATTTTCTTGTAGTTCTCGTCCAGATGCCCCGTGCGTCCCGTCTTCTTCCAAAACTTATAAGCGATGAAGATCACCGAGCAGAGGGAGTCTACTTCGTACTTGCGCTCCCATACCCAAGGAGAGCGGAAGGTCAGATCCTCCTTATGGCCGCGGTCATTGTCGCACTCGTTGAAGGCGTTGGCGTAGGGGTCCTTGGGGACGTAGATGGCGTAGCGCTTGATCATTTTTTCGATGATGTCAGCCAGCTCGTCATTCTCGGCGGCCACGGGAAGGTAGTGATGCACCTGCGCGGCCGAGTCGCGGAGCCACATGGCGTGGATGTCTCCCGTGACGACGAAGGCCGAGCCGTCATCCAAAAGCTTGGTGGTGGTCTCCAGAGTGTTGGGGTAACACTTCGTGAAAAGCAGAGCCAGATCGTCCCGCCCCATCTCGTAGAGCTTCTTACATACGGTGTCGATCTGATCTCGTAAAATATGAGAAAATTGGTTCATGATACGCATATCCTTCTAATAAACATTCTACGGTCGCAATCGTTCCTTGCGGATCGCGGGAGAAACGCAGATCAGGTTTTCCAAAACGACTTCGCCTCCGTAGAGCTTGGGGATCTCTACGTCCGCAAGCTCGGACAGCGGAAGTGTCAGAGTACCGCCCGTGATGTCGAACTCACGAACCCCTTCCCTGCTTTTCAGGGTCAGCGTGTAAGTCTCCGAGGGGATAAAGCCGGGCTTTTTCGCGTCATACAGCGTAAAGCGGATACGCTCTCCGTCCTTGTACCATAGGAGCAGCATCCCCTTGGACACCCACGTCCTTTGCACCGCCAGCGCGTCGTGTAGCTCGGCTACGGCATCGCCGCCCGCTGTTCCTTCGGCATAGGTGGCGAATTTCCCGGCCATACAGTCGGTCACTTTGTGCAGATCCATTCCCGCGCAGGCAGAAACATGGATACCCTTCAACACAAGCTCTTCCCACCAGCGGATGGCAGGGCTGTTGACCTGGTGGAGCGGTTCGGAGTTATTGATAATCTCGACGTAATCCACGCAAGAAAAATCCTGTATCTCCATCTCAAAGCGACACCCCTTGGCGAAAGGCTCGCCATAGGCAAAGGGATGGGCGATGCCCACGATGCCTCCCACCGCCTTGCAGACTTCAAAGAGCCGCTCGGGCTTATGACGGTCGATGGAGTCCCACGGCACGTAGGTTTCCAGGACGGGGCAGACGATATGGCCGAAATAGGTCGTGTATTCCATACCATAGGCACACGCCACGGCGGGGTATTGCTTCATAAGTTCTCGGATCATGTAGTGACCCGAGATGGTATTGTGATCGGTGATGGCAAAACAGTCCACTCCGTCCGCCGCCATCCTTTCCACCAACTCCCGACATGAAATGGGGCCGTCAGATTCACTCGTATGGTTGTGCAACTCGTATCGTTTGAACATAACGCTCCCTCCTCACTGTCCGCTGACCGTCAGGGTATAGCGGGTGTTATCCTTAGTCACGTTGAAGACCAGCAGGGTGATCTTGAGTACTCCCTCCATGCGGGGCTGGGGGATGCACCCGTGGGAAGCGTAATCCGCCCGAAAGATCATGTGACGGTCGGTCAGCTGCTTGTGGACACAGCCAATGAACTCGTCGTTCAGGGTCGCCAGGGGATGGATCTCGGTCTTGAGGTCGATGTCGTAGACCAGGAACTTGCGCGCCTCCTCCTCGGTGATGACGTATCCGCTCATGTCGCTGACCTCGCGGATGGTCTTCTCCAGCACCGCGGGGGTGATGGGGGGACACTCGAGGTAATGCTCCTCGCTTCCGTAGATCCTCAGGATCTCATCACGGCCGAGGTTCGCCTTCTCATCCCGATAGCGTAGCTCGGCAAAATCGTAGGTCAGATGGATATCCAGCTCGGTACAGGGCTTCTCCAGACAGACCGTGTAGGTGATCTGCCCCATGAAGCTCTTGTTCAGGGTGCCTTCAACTCGGTATAGCTCATTCATAGGGACCTCCTGTGGCTCTCGACGAGATTTATTCCGCAACCTCGGCGGAGACCTTGTTGTCCATGTAACGGAAGGTGAATTTCACGACACAGTTGTCGCGGGGGGTGGTGAAGTGTGCCTTGGGGCCGTCGCCGCTGGCGGGACGGTGGCTGTGAGCCGTGTAGACCGCCGACAGGGTGCCGTAGGTGGAGACGGCGTAGTCGTAGGTGCCCGCGAAGGGGATGACCACCGACAGGGTGTAGGTATTGTCCCCAATATAGTACATACGGGTCAGCTCGCTGTTGGAGTCGTTCTCCTCACAGCCCACGAAGGGCTGGAAGCTACCGTATACCACCACTTTTTCGGGGAGCTTGTAGCCCGTCTCGGGATCGTACTGCTCCCGACAGCCGTAACGAATAAGATGCTCGGGATTGGCGTAGCCCTCGCGGAGGCGGTCTCCGTCTTCCCAGCAGGCGGCCATCACGTCCTCCTGGCCAAAGCCCATGGGACAGGCGGCGGACTTGTTGTTGATTTGGTAGTACTCGTTCACCCCAAGCTCGCCGTTGTCGCCCCGCATCATTTCCACGCGGGCATCGCTAAGCATACGGCGGAAGGGCATGAGGAAGAAGGCGTGGGGGTTGTTGATCTGGGTCCAGCGGTAGGTGTACTCAATGAAGTGGTCGCGGACCTCGGGAGACTGGTTGGCGAACCAACCGATCTGATCGAAGCCCCACCACTGCCAGCGGGCTACCTGATGGCGGCCGCGGTTGGCGATGGCCTCCTCCACGGTGGCCTCCTCGAACATTTTCCCGCCCCAGTTGTCATACTCCATGAGGTAGGGCATCTGCTCGCCATACCAGCCGTTGGGGTTCTCGCCGCCCTCGCTGAAGCCCTCGCGGACCAGCACCAGTCTTTGACCCTCGTAATGCTCCAGAGGAGCGCGGGTGTAGGGCATGGCGTGGTAGTCCAGAAGGAGCTTGCCGTTCACACTGACGCCGTGGGTGTGGGCATCCAGCAGGACCTTATGACGGCGGGCGTGCTTCTTCGCGTAGTCGCGGATCATGCCGAACAGCTCGTAGGTCTTCTTCATGCCCTTGTCCTCGGCGGTGTAGAGATGCACCTGACCCATGTGGAGGGCCTCGTAGCCGCAGTCGATGTAGCGGGTGGCGCGGTAGTAGAACCACATACGCGCCTCGTCACGGTTCAGGTCGGGCATATCCCCGATCTTACCGGGATCGCGGTTGGGGTCGGAGTTCCACGCGGTATCGCCGCTCTCGGACAGCATACGGGCGTCGTTCCAGTTAAAGCAGCGGTCCTCCACGGGCTTGCCGAAGGCCTCGAACACGTAGGCGGGGATCTTTTGGGTATTCATGCGCTTGGTCACGATCTCGAAGACGCAGGCCTGGAGGATGATCTCGGGATCCTGGGCGTGGACGGCGTCGGCCAGGGCCTTGGACTTGGCGAAATGGGTCTCGTCGTCCTCCAGCATATACCAGATACCCGACGCGCGGCCGATGAACTTGACCCCCATGCGCCGGATGGCGCGGAGATCGTCCTCCAGGGTGTCGGTCTCGTACAGGGAGCTGGCGGTCACGGCGCGGGACAGGTAGCTTTCCAGCACCTCACGGCTCATATTGCCGTCAAATTGGAAATTCAAATTCATGGGATGGAAACCTCCGATGGTTTGTGGGAAATCAGGCGCTACCCTTCAAAATCTTCTCGCCGTAGGCCTCGTTATAGTCGGCGATGAGCTTCTTGGCCAGAGAGTAGGAATTGATGAGCGGATGGGTCATGAGAGCCTCGATGGCCTTCTCCTCGTCCCCCTCGCGGACGGCCTCCACGGTCAGGCGCTCATAGCGCTTGATGAGGCGGATGTACAGCTCGCACATGGTGGGCACGGTCTCCTGCTTAACGGGCTGAATACCGTTCTTCGACACGTTGCAGGTCACCTCCACCACGTCATCATCGGAGAGGAAGGGGATGGAGCCTTGGTTGAGGATGCTGAGGACAAGGGTTCTTCCCTCCTCGCTCTGCATGCCCTCGATGCAGTCCAGCATGACGCCCGCGTAGCCCATACCCTCGGGCACGGGCAGGCTTCCCTTTTCCAGCATGGGGCGGTTGGCAGAGCCCGACTCGATGGACATATAGCTGTTCTCGCGGAGCTGCATATAGTAAAGGAAAATTTGCAGAGCTTCTTCGGGATCGGCGTCAATATCCATGGCTCCCAGCTCCTTCATCATTTCGATGTTGACCTTCTCGATGGTCTGGCCGCGGGTCATATCCGACTTGTTGATGTTGGCGAGAGCGCGCTCGCGGTGGTAGTAGTAGTAAAGATACTCGTTGGGGATCAAGCCGGTCTGGCGAACTAACTCGCGGTCGAAGATCTTCAGCTCGTGGATGGAGGACATGAAATCGTCGTCAGCGATGAGTTTGTCCATGATCTCCTCACCGTTTACCTGCACGCTTTTGATCCAGGATAGGTGATTGAGGCCGAAGAACTCCACGTACATCTCCTCCTCGGGGACACCCAGCTTGTCGCACATACGGTACTTCAGGCTGCTGGGCGCGTCGCAGATACCGATGATGCGGTGATAGCCCGCGCTGTGCAGAGCTTGGGTAACCAGACCCGAGGGGTTGGTAAAGTTGAAGATCCAGGCGTTGGGTGCGTGCTTCTCGATGAGCTCGCAGTAGTCCATGAGCACGGGGATGGTGCGGACGGCCATGGAGAAGCCGCCGACACCCGTGGTCTCCTGGCCGATGACGCCGTTACCAAGGGCCACCGACTCGTCCACCACGCGGGAGTGGTCGCCCCCTACGCGCAGGGTGGTGACGATGTAGTCCATGCCGCGGATGGCCTCCACGGGGTCGAAGACCTCGCGGACCGTCAGATCCTTACCCTCGCGCTTGACCACGTGACGGCAGAGCTTGCCGATAATGGAAAGCTTCTCAAAATCAATATCGTAGAGCACGACCTCGTCGATGTTCAGCTTCTTGTAGCGCTTGAGCAGGCCGTTGATGAAGATGACGGTGCGCACACCCGCGCCGCCGATAACTCCGATTTTCATATGTAATATCCTCCGAAAAAACTGTGAGGTATGGTGGTTCAGTCCGAGACGACCTCGGTCTCGGCGGTGAGGATCCAGTTCTCCAGCTGATCCTTGAAAGGAAAACCCGTGTTGCCGCCTAGCATGGTAGCCGACAGGGATCCGCAACCGTTCCCCCGCTTCAGGCACTCCTCCATGGGAAGCCCGCTGATAAAGCCATACACGAAGCCTGCGTTAAAGGAATCCCCCGCACCCGTGGTATCCAGAACCTTGACCTTATAGGTGGGAGCAACGTAAACCTTGCCGTCCTTGACAGCCAAAGCTCCCTTCTTTCCCAGCTTGATAACAGCCATCCCCGCAGACTCGGCCAGCTTGCGCGCACCCTCCTCGATATCTTCACATCGGGTATAATGACGGCACTCGATCTCGTTCATGAATAGGACGTCGATCATGGGGAGCAGGTCGAAGATGCCCTCGTACCACACCCCCGTGGTGTCCCAGCCCACGTCAAAGGACACCGTCACGTCCCCCATGGCGTGGATTTTCTTCAGCATATCCAGATACTCTGCGTGGTTGGAGAGTCCTTCATATCCTGTCACGTGGACGTGCCTCGCGTAGGACAGTTGGGTGAAATCCATGTGTTTCAAAGACAGCCCCTCGTTGGTGCCTCGGTAGGTCAGAAAGCAGCGATCCTTTTGGGTTGTGAAGCTGATGGAAATGCCCGTCTTTTTGGTATCGCTGTCCAGAAGGAGGATGTCGTCCACACCAAGTTTTCTGAACAGGCCGCGGATGTACTCGCCGTACATATCCTTGCCAATGCTTCCCTGGAATACGGGGGTCAGACCCAGCTTGGCCAGGCCCAGGGTAAAGAGGGCGGCACCGCCCCCCACGAAGGTCTCCATGGTCGGCACGTCCACCTCGGACCCCATGGCGGGTAAAGCCTCCACCCCGGGCACTACAAGGTCAATGTTCACATCGCCGTAAACGAATACATCCCATTTCTTTTCCACGTTTATGTATCTCCTTGCCGCTGTTAATAATATAACACCATGTAACTTGAGAAATCATGCAATATGTTCTACTCAGCAAAGCATATTACACTTACAATTGTACCATACTCAATGATTCCTGTCAACCGCTAGTACTTTTCAAGTCACGACTTCGTCTTATCTTTTTATTACCTTTTTGTGATTTGGCATTGAAAACGGAGCACTGCCGTCGAATGGCACACAGGCTACGATTGACCTCCAAGACGAATCATACGAAGGTTTCACGTTTCTCTGATTTTGAAACATTTTCAATATATTGTCGCTCCACTTGAAGTTGATGATGAAATCACCCTCGCCAATGCCAAGCGCGGCGCGGGGGATGGTCACCAACATATCGGCGGAGCCGTACAAGGACTGTAAGCATCAAAAAACAATGAGATGTTTCATCTAATTGCTTTTTTTCGGTATGAATATTTTTCATTCAAAGCAAAAAGAAGATTCCTCTGAAATTAATGGTGTTAATAAACATATACGCTCATGATTTCAGGAAAAAATCTTGAAAAAGGAGTTTTTATATGATATAATATGCCTAAGTGTATTTGTGCCGGTTGATTGCATAATTGCCCAAATTTGAATCATTTTGCAATCGGCTATCAAACAATGATGTGAAGGAGAAAAAACGAAGCCTGATCAGGCTTCGCCGATGAATTGTATGGACGAAGCAATGAAGAACAGTATCCATATCGAGCCTGCCGTAAAGGTGGAGGCGGCGGATGAATGGAGCAAACTTTTTGAGAGATACGATGTGACCGAAACCGCGTGGATCGGTGCCGACGGGATCTACTCCTTTGCGCTGGATGGAAACGATGCTTTTGCGAGTGCCACCGACCGCACCAAGACCTTTTTTATTTTCAGCGATACCCTGTTCGGCACCGCGAGTGAGGACGGAAGAAAGGCCGTGCGGGAGGCTATGCCCAACCATACCTCCGCGATCCTCGAGGGAAGCAAGCCCGATGCCGCGAGGCGTAGATTTGTCTGGGGAAAGGGCGGCAGCTGTACCCTGGACAGGCAGGAGCTGGACGACGATGAGCAGAAGAATCTTGTGGGCGAACCGAAATGGTTCACGGACGGTCTTGTGCTGGGGGATAAGCTGTATTTGTTCTGCTATACCCCCATCGGACTCGTCAATGACCGCGTGGACATGGCCGTATTCCCCATCGTGGAGGGCAACGCTGATTATCAGCATTATTCCCTCATCGAACCCATACCTCAGCTCTGTATGCTGACCCCTGAGGGTGAGCTGGCCATTGACTACGGATACGCCGTCCACGTCAATACCCAAGAAGCGGGAGCGACCGACCCTGACGGATATATCTACATCTACGGCGGCGGACGCGATTACAGGGGCTACGTTTCCCGCATCAAGGCCGAGGACTTTCCCGATTTTTCCAAGCTGAGATACTATGACGGAAGCGAATGGAGCATGAATCTGGCCGATTCCGCCGCCGTGATCCGGGGTATATCCCGCGAATACAGTGTGACGCCCATTCCCGTAGGCCCGAAGGCCGGGAAATACATAGCCGTATTCATGGATGAGTGTGTTTCCGGTGATATTGCCTATGCCATCGCCGACACGCCGTACGGGCCTTTTGGCGAGGCCGTCCGTTTTTACCGCGTGCCCGAGGCCGGTGAGACAGTGCCGGACGCGGAAGGCAAGGAGGATACGGTATTTACGTATAACGCCAAGGCACATCCCCATCTGTCGGAGGGAAGCCGTTTACTCATCAGCTATAATACGAACATCTGGAACGGCGATAACACCCCCTACTGCTATCACCCGAGATTCATTTGGCTTGACCTCAAAACGATTTGAGCTGTCCGGATAACTATCTAATTCTTACCGAACCACGTGTCTAACGCGTGGTTTTACTATACAAGAAAAAGCCAAGTATTGCTACTTGACTTTCTCGTTGATTATTTCATTTTTCAGCGATAATTTTTCACGTTGACAGCTGCGAGAGCTATGCTACACTGGACACGCCGAGAGGCGAAAATCAGGACAATAGGCGGTAAGCGGTAGCTTACCGCCTATTGTATTAAATACGCTTCTTGTTTAACGGAAAATCAGAGGAGCTTCTTCTTTTTCAGCACGATGCCGAGAGAAGCAATGATAGCCATTGCTATAAATCCTGCAGATGCGCCAACGATAGTGGATTGACATCCGTTCTTCTCGGGATCCTCGGGTTTATCGGTTCCGGGTTCGTCTGTGCCAGGGACGTCGGTTCCGGGTTCGTCTGTGCCGGGGACGTCGGTTCCGGGTTCGTCTGTGCCGGGGACGTCGGTTCCGGGTTCGTCTGTGCCGGGGACGTCGGTTCCGGGTTCATCAGTTCCGGGGGTGTAGTTAGGATCAGTCTCGCCGCACTCGCACTTGCCGTCAACGTAGTTGTGCGCCGCAAGCTCGCCCGTCTCATCTCCGCAAACCGAGCATTTAGCTTTGGCGGTACAAGTCGCCTCGCTATACTTATGCGCAGCAAGCTCGCCCGTCTCGTCTCCGCAAACCGAGCATTTAGCCTTGGTGGTACAAGTCGCCTCGCTGTACTTATGCGCCGCGAGATCGCCGTACTCAGCGCTACATACAGCGCATTTGGCCTTTGCTTCGCAGGTCGCGGTACCGCCGCTGTGTGCCGCGGAATCCTTCTTATCACCGCAAGAGCATTCTTTCCAATGGTTTGCGCCGTCGGTCTTCCAATCGCCATAGCTGTGAGAAGGAATTGCGCCCGTAAGTGCCTCAAGCGTGGTCTCGACCTTGTCTTCGGTGAAGTACGTGTCA
>JAFTIL010000005.1 GCA_017456905.1 Clostridia bacterium
GAGGCAATGAAGTGCCGCGAGCTGTACGATCAGGGTGTGTTCGGCGAGATCTACACCGCCAAGTGCCGCTATGTTCGCCGCAGAGGCACCCCCAGCGGCTGGTTCACCGACAAAGAACTGGCAGGTGGCGGTCCTGTGTTGGACATCGGCGTTCATGCCATCGACCGCACTTGGTATCTGATGGGCCGCCCCACCCCCCTCACCTGCTCCGCCGAGACCTCCTACCGCATCGGCGATTTCAAAACCAAGGGCATCACTCGCTGGAGTCCTTTGGGTCAAGGTAAGGGTGTGTTTGACACCGAGGATTCTGCCATGGTGTTCTTCCGCTTTGAAGGCGGCAAGACCATGACCGCCGAGATCGCCTGGGCCATCAACGGTCAGGAAGCCAACGATGTGACCCTTTTCGGTAGCAAGGCCGGTTGTTCCTTCGATCCTCTTACGATTTACGGTGAAGATGAAGAGGGATACCTCTCCGACATTAAGCCCGAGGTAACTCCCAACAATTTGTTTGTGGAGGAGCTTCACCACTTTGTTGAGTGTCTGAACACCGGTAAGACTCCCATCTCTCCCATGGAAGATGCGCTGACCGTTCAGAAGATGCTGGATGCCATTTACCGCAGTGCCGAGGCGCACGCTGAGGTAACGATCTGATGATGTTTTTACGGAGGGAACTTCTTGAAAGAAGTTCGCCTCGCAAGCTCGGTCAAATATGCCTACGGCATGATTTGCCCATGCCCCTTCAAGAACCTTCATAAATGATTGTTCTGTAGGGGCGGATTCCATATCCGCCCGCTGATTATCCCCAAAAGGGATCGGACAGCTCCGCAGTTTTCTTTACGACAAGGCAGCACTCTCTTCGTTGTAGGGATGGCATTTCTCCATCCGTTAACGCTTGGGAAAGGAGAACGTTTTATGAAATCCAAAAAGATCCGTCTCAGAACCATCATCATTTTGATTCTTGTCGCGTTGTTTTTGTTCTTTCCCTTTTCCACGGGCGCCATGAATGATGGCGGCACTGTGGTATACTGTGCCATGACTTACTCGGTCATCAAATGGCATCGCAATATGTTGGACGAAAACGGCAATCCTTACGTCTATGAAAAAACGCGGGTCTATGTCTTTCCCCACAACCACAGGGACATTGATGATCTGTGGGATTTGGAGATGGAGAAGGCTGAGAACTGAGTTTCCTGGTAGATTAAATATCCTCTTGAACAGCACTCACGCTTGTGGGTGCTGTTTTCCTTTTCCCTTTTGCGTTTTTTTCTAAAACCCCTTGCAAATCCTCTCCGAATATGCTATAATAAAATATCTATGAGCATTTTTATCCCTCACGTATAAAAACAATCCACATATAGAGAAAAGAAAGGAGACCAACCATGCATTGGTCAGAAGAAATCGCACAAAGAGTCATCGCTCGCAACCCCGACAAGGAAGAATACGTCTGCGCTGCGGGCATCAGCCCTTCCGGCTCTGTTCACATCGGCAACTTCCGTGACATCGCCACCTCCCTTTTCGTTTGCAAGGCCATTGAGAAGCAGGGCAAGAAGGCTCGCCTGCTCTTCTCTTGGGACGACTTTGACCGTTGCCGCAAGATCCCTGCCAACGTGCAGGCTAAGGTAGGCGACGCATACGACAAATATATCGGTACCCCCTACGTGGACATTCCCGATCCCTGGGGATGTCACGAGAACTATGCCGAGCATTTCAAGGCAGAGTTTACCGAGTCCATGAAGAAGTTCGGCATTGAGATGGACTACCGCCATCAGGGTCATATGTATCGCTCCGGCGCTTACACCGAGGCCATCATCGAGTCTCTCCGCAAACGTGAGGAGATTTTCGAGATCCTCGACTCCTTCAAGACCAAGGACATGACCAAGTCCGAGGAAGAGCGCAAGGCCGAGCATGATGCCGAGAAGGCAAAGTATTCTCCCGTATCCGTCTTCTGCCCCGAGTGCGGCACCGACTTCACCACCCTGGAGAACATCTCCGAGGACTGCACCGAGGCCGACTACACCTGCCGTTGCGGCTATCACGGCCACATCAACTTCCTCGAGAACTTCAACTGCAAGCTGGGCTGGAAGATCGACTGGCCCATGCGCTGGCGTCACGAAGGCGTGGACTTTGAGCCCGGCGGAAAGGATCACGCCGCTCCCACAGGTTCTTACTCCAACGCTAAGATCATTTCCAAGGAGATCTTCGGCTACGAGCCTCCCCTGTTCCAGGGCTACGAGTTCATCGGCATCAAGGGTCTGGCAGGCAAGATGTCCTCCTCCTCGGGTCTTAACCTCACCCCTGACACCATGCTGAAGCTCTACGAGCCCGAGGTTATTCTGTGGCTCTACTCCAAGACCGAGCCCACCAAGGCCTTTGACTTCTGCTTCGATGACGGTATTCTCCGCCAGTATTTCGAGTTCGACAAGATGTACGAGGAGTACCGCGCGGGCAAGTCCAACGAGCGCGACGCCGCCATCATGTATAACTGCGTGGTGAAGGGTCACGAGGTCAGCACCGTACCTCAGGGTCTTCTGGTTCAGCTTGGCTCCATCGTGGACTTCAACGTGCCCATGCTGGAGACCGTGTTTGAGAAGATCGGCACCCCCTACACCGCCGAGCAGTTCATGGGTCGTCTCGACCGCGCCAAGTACTGGCTGGAGCAATGCGCCCCCGACCAGGTCAACAAGCTGCGCGAGACCCGTAATTTCGAGGTGTTCAACACCCTCACCGACGAGGAAAAGCGCGAGATCGCTCTGCTCCACGACTATCTGGCCGCAGGCGGTTATACCCTGGACGAGCTGAACACCGCCCTCTACGCCATCCCCAAGCAGGTCTTTGGCGAGGACAAGCCCGAAAAGGAGCTGAAGGGTCTGCAGGGCAACTTCTTCAAGACGGTCTACAAGCTGCTCATCGACAAGGAGCGAGGCCCCCGTCTGTATCTGTTCCTGTACGCCATTGATCCTGCCCGCTACGTAAAGCTGCTTGACTTCTCCTACGGTCAGACCGAGGCAGAGATCGCCGCTGACAAGGCTGTGGCTGACGCTGAAGCCGCCGCCAACGCCCCTGTGGAGAAGGTTTACGGCGAGCCTGATCCCGTAGAGACCATTTCCACCGACATGGTGACCATGGACGATTTCTCCAAGTTGGACATCCGTGTTTGCAAGATCGTCAAGGTGCAGGAGATCCGCAAGTCCCACTCCTGCTACAAGTTGACCCTGTTCGACGGCATTGACGAGCGTGTCATCGTGTCCAGCATCAAGCACGACTACACCGCCGACGAGCTGGTCGGCAAGAAGATCATCGTGCTGGCCAACCTGACCCCCACCCGTATCACGGGCGTCACCTCCAACGGTATGCTCCTGGCCGCCACCAACAACGCCTGCGGCTGTCAGGTCATCTTCGTGGACGAGCGCGTGCCCGAGGGTACGAGATTGCACTGATGGAGTACGCTTGGAGGGAACTTCTTGAAAGAAGTTTTCCCCTTGACCCCTTTCAAGAACTTTTAATAAAAGGGATTGCTACAGAAATCAGTTGCCCGAACACTTTCCCGACTCCGTAGGGGCGGATTCCATATCCGCCCGAGAATTTTCAAAATTCTAAAATTCAAAAATATAGCCTGCGCTTGACAAAAGTCTTGCGCAGGCTTTTTTTCAATCCAACACAATGATTTTTACAAATGAAAAGCTTCCGCCCTGTCCGCCTCCTCCCGGTATCTGTGGGTGGCCATGATGAAAAACAATTTCATATTCTCCGCCTTCTTGCGTCATGTAGCGGAAATAATAGTTTTCATAAGTCCCCATCACGCCCGAATATAATCCCGCCGTTCTACGGTAATCAAGAGGCACCCCCAAGCGTTCTATGATCTCAGGGAAAGCGGGGGCATCTTCAGAATCAATCGCAGAAATATCTGCATCGGTTGGCGTTTTATCCGTATATTGATAAACACGCTTGACAGACCCAAACAAAACATAATCTGTTGTTGAGGTGCCACATTCAAGAACATAAACGGTTCCGTCTTTTTCTTTCAGTAAGATATACGGTGTGTCAATTTCTGTGCGAAAAAGGATTCCCATTTGTTTTTGTTTTGCCGTCTCGGTCACTTGATCCACCGTCATGCCGATCCAAAACACGTCGCTTTCATCCGCGATCTGAAGGACACGGCTCACCGTAAATTCACCGTCTATTTGCGTCCAATAAATCCAAAACTCATCACCTTCAACTGTTTTATAAGCCACAGTAATGGCTCCCGAAGCCAAATCTCCTATTGGGCGCCCCAACAACGAGAGGATTTCATGGACACTCATACCGGATCGAATGGCATAAATGTCTTGGCGGGTAGGTTGTTTTTCCTGATATTCCATGATTTGGTCAACAACGAAAGGGCCCCACGGGTTCATCGTCAGCACAAAGAAGCTACCGTCTTCTCGCGAAACGAAAAAGTGCTGCAAACAGTAGGTGTAAGGCATACCGTCAGACTCCAGCGCATTCACAACTTCTTCATACGTCATACCAAGGAAAAGCATCAAATTATCATCCATCGTTTGTCCATCGGTTTCCGTACCGTCGGCCAAAGGCTGGGAATTCACAGGCGGCATATCGAGTCCCCTCCTGCCCGCCATCACGATGGCCGCCAAAACGCCGAGGGACACCACGGCGCACAGCACCGCCACCATGGCGGGGTGGTTCATGAAGGCGGAGAAGCGTCCTGTCCGCTCTCTTTTGGGCTTGACGGAGACAACGCCTCCAATGTCGCTTTCGTTGATCAGCGAATCACTCATGTCATTCATGAGAGAAAACAAAGCCAATCCCTTGTCGGCGTACGTCATATGCGGTACCCCCTTTCGGTGAGATAGACCCGCAATTTTTCGCGGGTACGGGTCAGCCGTTTGGTCACGGCGTTGGGGGTCAATCCGTAATGCTTTGCCAGGGTGTTCACCTCAAAGGCGTGCCAATAACGCCCCATGAACAGCTTTCGGTTCAGCGGGTCTTCAGTCAGAAGAAAGGCCTCCAAAAGACCCGTCAGGTCGCTTTCCACCTCCTCTGGGGCGGGGAGACATTCAGCCAGCTCGTGCAGGGCGACCTCCAGATCTCGATTCCGCTTGGCGGCGCGGTTGGCGTGGTAGCGGTTGATGGACAGGTTTCTCACAATCTTGCCGAGATAGGCTTTGAGGGACGGGGGATCCTTGGGCGGAACGGTGTTCCACACCTTGAGATATGTATCGCTCACACATTCCTCGGCGTCTTGGCGGTTGCCCACGATGCCTTGGGACAGCCCCATGCAGAACTTGCCGTATACACGGTCGGTCTCGCTGATGGCGCGCTCGTCACGGGCAAAATACAGGGCGATGATGCTCCTGGTGGCTTCTTTTTCGTCCATAAGGGCACCTCCTTTTTGGTTCTTCACTTATTATAACAGATTTCGGAGGAAAAATCTGCCGCCCATGCGTAAAAATTTGCTTTTTTATCAAAAAAATCACCGTCAAGGCAGAATGCCTTGACGGTGATAGTGATTTATCCTTTGCCATCGGCGGTCAGGTCATCGTCCGAGAGCAGGGGGATCACGTTTTCAAATCCCGCATCGGCGGAAAAGCCTGTCACCTCGTCGATACCGTACTGTTGTATCAGACGGCTGTATGCTTCGCCGTCGATCTTTTGGCGCTGGCCCTTCACCTTTTGGTAGAAGTAGATTTCCTCGTCGCCCGTGCTTTCCGCACCGAAATCCACCCATACCTTCTCGTCCACAACGCCGAACTCTTCCAGATCATACAGCTCGCCACCCACCATCCGCTGGATCTTGATGGTTTGGTTTTGTCCCTTACTCTGATAGATCTGACAAACTGTGGCATCCGGACGAACAGCCCCCATGTCCATACCCCAACCGGCAGTATATCCCAAATCCTTGGGCACACCGTCTGCCATGGTAAACAAAGCGAACACCCACAGCTCATCTGAGAGCAATATCAGCTCCTCCTGCCCATCAAAGTTCAGATCCTTGACGGTATAGCAGGGGCGCATTCGCATATTCACGCTGTCAACGTGCAATTCTTTCAGTATGGCGCGGTCATTCTCGGTTGGCGCGGCGGTCATCAGCTTCTCAAATAAGCTGTCCCGCGCGGCGCTGCCATCGCACAAAAGGAATTGCTTAAACACACCCAACACATCATCATACTCGGAAAACATCGGCGCATCCGCAGACAAAAGAGGCACGTAATCTTCCTCCAACACTTGCCTGTTCTTCTCGGTGCCAAAGCCCACATAGGGTTCTTGATTCTTGATGGCGTTAAACTCATCCTCTGAAATATAGTTTTTTTCTTCTCCGATCTGATGATAATAGATAGTTTGCAGATCCTCTGTGTGCCCATCCAGCCCCAAGGCTTCCTCCAACACAAGCTGACCCGTAGTAGCATCCAAGCGATAAATCTCCCGCGAGCTCACGTCAGCCCCACTACTGCCGCAGATGATGATCTGACCGTTTTCGTTGACGTAACCTCTCTTGCGGTTCCAAAAGTCCTCCAGCAATACGGGCTTGCCGTTGTGCTGTGTAAACAGGGTGACCACCTGAAAATCCTTTGTGAGCAGGAACAGCTCCTCCACGCCGTCACCGTTGAAGTCCTTGACGGCGTAGCCCAAATGGGCAACCCCGTTGGTGCGATCACCGGGACAGAGAATAAAGGCCGCATTGCCAACCCTCGTGTACCATTCCCTTGCCTGCTCGTTGGGGAAATAAAACAGCGTCTCCTGCTCTTCATGCTTTTCCGCCCAATCGGGAAGAACCTCCACCATCTTGTGATACATACGGATGATGGACTCGTAGCTTGCAAAATCTGCAGGGATGAGCTGACTATCGGAAGGCTCTTGGGTCACGGTTTCTTCTATGTGAGGTGTCTCCGCTACGGGCGGCGTAAAAGCCCCCCCTCTCCCCGCCATCACGATAGCCGCCACCACGCCGAGGGACACCACGGCGCACAGCATCGCCACCATGGCGGGGTGGTTCATAAAGGCGGAGAATCGGCCTTTTTCTCTCGTTTGTTTAGCCGCTGCAGGCGCGGCTTCGACGGGGATGACGCTTTCTTCAATGATCTTGTCGCTCATATCCGAGAGACTTTCCCAGATTTGCAGTGTTCTGTCTGTCATACCGAATACCCCCTCTCGTTCAAATAAGCCCTCAACCTCTCTCTCGTGCGGTTCAGACGGTGGGAAACGGCGTTGGGAGAGAGGCCGTAATAGGTCGCCATTTTTTTGACGGAATAAGCGTGCCAATAGCGACCCATAAACAGCTTTCTGTCCAGAGCATCCTCGGTATAGAGAAAGGCCTCGATGAGACGGGGCAACTCGCTGTCAGCCTCGGGTGGCGCGGCTATGTAGGGAGACAACTCCTCCAGGGCCACGGTCGCTTGGCTGTTTCTGCGGATGGCGTGACCTCGGCGGTAGCGGTCGATGGCGATATTTCGGGCGATCCTGCAAACGAACGCCCGAAGGGACGGCGGACAGGCAGGTGGGATGGCGTTCCACACCTTGAGCCAGGTATCGTTGACACATTCCTCCGCATCCGAAAGGTCTCCCAAAATATTCAAAGCCAGATCCATGCACAGCCGTCCGTAGGCACGATCGGTCTCGGTGATGGCCTGCTCGTCGCGGGCGTTATACAGCGTGATGATCTCGCGGTCGGTCACAACAGCACCTCCTTGGGATGAATTTTTATCTGCATATATTATAACGCATTTTTCGGAGAAATCTGCCTCTTATAACGCATTTTTCGGAGAAATCTGCCTCCCAAAAGATAATTTTTGTAAAAAACGGCCCTTTTTTACCAAAAGAGCCATTTCTATTTACAAATATTCCTTGATCTCGCCAATATGATCAATGAGAGTCTTGTTTCGGGTCATCAATCTTTCCTTTGATTGATGACCGCCTGTATAGAGCAGACAATCCGCACCCAGCACGTCGGCCAGGTCACCGTCGTGGTCGGTGTCTCCCACCGACAACACCACCGCCTCGGGATGCTCGCGTCTCCAGGCCTCAGCAAGGGCTGTCTTAGAGGCGGCGTAGAAGTTGTCAAGCCCCAGGATATCGTCAAAATAGCCTCGGATACCCAAACGATCAAGCTGACCCAGCAGTTGATCCGTTTCGGTGGCCGAGATGACCATTTGCTTGATCCCTGCGGCTTTGGCGGTTTCCAGCACTTCCATAACACCATCCATCATACCACACTTAGGCTCGCCTGCAAGATACATAGCCACCCATTCGGGGGCAAGGATCTTGTAATAATCCTCTTCTTCCATGTTAAAGCCCAGATCGCGGTAGTAATCAATGACGGGAAAACGCATGATAGCGCGGTATGCCTCCACGCTGTCCAGGGTGGGAAGATCCCGCTTCTTCAGCATCACATTTACACAATCAATGCCTAATTGAATATCATCCAAAATGGTGCCGTTAAAATCCCACACCAAATGTGTATAGTTCTTTTTCATTTCTTTATCCTTTTTAATGAGTTGGGACACAAAAGGGTAACCCACTGTCCAAAGGACATGGCTACCCTTTTGTTAATCACAAATCAACGCTTTATAGCGTATGGGATTCTATCAATTATCGGCCGCAGGCACGTATGCGTAACCGTACTGAGTCAGCCAGCTCTGGTAGACCGTGTAAGGCGAGCTACCGCTGGTATCAGCCACCTGCTCAGAAGGACCATCGGCACCCTGAGGCATGGAGGGATCGTAGGCAGGATTGGTTGCCTTGTTCAACTTCACATCACCTGCACTGGCGGCATAGATCTTTTTGAAGCCGTTCGTGTCGTTCTCCATAAGATACTGCAGATCGTCCAAGGACTGGCACTGAAGGATCTGAGCCCAAGTGTCTTCGCTCAACTGCTTGATGTGGTCGATCAACGCTACGTCAAGACCGTAATCGGCATCAGCAGTCATGGTATTGAAATCGAAGCCCAACAGGGGGTTGATCAAAGAATCGTTGTTCTGCATCTTGGCATAGACCCAAGCATCGGGACCACCCATCTCAGCGGTGGGAGTAGCGATGAAGCAGTTACCGGTCTTTTCAATATCCATACGGTAGGTACCGTACTTGTTCTCAGGGGAACCGGGCAGGAGCTTGACCTGATACTTGTCGGTCTCAATACCAAGCTCGTCGGTGGTGGTGATCTTCTCCAGCTCATAGTGCTGGCCCTTAATACCGTACTGAAGCAGGTTGCGGAAATCAGCATTGGTATTGAGGTAAGTGAGAACCTTCATGCTACGAGCAATATTATTGGAATTTGCATACACGGCAAACATATTACCGTACAGCTCTTCCTCAGTAGCCTCGGGATATGCGGCAACCAGCGCGTAATATTCACGGCCGGTCTCGGGATCCACGTAAACACCGTTCTCTTCATATTCCTGCTTGATGCGAGCGTCGCCCTTAACGAAAGAAACAGCAGCGCGCTGGCCTTCCTGAACCTCACCGTAGTAGTTCTTGTACTCATAGTTCATGAGGGTAGACAGCACTTCACGGTAATCACTCTGGGTAAACAAGCTGTTAAAGCCAAGGTTGATACCGCCACGGGTACGGTTGGCAGCATTGATCTGGAGGCTACCCAGAACAGAGAAATCAGAAGACTTTTCGTAAGCGTAATTATATGTAGCCTTGGTATTACCGTAAGAGTCGACAGCAGTTTCAGCCTCGATCTTAACGCGCTTGTCGTTTTCGGCAGTCACGGTGTAACCGTTTTCATCCACCAGATACAGGGCACCGGCAGCCTTCGCAGAGGAAGACACCTTACCCTTGCCATTGTCTACAAAACCCTTTTCAGTGTCAATCTCGTATCTGTAGTTAAGGACGTTACCGTCGGCATCCAGATAGTTACCGTCTTCATCGGTCAGATACAGCACGTCGGGAGTAACCTTGGAGGTCAGGAACTTTTCCACAGTGGTGGAGGTAGTGCCGTCATCCTTGGTAACCTCGGTCTCAACCTCGTACTCCACCTGGAGCACATAGTTACGGCCGGTCTCCTCATCAAAATAGGTCTCATAAACAGACATATCGGTATAGTTCAGCTCCCAGTACCAAACCAGCATACGCATGCACTCCTCGAAGGTGGAGGCCAGGGGCACAACGTACTCGGGAGATTCGGGAGTATAGCCGTTTGCTGCGTTATAGTTGGTTACGTCGTTGAGGAAGGTACCGAGATCCAAAACAGTCTCTACGTTGTTGATCTTCTGCTTATACATATCCATGAGCTGCTTTTCAACCATCATGTAAGTGTACTCACCGATAGCCACGTTGTTAGGAATAGCATAAACGCTACCCTCGATCTCAACGCCCTTGAGCAGAGAGGAGGAAATATAAGTCTTCAGTTTCTTGGAAGAGGTAGCCAGCTCTTCGTTGAGAGAAGCAAGCCATTCCTTCTCATTGAAATTCACATAATTCTCATAGCCGGAGAGATAGAAGATGTCTACCTGATTTTCCTTAGCATCGGGATACTTGATCTCAGCGATACCAAGCTCGTTCAGAGTGGTCTCTTCCTCGGTCACTTCAGCCTCTTCGTCATCCTCTTCCTCTACGTTCTGGAACTTAGCGTACTGGGGATTCTCGGCATAGAAGTCCTTTTCCAACTCATCATTGGGCTTTTGACCCTTATGATTACGCAGATAAACGCGCTTTGCCTTATCGTGCTCAGCCTTCAGCTCGATATCAGCCTGGTTGGCCTCAATGGCAGCGGTCAACTTCTCATAATATTCGTCCTCGGTGCAGAACTTGATGACTACGTTGGTCTTGAACTTAGCCTTGGTGATCTTGGTAAAGGCTTCGTTCACCAACTTCTGCGCCTGCTCAGTGGTTTCTTCCTCAGTCACGACCCACATGGTGATGGTCTTGGCGCTGTTGTCTACGGTGTCGTCTTTCTCTTCCTCGGTCGTTTTTTGAGCACAACCGGTCAGCAAGCAAGACAACAACATCAATATGCTCAGGGTCAAGCATACGAGTCTACGTTTCATACTATATCCTCCCTAATCGTTAGTCGCTTTCCGTCTTATCAATAAAGATACTTCAAGCGATATTCATACCAGTATATTTTACACTATTTTTATGAATCTGTCAAGTGAAATTTTTGAATACTTTTGATTTTAAAGAAGCAAAAGACGGAGTTCGGGCTCCCCTGCGTCGTCAAAAAATTCTTTTTTTGTAGCACAAGGCACAAATTATCTGACATTCGATTGGCACTTGTCACGATTCTTTTGGTCAATCTTCTGATTTTTTCCTTGATTCTTTGAGCCAAATGACGAAAAACTCCCGTCAAAGGTCTTTATCAATCCAGAAATCCCTTCAAATGTCTCGCACGGCTGGGGTGACGGAGCTTACGAAGAGCCTTGGCTTCGATCTGGCGGATACGCTCACGGGTGATGTTGAACTTGGAGCCCACCTCCTCGAGGGTACGGGTACGACCGTCGTAGAGGCCGAAACGAAGCTTGATGACGTGGGCCTCACGGGGCGTCAAGGTACTCAGCTCACGCTCGATGACCTCACGGAGAATGGCCTGGGAAGCAGCATCGGCAGGCGCGGGGGTATCCTCGTCCTGGATAAAATCACCCAAGTGGCTGTCCTCTTCCTCGCCGATAGGCGTCTCCAAGGAGACGGGATCCTGGGCGATCTTCATGATATCGCGGACCTTTTCAGCGCTCATACCCATCTTGGCACCAATCTCCTCGGCGGTTGCCTCGCGTCCGTACTCCTGCAAAAGCTGACGGGAATAACGGGACACCTTGTGGATGGTTTCCACCATATGAACAGGGATACGGATGGTTCTTGCCTGGTCGGCGATGGCGCGGGTGATGGCCTGGCGGATCCACCAAGTAGCATAAGTGGAGAACTTATAGCCCTTGGTATAGTCAAACTTGTCTACGGCCTTCATAAGACCCAGGTTCCCTTCCTGGATAAGATCGAGGAAGAACATACCGCGGCCCACGTAACGCTTGGCGATGGACACGACCAGACGGAGGTTGGCTTCCACCAATTCGTTCTTGGCTGCCTTGGCCTTTTCGGGGTCATCGGACATCATCATGATCTCGGCAAGCTCGTGCTCCCGCTCGGGGGTAAGCAACGGCACGCGGCCGATCTCCTTCAAATACAAACGGACAGGGTCATCCACAAGACCTTCCTGCTCCAGAATGCGCTCCATGTTTTCGCTACTGCCGAACTGCTCCACCTCATGCTCGATCTCGGTCAGCTCGGAGTTAGCCATATCGCTGGCCGTGGGACCGCCGGCGCGTTCCAGATACAGCTCGTCGATACGGTCTACGTCATAGCCCATTTCTTCCATGACCGCATCCATATCGGCCTCGGTCAGGGTATCCTTGTCAAGGATCAGCTTTTCCGCCGCAGACTTGGGCGCTTCGGTCATTTCATTCGTTTCTGTCATTTCCTTCTTGTTTTCACTCATTGTTTTTCTCCCTTTCGCCCCGAAGTTCCTTCAAGGCAGATATTTTTCGTGGTATCCGCGAAAGACTCAGTCTTCCTCGGTATTTTTCTTGATATTTTTTCTTTTGCCCGCCAAAAGCATTTGCAAGCCGTCCATCGTTGAGGCTTCTTTAACCTCTTTCTTCTCCTTGGCGGCTATAAGCGTCTCCACAGCGCCCCGCAATACGGGCGTGCCATTTTCGGTCAATACGCGCCGTTTTTGCTCTAGCTTGGCCAGCCGTCCCATCTCCTCGGGCGTAAAATACTCACCGAGAAGGGAAAACTCAAAGCCTCCGTCACTTTGCTCCAGCACCATGATCGCCTCGAAGGCTCGGCGGTGGAAGGAGGTGACGAAATTTTCCGAGGCAAGTGAGACCAGCCTGGAAGAGACCGCCTTGCGATGCTCGGCATACAGGAGCAAAAGTCCGATGATGGTTTCCTCAGCGGCGGCGGCTTGAACGCTTCCCGCGGCCTCGGGATTGATCTTATCTCCCAAATTCATAGCAGAAAGCTGAGCATGCCGGCTGTCCTGCTGCCGCCCCGCCTTGGCCTGTTTGGATCGGTTGCGATCCACGTCGCCCTTCAGGCTTTCGGTGGAAAGCCCCAGCTTGTCGGCCACGGCGGTGATATAGACCTCGCGCTCGGCCGAGGAATATACCCGCGCAATGATCTCGCACAGCTCGTTGGCGGCCTTGATCTTTTCATCGGGAATGGCTATATCATGTCTCGACAGCACCGTCTGCAGCTTGAAATCAAAGCCCGTGCGGCTCTGCTTCAAAAGCTGGCGGAACCTATCGGCACCAAACTTTTTAATAAACTCATCGGGGTCCTTGGCATCCCTCATTTGTAAGATCCGCACGTCCAGCCCCACCTTGGCAAAAATACCCATGGCGCGGTGGGCGGCACGTTGTCCTGCCTCGTCGGAGTCGTATGCCAGAATGACCTGCTTGGTATACTTGGCCATGATCCTCGCGTGATCGTCGGTCAAAGCCGTCCCCAAAGAGGCCACGGCATTTTCAAATCCCGCTGCGTGAAGGGCCACCACGTCCATGTTACCCTCGCAGAGGATAAGCTCATCGGTGCAATGGTTCTTGGCGAAGTTCAAGGCATACAAATGCTTGCGCTTTTGGAAGCCGGGGGTATCGGACGAGTTGAGATACTTGGCTTTGGAATCTCCGCCCACGTCGCGGCCGCTGAAGGCCACCACGTTGCCCGTGGTGTCAATTACAGGGAACATAATGCGGTTGCGGAAATAATCGTAGGCGCGTCCGCTCTTCTGGCTGATGCCGCAGAGAAAGGCCTCTTTCATCTCCTGCTCGCTGTAGCCCTCCTTTTTCAGAACAGTCACCAGCGCCGTAAAGTCGTTGGGGGCAAAGCCTAAGCCGAAACGGCGGATCACAGGTACGCTGAGTCCGCGCTTTTCTTGTAAATATGCCATGCCCTCCCGCCCAAGAACGGGATCAAAGAGACACTCTCTGAAAAAGCGTGCGGCAATGAGATTCATTTCATATACGCGCTTACGGGACAGACCCCTTTTTTCCTCTTCGGCGGTTCGGGGGATATCAACGCCCGTGCGCTTGGCTAAAAATTCTATGGCGTTCGGATAATCCAGGTTTTCCGAGCGCATAATAAAGGTGAAGGCATCGCCTCCCGCCTCACAGCCGAAGCAGAAAAAGCTCTGCGAATCGGGGAAAACGGTAAAAGACGGCGTTCTCTCGCTGTGGAAGGGACAAGGGCCGTTGTAATTCGACCCGGCACGGCGCAACGTCACGTAAGACCCGATCAGGTCTACGATGTCGCACCTGTCCTTGATAGCCTCCACCACCTCGCGTGGTATTCTCATTCGTGCAACCCCCTCCAGACTCTGGGGATGAATAGCTCCCCGTAGGTCTCGATAGCGTAGCGGTCGGTCATGCCCGAAATGAAATCGGCAACACAACGTTCCACCGCCTCGCCGTTCTGCATCATATGCACGTACAGGGAAGGCATCTTGGTGGGGTTCTTGACAAAATGCTCGAACAGGGCGTAAACCAGCTCCTTGGCCTTGTTCTCTTCCCCTTTAGCCACAGGATTTTTATACACTTTTTCAAAGAGGAAGGCGCGCAGTTGATCGGTGGCCTCCTGAACCTCCGGAGTCATGGAGATCTCAGCCTTACCGTCGCTAGCGGCAATGACCGAGGACACCATGGTGTCAATGCGGTCGCCATGGGTGTTGCCCAGCACGCGGCACAGCTCATGGGGGATATCCTCGGGGCGGAGAATACCTGCACGGCAGGCATCGTCAATGTCGTGATTGATATAAGCAATACGGTCGGCAAATTTGATCAGCACACCCTCGGGAGTGGAAGCTACGCTCTTTCCCGTGTGATTGACGATGGCATCCCGAACCTCCCAGGTGAGGTTCAGGCCCTTGCCGTTGTTCTCCAACCGCTCCACCACGCGGAGGCTCTGCTCGTAATGGGCAAAATTCGGGTCGTAGCAATGGCGCAGAGCATCTTCGCCAGCATGGCCGAAGGGCGTATGGCCCAGATCGTGACCAAGGGCGGCGGCTTCGGTGAGATCCTCATTGAGCTGCAACGCGCGCGCCATGGTACGCGCCACCTGGCAGACCTCCAAGGTGTGGGTCAAGCGGGTGCGGTAATGATCGCCCGCAGGCGCCAAAAAGACCTGGGTCTTATACATCAGACGGCGGAATGATTGACAGTGGATGATACGGTCGCGGTCGCGTTGAAATTCGGTGCGCATAGGACATGAGTCCAGGGGGCGCTCACGGCCTTTGGTGTCGTAGCTGTGGGTCGCATATGGCGAATTCTCAAGGATCTTCTCCTCACGGGCACGGAAGCGCTCTCGCAGGGCATCCTCGTTCAGCTTTACGGTATCCTTCGTCACGGCAGTATCACTCCTTTCGCAAATTTCGCTACAATTATAATATACGCAGGGTTCTCGCTTTTTACTTTTATTTTTCGAATTTATTTTGCAGTAAGATTTATATTTTTTGTTAAATCATGCGTTTTAAACTGATAACGAGCCTGACGCTGTCTTGCACCTTCCTGACCAACACCCCATCGTGGGATAACTTAAAATTAAGCTGCACTTTCCCGAGTCAGAGCCCCACCGCAAGCTTTCCCCTTCCGACCAACTCCCCCCTCGCGGGATAACTTAAAATTAAGCTGCGCTTCCCCGAGTCAGAGCCCCACCGCAGGTGGTTGGGCATATTTCACAAAAGGAAAGCTACATATTTATTGAATATCGTTTTTTTCAAGGCTTTTCAAATCGCTTCAAATGTGATAAAATATATTTTTGGAGTATTATGTACAAAAATCTATTTTCAGGAGAACAAAACAGTGATCAGAAGTGATTTGAGAAACGTAGCCATCATCGCCCACGTTGACCACGGCAAGACCACCCTGGTGGACGGCCTCCTCAAGCAGGGCGGCATCTACCGCGAAAACCAGGACACCACCACCCGCGTCATGGACTCGGGCGACCTGGAGAAGGAGCGCGGCATCACCATCCTGGCCAAGAACACCGCCGTACACTATAAGGACACCAAGATCAACATCATCGACACCCCCGGCCACGCCGACTTCGGCGGCGAGGTGGAGCGTGTGCTCAAAATGGTCAATGGTGTCATCCTTCTTGTGGACGCCGCCGAAGGCCCCATGCCCCAGACCCGCTTCGTTCTGCAAAAGGCATTGGCGCTCAATCACCGCGTCATTGTTTGCATCAATAAGATTGATAAGCCCGACGCCCGTCTCGGCGAGGTGGAGGACGAGATCTTGGAGCTTCTCATCGACCTGGATGCCTCGGACGAGCAGCTGGACTCCCCCATGCTCTATTGCTCCGGCCGCGACGGCACCGCTTCCTTTGATCCCGATAACAGAAGCGACGACCTGACCCCCCTCTTTGAGACCATCGTGGACTACATTCCCGCCCCCGAGGGTGACGAAGAAGGCCCCCTGCAGCTCCTGGTCTCCTCCATCGACTACAGTGACTACGTGGGCCGCATCGGCATTGGCCGCATCGAGCGCGGCTCTATCAAGGTAGGCCAGGAAGCCATGATCTGCAACTACCACTCGGGTGCCGCCCCCAGAAAAACCAAGATCGTCACCGTCATGCAGATCGACGGTCTTGTGCGCAAGCCCGTAGACACCGCCACCGTGGGTGACATCGTCTGCTTCTCGGGCGCGGGCGAGATCACCATTGGTGATACCGTCACCGCCACCGACTGCCCCGAGCCCTTGGAGTTCGTCAAGGTATCCGAGCCTACCCTGGAAATGACCTTCGCAGTCAACGACTCTCCCCTGGCAGGCAAGGAGGGTAAGTTCGTCACCTCCCGCCAGATCCGCGAAAGACTCTACCGCGAGCTCCTCAAGGACGTATCTCTGCGTGTGAACGACGGTGAGACCACCGATGAGTTCCGCGTGGCAGGCCGCGGCGAGATGCACCTGTCCATCCTCATCGAGACCATGCGCCGTGAGGGCTTTGAGCTGACCTGCTCCAACCCCCGCGTGCTGTATAAGGAGATCGATGGGGTCAAGTGCGAGCCTATGGAGCATATCACTTTGGATGTACCCAACGACTACGTGGGTGCGGTCGTTGAAAAGCTGGGTCAGCGCAAGGGCGACCTCATCGAAATGACCCCCCTGGGCTCGGGCAACCGTATGCGCATTGAGTACCATATCCCCACCCGTTGCCTCTTCGGCTATCGCTCCGAGTTCCTCACCGCCACCCACGGCGAGGGCATCATGAACACCCTGTTTGCGGGTTACGAGCCTTACCGCGGCGAGGTGGTCATGAGATTCACGGGCTCTCTCGTGGCCTCCGAGGCAGGCGAGACCACTCGCTACGGTCTCTACAAGACCCAGGAGCGCGGCCAGATGTTCGTCGGCCCCCAGACTCAGGTCTACGAGGGCATGATCGTGGGCGAGAACCCCAAGAACGACGACATCGCCCTGAACCCCTGCCAGACCAAGCACATGACCGCCGTCCGCTCCACGGGCGC
>JAFTIL010000026.1 GCA_017456905.1 Clostridia bacterium
ATAGCCGCTGAAAGCGGCGTGCGTCACGATGGGAGTTGGGTTCTGAGGGAGAACCGTAGGTTCTATCCCTCAGCGGCGCTTCTTTTGTAACTTTTCTTCCGCTGTAGGAAGAAAAGTTAGTAAGATAAACAACAATTTACAAGAGGAACTATGGCAGATATTTTCGACATCTTTAAAAAGCTGGAAGCCGAAAGAGCGGCTAAAAGCACCCAGCCCATCACCCATCTTTTGGTGAGCCTCGGCAATCCCGGCAAGCAATACACCTACACCCGCCACAATGCGGGCTTTTTGTGCATGGACGCGCTTTCGGAAAAGTACGGCTTTACCGTCAACAAGTCCAAATTTGAGGCTTTGATCGGCGAGGCTACCATTGCGGGCACCCGCGTGCTGTGCATGAAGCCCCAGACCTTTATGAACGCTTCGGGTATCGCCGTGGAGGCGGCCGCCAACTTCTATAAGATCCCCGTGGAACATATCATTGTCATATGCGACGATATCAATCTGCCCGTGGGCGGCCTGCGCGTGCGCGGCAAGGGCTCGGACGGCGGCCAGCGGGGCGTGCGGAGCATGATCAAAATGCTGGGTGATAATGACAATTTCCCGCGTATCCGTGTGGGGGTGGGCTCCAAGCCTCATCCCGACTACGACCTGGCTGACTGGGTGCTGTCCACCTTTGCGCCCTCCGAACTTGACAAGATCAAGTCTCTCTACCCTGCCGTGGCCGAGGGTGTGGAGTGGTTGCTCCGCGGTGATCTTGATAAGGCCATGCAGGTCTGTAACCGCAAGGGCTGATCCCATTTTAAAATAATTTTTGCCGATACCGGGGATCTTTCCCGGTCTTTCGGCGTTTATAAGAGGAAACCACCATGAATCTTTTAACCGACATCATCCGCGCCGACGGCGAATATAAGCAGCTCCTTGATGCCGTGCGGGACAACCTCAAGCCCACTGTCAAGCCCTTGCCTCTGTTAGTCAACGGCCTGTGCGATGGCGCCTCCGAGGCCTTCATCATCTCCCTCATCGAGGATATCCAACGGGATAGTAAGGGAACGGCCGCGGCTGCCCTCATTATCTGCCCCGAGGAAAAGGACTGTGTCCGCATGAAGGATACCCTGCGCCGCTTTGGTCTGCGGTGCGGCTTTTTCGTGGCACGTGATCTGTCCTTCTATCACGTGACCGCCTCCCACGAATATGAGCACGAACGCCTGAAGGTCCTGTCGGGACTGGCCACGGGCACCTACGACGCGGTGGTCACAACCCCCGACGCCGCCCTCGGCTATACCATTCCCCCTGAGCTTTTGGATAAAGCCTCCATTCACCTGGACTTTCACACCCCTGTGGATACGGCCGCCCTCTGTGACAAGCTGATCTCGGCGGGTTATGCCCGCGTGGACCTGGTGGAAGGCCGCGGCCAGTTCGCCATCCGCGGCGGTATTGTGGATATCTGCCCCCCCTTCGGCACCTTTGTGGACGACGAGGGTGAGATCCACGACGGCTCACATCCCCTGCGCGTGGAGCTGTTCGGTGATGAGATCGACCGCATGGGCCTCTTTGATACGGACTCTCAACGCATGACCTGTGCCATTGATTCCTGTGATCTGCTCCCTGCACGAGAGCTTCTCACCGATGCCGAGGGCCTTGCCCGCATGGAAGCCGCCGCCCTGACCCAAATGCAAGCCATGGCCAAGAAAAATCCCGATGCGGCGGAAACCCTGCGCCACGAACTCATGGCCATCGCCGCCGCCAAGAAGACTCAGAATCCCACGGGCGCCGAGCTTCATTTCATGGACAAATACATCAAGCTCATCTACCCCGAGCCCGCCTGCCTTTTGGATTATTTTACGGGCCGTTCTGCGGTCTTCGTCCGTTCCACGGGCAACGTGCAGGATCGCTTGCACGCCGCCGAATACCAAATGAGCGAAACCATCAAAAGCCTCATGGAAAACGACACCCTGGCGGGCAAGTACGCCGAATACGCCATGCCCTCGGATGAGTTTGAGCGTTTTCTTTCCACCCAGGTGACCCTCCACGTGGATTCCCTGTCCTACGGTATGTCGGGCAAGCGTTTGGGCGGTATCTTCGGCTTCCGCACAAGGCATATGGTGTCCTACGCCGAGAATTTCAAGCTTCTCTGCGAGGATCTGACCTCTTATATGCGCTCGGATCACCGCCTCGTCGTCATCGCCGAGAACGAGGCCGCCGCTAAAAACCTGGCCGAAATGCTGGATGAGGCAGGCTTTGATGCCAACGTCCCCCGCCCTGAGAGAGCGACCTCAAGGGATATCCTTCATCCCGGCGTGATCACTGTACTCTGGAAGGAATATCTTTTCGGCTTTGAGCTGATCACGCCCCGCATTGTGGTGCTGTCCACCAACCCCGATGCCCGTACCGCGTCTCCGCACGCCGCCGCTATCCGTTCCAAGAAGCTGGCGGAAAAGAAGAAAAAGAACGCAAAGACCATCCTTTCCTATAACGATCTTGAGGTGGGGGATATCGTGGTGCATGAGACCTACGGTATCGGCCGTTTTCTGGGCATTGAAAACATCACCACGGGCGGAGTCAGCCGCGATTATATTGCCCTGCAGTACGCGGGAACCGACAAGCTGTATATTCCCACCGAAAAGCTGGACATGGTATCCAAATACATCGGCGCTCACGCCGATGACGGCGCCATTAAGCTATCCAAGCTGGGTACAGACACTTGGGGTCGCACCAAAGCGCGCACTAAGGCTATGGTCAAGGAAATGGCCAAGGATCTCATCAAGCTCTACGCCGAGCGTATGCGTATGCCTGGTTACGCCTTCTCTCCCGAGGACGATTTCCAACGGGATTTTGCCGCCGCCTTTGAATACGACGAGACCGACGCCCAGCTTGCTGCCATCGAGGACATCCGAGCCGACATGGAAAAGCCCGTTCCCATGGACCGTCTGCTCTGCGGCGACGTGGGCTATGGCAAGACTGAGGTAGCCCTCCGCGCCGCCTTCAAGGCCGTGGCGGATGGCAAGCAGGTGGCCGTCCTAGTGCCTACCACCATCCTGGCCCTTCAGCATTTTCAGACCATTTCCCGCCGCATGCGCTCCTTTGCCGTGACGGTGGATATGCTGTCCCGCTTCCGCACCCCCAAGCAGCAGGAGGTTACCCTTCGCAGATTGGAGCGAGGCGATGTGGATATCATTGTGGGTACCCACCGTATGTTGGGGAAGGATATCAAATTTAAGGATCTCGGTCTGCTCATCGTGGACGAGGAACAGCGATTTGGCGTTGCTCAAAAAGAAAAGCTCAAGCAGCTTGCGGGCAACATCGACGTGCTCACCCTCACCGCCACCCCTATTCCCCGTACTTTGAACATGGCCATGGGCGGTATCAGAGATATATCTCTGTTGGATGAAGCTCCCGTGGACCGTCTACCCGTGCAGACCTATGTGCTCGAGCATGACGATCTCATCATCCACGATGCCATTCGCCGCGAACTTCGCCGCGGAGGACAGGTGTTCTATCTGCACAACGTGGTGGACAACATTGACGAGCTGGCGGCAAGTCTTCGCAAGAGTATCCCCGAGGCCCGCATCACCGTGGCTCACGGTAAGATGGATAAGGATACCCTGGAGGTTATCTGGGAGCATATGCTGGCGGGAGACATCGACATTCTGGTCTGTACCACCATCATTGAGACGGGCGTGGACATCCCAAACGCCAACACCCTCATCGTAGACCGTGCCGATCGCTTGGGCCTGTCCCAGCTTCATCAGCTCCGCGGCCGCGTGGGACGTTCCTCCCGTCGTGCTTATGCTTATTTCACCTATCGCAAGGATAGATCCCTCACCGAGATCGCCGAAAAGCGGTTGAACGCCATCAAGGAATACGCCGAATTCGGCGCGGGCTTCCGTATTGCCCTCCGAGATATGGAAATCCGAGGCTCCGGAAACCTTCTGGGTGCCGAGCAGCACGGACATATGGAGGCCGTGGGCTACGATCTTTATATCAAGCTCCTGAATATGGCTGTTCTGGAGGAGCGGGGTGAGCTTCCCCCCGAAGAGCCCGAGTGCGTCATCAACGTCAACCTCGATGCCTATCTGCCCGAGGAATACGTCCGCTATCCCTCTCAGCGCATGGCTCTGTATAAGCGCATTGCTCTCATCCGCAACAAGGATGACATGGAGGACATGATCGACGAGCTGACAGACCGTTACGGCGACTTGCCGAAGTCTGCCTACAATCTGCTCATGATCGCCCTCGTCCGCGCCGAGACCATCAAATGTGGCATCAAGTCCATCCGCGAGGAAAATCATACGGTTACTTTCCTTCAGGACCATCCCGACATCGATGCTTGGAGCGAGATTGCCGCTTTGGTCAAGGGACGCATCCGTTTCGTTATGGGGAGCGAGCCCTCCATACGTCTGAGCCTCCGCCCCGAGGAGGATATGCTTGGAATAATTCACAAAATATTCGAAAAATATCTTGCTTTCACACACAATTAAGGGTAGATTATTTGTGA
Organism: Clostridia bacterium; assembly: GCA_017456905.1. Taxonomy (GTDB): domain Bacteria; phylum Bacillota; class Clostridia; order Oscillospirales; family CAG-272; genus CAMEON01. The sequence goes on from JAFTIL010000026.1 coordinate 4,496, forward strand.
AAAATATGTTATAATATCATATTGTGTAATGAACTTGTGTGATGAACCGAGAAAGGATAAAATACATGAAAACCATTCTGAAACGCACCTTGTGTCTCCTTTTGTGTGTGGCCACCCTCATGACCCTCACCGTAAGCTTTGCAGCCTGCGGAGAGAAGGCTCAGGTGATGATGACCCTCGGAGACATTTCCATGACCGAAAATCAATTTCACTTTCTTCTGTCCCGCGCCAAAGCTGCCTATGAAAGCGCAGGCTTTACGGTGACGGATTGGGACACCTATATCGACCTGAACGAAACGACCTATGATACCTATGTCCGTCAGCAGGTGCTCCACGAGGCCAAGCTGATGATGGCAGGCGTGGCTCTCTTTGAAGAGTTGGGGCTCCGTCTTCCCGACGCGACCATGGATGCTATTGATAAAGACATCGACGAGCTCATCGAATATCACGGCGAGGGCTCTAAATCCGAGCTCAACAACATTCTCTCGGCTTACGGCTTTAACGTGAATATGCTGAAGGAGCAGTATATTTTCGAAGCTAAGTACGAATACGTGCAGACCCATCTCTACGGTGAGAACGGCTCCAAGCTGGCTGACAGCGCCGCGCAGGAATATCTGGGCGGTCACGCCGTGGCCTTCAAGCAGCTCCTGATCCGCTCTTATAAGTACGTTTACGAAACCGACCTCAACGGCGACGAGATCTATTATCTCACCGATGAAAACGACGGTCAGACAAGCAATATCGCCTACGACACCATCAACGGCTATACCCGTAAGGACGAGTTCGACAAGGTGATCACCGATAAGAACGGTGACAAGGTCTACTATTTGTCCAATGGCGATATCGCCTACGACAAAAAGAACGGTGTTCGCGCCGTTACTTACGATAAGTTGGGCAATCCCGTCACCGAGGCACTTAGCAAGGAAGAGCTGGCCGAGAATCTGGAGATCGCAGAGAGCATTCTGAATTCTGTGAAAAAGGGAGATTTTGCGGGCTTTGAGGCCTTTGTCAACGAATACGTGGACAGCGGCGAGGATAAGTTCCTGGGGGATAACGAGCTGTGCTTCCTTTACACCACGGGTGACAATGGCTACGATTATCTCAATGATATCGCCGACACACTGGCAGAGGTTGAGATCGGCGAGGCGGCCATGATCAAATCCGAGTACGGCTACAATGTAGTCATGAAATACGCCATTCCCTCGGATGCCGTATCCAATACCGAGTATAAGGATTGGTTCACGGACATCAAGACCCGCGTGGTGCAGTATCTGTTCTACAACAAGTGCAAGGACAAGATGGATGCCATCGTGGTGGACGAGGCCATCTTCGGTGCCATGCCCAAGATGGGTGAGATCAGCCCCAATTACAATTATTGAGAAACCGAAAAGACAAAACGAGCTCAAGGCCAAAGCCTTGGGCTCGTTTTTTGACGTTAGTCGATATAGAGCGTGTTGAAAATGCCATCCTCATACAGCAGACATTGCTTTTTGCTTTCGCCCTTGGGGAAGGTCACGGAGCCGGGATTGATGCGGAGGATCCCGGTTTCGTCTACGTTGTTGACAGGCACGTGGGTATGTCCCGATAAAAACACACCGCCTGCGGGCAGGGAAGGAATGTCGTTCTCGGCGGGGTTGGCGCCCGCCCTGTGACCGTGGGCGGCCATCCAGACCTTGCCGTCCACAAAGAGCATGGCAGTCTCAGACAGGATGGGGAAATCCACCATCATCTGATCCACCTCGCCGTCGCAATTGCCACGAACACAGAGAATATGGTCGCGGTGGGCGGAAAGAAGCTCTGCCACGCGCTTGGGGTCGTAATGCTCGGGGATGGGATTGCGGGGTCCGTGATACAGCAGGTCTCCCAGCAGGAGAAGCAGATCGGGCTTGTGAGTGTCAAACAGGGACAGCAACGCGTCACAGCTTTGTGCGTCGCCGTGGATGTCGGAGGCGATGAGAATTTTCATAAGGGCTCCTTGGGTTTTGAAGAACGATTTGGAGGAACCTTCTTTTAAGAAGGTTCCTCCAAACCACCTCCAAGAACTTTTTATGGTTTTAAGATTTTTGAAGGGGTCAAGGAAAAAATTTTTGTAAAAAGTATCCCCTTGTGTGTCTCCCTATTTCCACTTCTTCTTCTCCTTCAAAATGGCGTACAACGACTTGTAGGATTCGTGGCGGGAGGTGGAGATCTCCTTATTTTTGACGGCTTCCACCACGGCACAGCCCTCCTCGCAGAGATGGGTGCAGTCGGTGTATCGGCATTGACCGATGCGGCCGTCAAACTCGGGGAAGGTAGAGGCCAGGTCGTCCAGGGTGAAGAAGTCGAACCGCTCGAAGTCCAGAAGGGAGAAGCCGGCGGTATCGGCGATGTAACAATGACCCTCTGAGAGGGGGAACAGCTCGGTGTGGCGGGTGGTGTTTTTGCCGCGGCTGATGCGGTAGCTGATCTCGCCCGACACGGGGGCTGTCTTGCTCCGCTCGGTCAGCTCGGGGAACAGGGTGTTGAGTAAGGTGGACTTACCCACACCCGACGCACCTGCCAGGCCCACGGTAAAGTTGGCGGGCAGGCCGAGGATATGCGCCTTCAGCTCATCCAGTCCTTCGCCGGTGTAGCAGCTGATGGGATAAACGTCGTAGCCTGCCTTGCGGTAGAGCTTGGACATTCGCTTCACCGCTTTTTCGTTCAGCTCGCTCTTGCCGATGACCATGATGGGTCTGATACGGTTGAATTCAAGGATGCATAGCAGCTTGTCAATAGTAGGAATATCGGGGGCGGGAGCTTCGGCGGCAAAGACCACCAGCATCTCGTCCAGATTGGCCAAAGGAGGACGGATGAGCGCGTTTTTTCGTTCCATGATCTCGGCGATCATGAGTCCCGTACGGTCGGCACTGGGCGTGACCGTGCCATCGGGGGTGACTGCATAGGAGGTTTCGTCATACTGCACCGTGACATGATCTCCCACCAAGGGTGTCATACCCTCGTGACGGAAATTTCCTCGTGCGCGGCACTCCACCACCTGACCGTCCAGGGGGGTGACGGGGTGGGTCTTATTCAATTGTACTGTATACAATCCACCGGTCATTTTGATGATGCGGCCTGTTTGCTTGTAGTCCATATAGTGTCTCTTTCGTGTAGGAGTACGCAAGGGGCTTCTTGAAAGAAGCCCCCTTGGCCCCCAAGAACTTTTAATAAAATATATAGTAGGGTAGTAAACGGATGGGGAAACGTATTTCTATACCCCACGGGGCCCCTACCCCATTCGTTATGATTTTGGGAGACGTCTGACCTCTCCGTCAAGGGCCTTGCCATCCTTAGCGGCTTTGATAACCATTCTTACCTCGTCGGCCGTTTCTATCGTGAAGATATAGTGGCGTTGCATCACACCGAGATGGTCAAGGACGTCCCCCTTGTCGGTCATGGACAAGGGCAGGCTGTTGACCACCAGATTTCGGTGGGGGTATTCGCGGAGAACAGGGAAAGTCATACCCCGTCGGTCCACCATGGCAGCTTTGTCGGCGTGACAGACCGCGCAGGCCTCGCCGCATTTGCCGTAGGGCAAGGGCAGATGGCTTTTGATCTTGCCCGCAGGATAGAGGGCTGTGATGAGGCATTTTTCCAGGAGCATCAGCGGCATCCGTCCGTAGACCACCGCACCTGCGGCAGAGGGGGACAGCCCGCACAGATCACGGAGCCGTGGCTGGGTCAGCTCGGGGGACAGGAGCAGGTCGCGGTAACCGTGACTCAGCAGGTGAGCGGCTGAGAGACGGTTGCCCACGTTGAGACGGAAATCACCGTGAAAGACCACATTTTCGGGGGCTATATGTGGATTTTCCACCAAAATCTCTTGCATGAGGGGAAGATGACCCTCGTTGGAGAGCAGAAAGTGGAGGGCACCTTGGTTCAAAAGGAGGGTCAACCGCTGCTTGACTTCGTCCAGTTCCTGATCAAAGGCTACGGGCGGCAAAATGACACCGCGCTGAGCTTGCCCTTTTTGGACGGGTTTCCAGGTGTCCATAGGCAGATAAATGAGGTCGAAAAAATCCTCGGCCTCGGCGGGTATCTGCTCGGGACGGCGGAAACGGGCGGTGTTCGTCACGGCTGCGTGATTTGCGGCGGCGACGTCGCAGGAGGGAGCATCGGCTGACTTGTCGGTGGCGTTTCTTTGGGAAACGGCAGCGGCCATGGCCGCCTTACGCGCCTCGTCCAAGGCCTCCACGGCGGCTCGACGCAGGGCGTTGAGCTTGGAGACGGGGATCATAAGACCGTCATCCAGGGAGACGGTCAGCTTTCGGAGAATATAATCACTGCCACCCAGACGGGAGAGCTGTTTTTCCAGGGTCTCTCGGTTGGTGGGACGGTTGAGGGCTGTATCGGGTATATCGCCCGTGACGGTGATACTGACGGTTTGGTTGCTCTCGTATCCTTGGCGGAACAAGGGCGCGGAGGCTGTCAGGGTCAAGGGCTCGTCGGCCTTGGCAGTGACGGACATATCCAATGGCAAAAATCCGTTCGGCTTGTCGGTTCGCACCTGTTTTTCGGCCTTGGCGGTGACGGTTTTGGCCTCTTCGGAGCGCATACCCAGCATATCGGGGGAGATGCATTGGCAGAAATAGCCGTCGGTAAAGCCATCCCGTGAAAACAGTTCGGCAAGATAGGCCATTTCTCCGTCGGTGGCGTTTCGCTTTTCATCCAGTAGCTTGCGCCAGACTGACACCACACCTCCTACGTATTCTGGGGATTTCATGCGGCCTTCGATCTTGAGAGAGGCCACTCCCGCATCGATCAGGGCGGGGACGTGCCGCGCCAAGGAAAGATCCTTGAGGGACAAGGGATATTCGTTTTGTGGCTTGCCTTTCTGTCCCTTGGCGGTATAGGGGAGACGGCAGGGTTGGGCACACAGGCCGCGGTTGCCGCTCCGACCGCCCACGATGGAAGAAAAGAGGCATTGTCCCGAGTGGCTGACGCAGAGGGCGCCATGGACAAAAACCTCCACCTCGATGCCGCTGTGCTTGACGGCGGCCTTCATGTCCTCCAGCGATGCTTCCCGCGCCAGGACATAACGACAGAACCCCCGCTTTGCGAGGGCTTGTCCGCCATAGGCATTGTGGGCCGAGGCTTGGGTGCTGGCGTGCAGGGGAAGGGTGGGCAGAGCCTTGTGAATGGCCAAAGCTGCACCTATGTCGGCCACGATCAAACCGTCTATGCCGCATTCGGCGGCTTCATAGGCGGCATCCAACGCCTCGGCCAGCTCACGGTCGTAGACCATGGTGTTGAGGGTGAGATACACCCGTCCGCCGGCTTTGTGGGCAAGATCAACCCCCTCCGCGAGGGCTGCTCTGTCAAAATTATGGGCGTTCATACGGGCGTTGAGGTGGGTGCCGCCTAAGTATACGGCATCAGCGCCTGCGCCGATGGCCGCGGACAGCGCCTCGGGGGAGCCTGCGGGCGCTAAAAGCTCGGGGAGATAGAGATCAGGGCTCATTGAAGGAGAGCAGGTCAAACATGGAGCCTACGCGGGAGCGGACCTTGGCCTTGGGCTTTTCCTCGGGCTTTTCTTCCGCCTTCTCGGCTTCGGCGGGGGCCTCGTTCTGAGCGTCGGCCACAGCGGCTAAAAACTCGGTGGGGCTGACGGGATTGATTTCGGGCACGGGCTCAGCGGCAGGAACGCCGTTGGAGGCCAGCAGGGAGCGAAGCAGAGCGTTCTCGCGGCGGAGATCCTCGGCATCCTCCTCCAGCTTGGTGGTCTTGGCTTTGAAACCCTCCAGAACGGCGGCGTACTTGCCCTCCCGCTCCTCCAGCTCGGTGATGCGGTCCTTCATGGACAGGTTGCCGGCACAGAACTCCAGGGCGCACAGCAGAGCGGCCTCGTTCTTGGAGCAGGTACGGCTCTTCAGATTGATCTCGCGCATCTTGCGATCCAGAATGCCGACGAGCTGATCGATCTCGGCGGGATCGGCGTCGGAGATAATGTTGATCTGCATATCCGCAATGGTCAGGGAATAGCGCTTCTTTTCGTTGCTCATGATATATCCTCCTTGTAAAGGCAAAATTTACGAAATTTCTTCAGAATATACAAATTAGACTTGAAATTATGGAAATATGATAGTATAATAAAGAGGGAATATATCCCTTCCCCTATATTATAATACAAAAATGCGCAAAAGAAAAGAGCCTTTGCGTAAATTTTCATAAGAAAGTGTTAAATTTTATGAGTATGCTGGAAAATAGCCGCCGTTTGGTGGTCAAGGTGGGTTCTTCAACCCTCACCCACGCCACGGGAGCGCTCAATCTTCGTCGGATCGGAAGCCTTGTCCGCGTGCTGTCGGATTTTAAAAACGCGGGAAAGGAGATCGTGTTGGTATCGTCGGGCGCCGTTAGTGCCGGTGTTGCCAAGGTGGGCGGTATCCATCCAGAGACCGTGGCAGAAAAGCAGGCCATGGCCGCCATCGGCCAAAGTGAGTTGATGAAGCTGTACGATCAGCTCTTTTCGGCTTACGGCCATACCGTTGCCCAGATCCTGCTCACCCGCGACGTGCTGGATAACCCTCATCGCCGCGAGCTGGCGGAGAATACCTTCGAGTCTCTTCTTGCGAGAGGCTGTGTGCCTGTGGTCAACGAAAACGACCCCGTATCCACTGACGAGCTGACCAAGTTCGGAGGCAACGATATTCTGTCTGCCTACGTGGCCACCGTGTGTCACGCCGACGTGCTGATCAACCTCTCTGATGTGGAGGGCCTTTACGATAGCGACCCCCGCAAAAACCCTGAAGCCAAGCTCATCAGCCGCGTGGATGCCATCACCGAGGAAATGCTCTCCGCCGCAGGCGGCGCGGGCACCAGCCGCGGTACGGGCGGTATGATCGCCAAACTCACCGCCGCTGATATCTCTACGGGCGAGGGGATCCCCATGTTCATCATGAACGGCCACGATCCCGAGATTCTCTATCGCCTGATGGACGGCGAGAAGGTGGGTACTTATTTCGCGGTTGAGAAAAAATAACGTCCTTCTTTTTTGAAAACAGATTGATCGAAAGGAGTCGCCATGTCTTACCTGTGTATCAGCCATGCCTCAGGCAATAGGGCTCTTGCGGACAGATTTTCCCATGAGCTGATCAAATACGGATTCCGTCACGCCTGTATGGACGAGCATACCCCTGTGGAAAAACGAAATACGCTGTATGCGGAATGCACCGTGCTCCTGGTATTGACTTCCCCCGAGGCGGCCGAGGCCGAAAGCTGCGGCACCGATCTGCGCCGCGCCCTGGGAGGCGGCAAGCCCTGCGTTTGCGTCAGCCTGATGCCAAACGAGCTGGACGAAAGATATGGCGGCTCGGGATCTGCCGCCGCGTTGGTGCCTTATCCTGCGGGAGAGACGGACACACCCGACGAGCGGGCGGAGGCGCTGTTCATTCACCGCTTGTATATCCGTAATCTTTGCCGATTTACGGAGTGCTTTTCTTCCGCTGACTGTGCGGAGGATAATTACAGCTGTGCCATCTCCTATGCTTGTAAGGCGTATGAAGGGGATGCTGAAGCACAATATCTGCTGGGTCAAGCCTATGCCAACGGGCTTGGACTTCCTGTTTTAGAGTCCGAGGCGGCTCATTGGCTAGAAAAAGCGGCTGCATCGGGTCACGTGGACGCCTTAATCCGCATGGGCGAGCTTCGCCTGGATGGAGAGGGTGTGGAAAGAGATCCCGCCGAAGCGCTTCGTCTCTTTTCCCAGGCGGCGCGGCAAGGAGATCCGAGAGGCCAGTTCGCCAGAGGTATTTGCTGTCTTTACGGCTACGGTCTCATGAAGGATCCTGAAATGGCCCTTCGCTATTTTCGCGCTGCGGCAGGCGCGGGATATCTGCCCGCCTACTACCGTATGGGCTTGTTATACCGCGATGGTTTGGGGGTGGAGGCCGACCGCCGCATGGCCATGAAATGCCTCTATACCGCCGCCGTAGGCACAACCCAGGATCCCCCCTACCTCTTTGGCCGCCGTCTGGCGCCCGTGATCCGCAGAGGGCGTAAGGAGCGCAGACGCTTTGTATGCGTATCCATGCGCTTTATGAGACAAAAGACCCTGTCCCGCCTTTTTGGCGAAGAAACCGACGGTGTCGATCTCTCCGCGGATCGCGCAAATCTGAAATTCTGCCAACGCTACGCCAAAGCACGGCGTGAAAAATATCCCGAGGATCTTTGGCTTTCCGAAGCTGTTACCGCGAAGGAAAACACCCGCAGATCCGACTATTCTCACCAGGCCTGGAGTCCCGCGCTGGCCGAGAGCGCCTTGGGGCGGCTTCTTGAGCTGGGCAGCGCAAAGGAGGGTATGAGACCCTCTCCCCGTGCGGCGTTGATGTGGTATCGCCGCTCTGCTATCCACGGCCACGTGGGTGCCGTTTTCCGTTTAGGTGACGCATACAGAAGTGGCAACGGCGTTCCGAGAGATCCCGTGCAGAGTGTCAAGCTGTTCCGCCGTGCCGCCGAGTTGGGTAGCCGTCGAGGCCAGTTTGCCATGGGAGTATGCTGTGAACGGGGCGAAGGCGTTGCATACGATCCTGCCGAGGCCGTAAGATGGTATGAAATGGCCGCAAAACGCGGGTATGCGCCCGCGCAGAACAATCTTGGCGGGTGCTATGAGTATGGCATCGGTGTGGCGGAGGATCCTCTGTCTGCCGTTGAGTGGTACATCAAAGCCTCTGCCGAGGGAGAGCCAAACGCCACCTGTCGTCTGGGTCTTTGCTATGAAAACGGTCACGGCGTGACCCAAAGCTATGAGCGGGCCTTCCGTTTGTACGAGGATGCTGCCAAGCATAAGCATCCCTATGCCCTATACCGTTTGGGACTTTATTACGATCGGGGTGTGACCGTTGATCCCCAGGTGGCTTATGCTGCCCATCTGTACGAGCGAGCCGCCATGGGCGGCGTGGGTGACGCGGCTTATGCCGTGGCTTTATGCTATGCCGAGGGCAGAGGCGTCAGGCGTGATCACCAAAAATATATTGAATGGCTGAAGACTGCCACCGAGCTGGGGAGCGTTCAAGGCTCTTATGCCTTGGGTATGGCTTGCTACGAGGGAACGTCCACGGTGATGAATAAGCAAGCCGCCGTCAAGGCCTTTACACGGGGCGTAGAGCTGTACCATGCCATGAATCCCCGTGCCCGTGAGGTGGTGGACGGTCTGCTTCCCGTGGACGGTATGACTGTTGCCGAGGCCGCAGGCCAAGCGCTGTATATGCTGGGTTATATTTGCCTGGAGGACAAGGGTGACTGTCAGCGTGCCTACGATCATTTCCTTCAAGCCGTTGAGGCGGGTTGTGGCGAGGCCATGACCGCCATTGGCGATCTGTATGCCCATGGGTTGATTTCAGTGGAAGGAGCTTCTCCCCAAGGCGCCGCTATGGAGGCCTATATGGCGGCGGCTGAGAAAGACCGTGTGGAGGCGTTGCTGTCCTTGGCGAGCCGCTACGAGCAGAAGGCGCTGTTGGCTCTTGAAAGAGACGACACCGAGGAAGCACAAAAAATGCGTGAGGCCGCTTTCCGCTGTCTTTCCCGTGGCGAAAAGCAGGGAAGCACCTATGCGGGCGCAGGCCTTGCGGGATGCTTCTGGTTTGGATACGGTGTGAAACAAAACAGAAATGCCGCGCTGGACCACTTGAAGCGTGCCAACGGGCTTGATCCCGAAATGAACTTGACCGATCGCAGAGGCCGCGTGATGGCCGCTTTGTGGTTGGGAGACGTTTATTTAATGGCGCCCTCCACCCATGCCACCGTGTCCGGTGAAGCCGCTTGCATCAAGGCTGCCTATGAGGCATATGCCCGTGCGGCGGCGGTTCCCTTCAGTCACCTGTCGGGTGCGCCTTATCTTTTGGAGGTGCGGAAGCAGCAGCGCCGCGAGGCCGAGGAAAAAGCCAGGGCGGAGGCGCAGTACCGTTTGGCGGTGTTGGGTATGTGCTACTACAGCGAAAAGCTGAAGGCCATAGATATATACGAGCCTCTGGGCGCCGCCGTGCTGGCGGGTCACTCTCGGGCGCTGGATGATCTGACCCGACTCTTCCTGTATGAAAAATGGCGAAAAAATCAAGAAAAAAGCCAAGGATCCGAGAAAAAGAAAAAAAGGCTGTTGTCCAAAAAGCGCGAGGCAGATCAACCCCTCACTCAAGAACGGTTGATGGGGGATTTTGCCGCGCTGTATTACGGAACGGCCATCCCGATGCCCGATCCCTTCTCTCTGGCACCCCTGAAGACGGCAGGAAGCACTGCTGAGCTGCCCGAGGTCCTTTCTTGGGAGTTGACCGACATTCGGCGCGCTGAGGCTTTGAATGGACTGGGTGACCGCTATTTTTACGGTCAGGGAGTGACCGAGGATGCCACGTCCGCCGTGTCCTGTTACCGCCGTGCGGCAGATGTGGCCATCCCGAGAGGCGCACCTGTGTCGGGCGGTATCGTTTGGGCGCAATACAGCCTGGGTTATTGCCTCCTGCACGGTGTGGGAACGGCCAAGGAGCCCAGAGAGGCGGTTCGGTATCTGACCCTGGCCGCCAAGCATCACGGCGTGGCTTGTATGTGCCTGGCCGAATGCCATCTGGGAGGCATCGGCGTGGACCGTGTCGACCGCGTAGAGGCATTGAAATATTACCGCCGTGCTTTGAAATTCGGCAAAGAGGAAGCGGCTCGGTACATCGAGGTTCTGGAAGCATCACTTCGTGAGGAGGAGTCGGCCCATGTACGCCTTTGAGTCTCATCCCCGTAAGGGAATGCTCCACGTTCTGACGGCTGGGTGCTTTATCACAGCCCTTCTTCTCCTGGGTCTCTCGGGATTGGAGGGTATGAGCTATCCCTTTGTGTATCAGTTCACGGCCTTTGCCCTTCTGACAGCGGGAGTATATCTTATGGTCCGCTATATCCTCAAGCGTTACCGCTATGAGATCACCGAGAGCGACATCACGAACGCCGCAGGCGTACCCCTTTGTGATCTCGTCATCACAGAGATCGGCAGCGCAAAGCACCGCGTGGTCACGCGGGTCTCGGTGCGGGAGATCACCTCTGTGGCGTTGATCAACCCCAAAACCCATAAGATCGCCGAAAAAGAGTTTATTGGGAACACAAAAAGGGTCTGGCGGTATCTCAACACTCCCCTGACGGAAGAGGGCATCTACCTGGCGGTTCCCGAGGAAACGTCGGTGGTGGTGATCCCTCACGACCCCCGTATGCTGGAGATTCTGAAGGCTATGATCACCAAATAAAATGCGAAAGGTTAAGGAGAAACAGTTATGAAGATAACGGTTATCGGATGCGGACGGTGGGGATCCCTCATCGGTTGGTATCTGGCATCCCACAAGGGGCATGAGGTGACCATGTACGGTCCCGCAGATACCCCGCATATGCAACGCTTTTTGAAAGAGCGCCGCAATGATCTTTTGGTCCTGCCCGAGTCCGTCAAGCTCTGTACGGATATCCGAGAGGCCACCGACACCTGTGAGACCCTCATCATCTCCATTGGATCTCAAGGCCTGCGGGGACTTATGGAGGAGCTGAAGCCCCTGGGCATCAGGAATAAGACGGTGGTTCTGTGTATGAAGGGTATCGAAGCAGAGACGGGCAAGCGCCTATCTGAGATCACCTCCGAGTCGTTGGATCCCTCGGTCAAGGTGGCGGTTTGGGTAGGCCCGGGACACGTACAGGAGTTTTACGCGGGCGTGCCCAACTGCATGGTCATCGATAGCCTTGACGAGCACACGAAAAAGTATTTGGTAGAGGAATTTTCCAGCGACCTCATCCGCTTCTATTACGGAGAGGATCTCATTGGCAGCGAGATCGGTGCCGCCTCCAAAAACGTCATCGGAATTGCGGCGGGTATGCTGGACGGCAAGGGGCTTTCCACCCTCAAGGGGGCGCTCATGTCCCGCGGCACCCGCGAGATCGCCCGGCTCATCGCCGCTATGGGCGGTAGTGAGCTGTCGGCTTATGGACTTTGTCATTTGGGTGATTACGAAGCCACGGTCTTTTCAAAATTCAGCCACAACCGCGCCTTTGGCGAGGCCTTTATCAAGGGTGAGTCCTTCGGGGCTTTGGCAGAGGGCTATGCCACCACCAAGGCCATGGTGCTGCTCGGAAAGAAATATCAGGTGGATCTGCCCATTTGCGAGGCGGTCTATGCCATTCTTTACGAAAACGCCGATCCCATGACCATCCTTCACGAGCTGTTCGGACGAAAGATCAAAACTGAATTTTATATGTAAACCAAGGGCGGGCCGTCTCAAAAAGAGACGGCCCGCTTTTTTGATCAGCCGTAGAATTTGTGATTACCGATGGTCATGATGTAGGGCCTGTTGTTTGAGATCCAGGTGGCGGAGGTCAACGCGGGATTAAAGAAATACAAGGCTCTCGTAGATAAGGTATAACCCTCCAGACAAGCCTTGGCGGCGATGACTGCCGAGGATACGGGGGTGTTGTAGATGGTGCCGTTGGATACGGGGGAGAATTGGACGCCGTATTTCTTATCAAAAATCACTTCCTTGACGGTATTGGGGAAGGAGGCACTTCTCGTTCGGTTGAGCACCACGTTGCCCACGGCGATCTGACCTGCCAGAGGCTCACCCTTGGCCTCGGCTGAAATGATACGGGACAGCCAATAAAGATCGGTGCTATTGTAGTAAGCATCCGCCGTAGCCACCGAGGTGGGGTCGCCTGAGGTGACATAGGCCTCGTAATACCCCTTTTTGATATAGACTGTAGCTCCCACGGCCTTGGACATGGCGGTGATGGGGACGAAGATCCATCCGCCCAGGCTCAGGACCTTACTGCCCGTATAGAAAATACGGTCGTTGACGGTGATGTAGGGATCCCCCACCCGCACCGTAATATAGAGGTTGGTGCCGCTGATGGTGACGCGCTCGGTGGCTGCCTCGTAGGTGGTCTTGAAATTGCCGAACAGATCAGCATACCGCTGGACGGGGACGTACACCGTGCCGCCGATATCAGCCACCTCGCCGGGAAGAACGCGCTTGCCGTTCAAATACAAGCTGACGGCCATGGCACCCCAAGGGTAGGGATAATAAATACGGGAACGTCCCACGGGGGTGTCTGCCGTCATGCTGATGCGGGGCGCGATCGCCGAGGGCTCCATCACGCGGGAGGCGGTGGGACGAGTGACGATGATCTCGGGAGAGTTTTTCTCACTATGATCGGAATCGGTTACAAAATTAGCTGCCTCGGCGGCCGTCTCGGTGGTTATTTCGGCGGCCGCGGCGGCTGAGAGCGGGAGAACGGCCACGGGAAGGGTGATACAGAGGGACAGCAGGGCTGCCACGGCACCTTTAAGGATGGGGGCCTTACTTCTTTCGGATAAGTTTGTCGGTCGTTTTGGTTTCATATCAGTCTGCCTTTCTCGGCGATCCTGCCGCGAGGCTCTTGGAGACCGAGGAAGCTGTGCTGAACCGAGGTGGAAAAGCGCTGAAAAGAGATCGCGGAGAATTGCCATGTTTTTTGGACGTTATCTGTCCTTGCCTATATTGTAACAGATTTCCGCGAGGCTTTCAACCCACAATATATGGAAATAGCAAAAAGCCATTGATGTATAAAGAAAAATCCCCTGTGAAGATAACTCCGCAGGGGATTTTGACAGAGGATTTTGGGGTCTGTCAGCCCTTACCGTTTCTGCTCTTGGCCGCTGTACCGGGGGTGGTGCCGGGGGTTGTGGCGGCAGAAGACTGATGCTCGGTGACAGCCGATGTGCCTGTTTCCGTACCGGGCATGGTGCCGGGGACGGTGGTACCGGGGGTGGTGCCGGGCATTGTGACCACGTTGCTTTCGGGCTCGGAGGCCATAGAGGTTCTTGCCTCGGTGGCTTTTTCGGTGACCTTTTCGGTCGTCTTATCGGTGGTTGCGTCGGAGGTGACGGACCCTACGTTGCTGTCGGCAACGGTGCCGTCCTCCATGTTGTTACGGGTACACGCAACGCCGAGAAGCAGGATCGATGCGGCCATGATCCCAAGAAGCCCTGTGCGAACAGAAACACGCCACACGCGGTGAGGCTTTCTCGCGGTATTTTTCTTTGCGTTCATTCGTATGACCATACCTTTCATGATTGCATCCTGCGCTTGTGTGCGCTGAGTCGCAAGATGGTCAAGGCGCACTCATTGTTCATTTACGGCGCTGATATATCCGCTGTGTTATTTCGCTCCGGCGGCTGCCTGCTGATGTTCGAGTATGCTTTTGACGTGTGTTGCGGCTCTGTGGATAGTATGGAGGAATGAAAGAAAAATAAACAAGGAAAAATTTGAAAAAAAGGCCCCACCTGCAAGGGGCAGGTGGGGTAAACTTTTGATTTGGTTGTTATGTAAGGTTAAGGATTAGTCCTTCTTCTTCAGAACAACGGCAGCGGCAGCAGCGGTCAGAATGACAGCTACGGAAGCAACTACGGAAGCGCAACCGCCCTCTACAGGAGCGTCGGTCTTAGCCTCGGTCTTAGCCTCAGCCTGAGTGGGAGCCTCGGTGGGAGCCTCGGTCTTAGCCTCAGTCTCAAGAGCAGCGGTGGGAGCCTCGGTGGGTTCCTCGGTGGGAGCCTCGGTCTCGGGAGGCTGGGTCTCGCCAACCTCAAGAACCTTGATGTTCTCCTCGGTGAACTCGAGCTCAGCGCTCCACGCCAGGTACATGGTCATACCGTTATCGGAGGGACCCCAGGTAACTTCGGGAGCAACACCGGCGGTCTGGCCCTTCAGAGTACCTGCAGCCCAGGTAACAGCTCTGTTGGGAGTGCCATCTTCGTTGGAGTCACGGTTCAGGTAGTACAGAGCGCAACCAACGTCGAGGTTGTCGTTCTCGCCTACGTAAACGGTGTAGTTGTCAGCGTATGCCTTGTAGGTGAAGTCGTTGTAGAGCTGAGACCAAGCTACTGCGAACTCTGCGCACCAGCCGGTTTCGGTCATACCGGTGGAGCCCTTAACGCCGTCGCCGTTCTCTTCGCTCAGAAGGCTGTCGTTACCGTCAGTGTTCTGGGTCTGGAGAGTGATGGGAGCAGCTTCGGTGCTGGTGGGACCGAAGGAGTAGAAGATGCACTGGGTATCGGGGAACAGATCAGGATCTGCTTCCATGTACTTGCCCAGAGCATAGTCGAAGTCGATAGCCATCTGGAAAGCGTCACCATCGTAACCGGCAGGGTTGTCAACGAGAACTACGTCGTCGTCAACAATGTAGAAGCCGATGTAGAGGTAATCCTTGTCTGCAACAAAGTATGCAGTGAGGTTCCAGTTCTCGGGCATGCTGGTGGTGTTGGGGTCAGCAGATCTGGCAACATCAACCCAAGAGATCATGTTCTCGGGAGAGATGGTGAACAGGGTGTACTTAGCAGCAACCCAGTCGTCCATGTTACCGTCGCTCAGGTCGAGCTTATCGGATGCTTCGGGGTCCCAGGTGATGGGCAGGTTGCCTACGGACTGATAAGTATCTTCGCTGGTAACGTAAGTACCGGGAGCAGAAGCTGCAGAAGCGAAGACTACGCCCAGAGAGAGCAGCATAACTACGCTCAGAGCGATTGCAAGAATCTTTTTCATTATTCTTTCCTCCATATAAATTGTTTGGAAATCGAACCATCCCCCCCTTGAGGATGGTTTTAGCACTAAACATCATACACCAAAATTATGAACAGCGTGACACAAATTTGTAAATATACTTAAACTGACGGTTGATTTCTCCCTGTTTTTTTGTAAAAAATAAAGAGGTTTTTAAAAAAGCAATCATTATCTATGCGAGTGACAAAATTTGACACGCGCAAAAATATCCTCCGCCCATAAAGAGCGGAGGATAAAGAAATCAATTAAGCCTCGAGAATGACGGTGTACTCACGGAGAACGTAGATCTGGTTATCGTCGCCGTTCAGTCTGATAACAACCTGAACAGTGTTCTCACCGACACCCAGAGCGGCTTCTGCACACATACAAGTGAACGCACCTGCGGTGCTGTAACCCAGTGCCTGAGCCTCTGCAAGCTGATCGGGGGTTGCGGGGATGGTGTAAGCGGCACCGGGGAAGAAGTAGGCACCATTGTTCAGGGGGCTGGCGCCGCCGAAGAGGTAACCGAATTCATAAGCCTCGGTGTTCAGAGCCACAAAGCCCACATCCCAGAAGCCGCCGGTCTGGCCCACCTTCAGTGTGAAGGACTTTTCCGTCCACTCGTTGTAAGTGCCGGGGGTGTAAATGTGTTCGCTGGGAACGAGGGCGGTACTAATGATCTGAAGAATATCGCTGGAACTGTTGGATACGTAATAGATCTCGGGAAGAGCCAGCTTCACGGTGAAGAGGCAGAGGGTGACTTCCACGCCGTCAGCGTTCTTATACAGCACGCGGACGGAGTGCTCGCCGATCAGGCCGGTGAGGTCGATGGCGATCTTCATGCGGGAGCCGGTGTCTGCACCGCCACCCATGGCAGCGTCGATGACGGGCTGCTCGGTAGCATGAGTCCATTCGGCGTTGTAGATGGGGGCGTTGTCGTCGATCATATAACCGAACTGACCAACTTCGCCCTTCACGCCGACCCAACCCCAGTAGGTGAGGACGGTAGCGTCGGAATTTGTGAGGTCAGCGATGAAATCCCACTCTGCGGACTTGCCGGGGGCAAACAGATCCAGACCGCCGTTGGTGGCCTCGTCTGCCGTGCCGGTACCGGTGTAGAGCTGGTCAAAGGACTGATGGTTCACAACGCTCTTGTCTGCGTCCCAGGCAGGATACTTCTCGGGTTCGGTAGGAGCTTCGGTGGGCTCCTCCGTAGGCTCTTCGGTGGGCTCTTCGGTAGCAGCGGAAGCCTTCTCAAGGGTGATGGTCATCTCAACGGCACCCTCTGCAAAGTTGTGCTTGGTCTCGCTGTCGGCGACAAAGCCTTCGGGACAAGCGGCAATAGTGACGTAATACTCGGCCGCCTTCTGCTCAAAGGTAGCGACGCCTGCCTCGTTGGTCTGAACGGGCAGGAGGCAGGTGCCGTCAACGGCACACATCTGCACGTCAACACCTGCAACAGGGTTGCCTTCGCCGTCAACGACGATGATGGTGTAGGTGACCTTACCGTCAACAACGGTTTCGGGGTCGGTTTCGGGGGCGGTTTCGGGGTCGGTTTCGGGAGCGCTGGTTTCGGGATCGGTCGCGGGTGCGGGTGCTTGAGTGGTGACTTCGGAAGAGCCGGTCTCGGTGGGGGGGTTATCGCCACCGCAGGCACAGAAGAGCACCAGAGCGCACAGGAGAACGCACAGCACGGACAGAAGCCCGGCGAGAGTTTTCTTGTTCATTGTATGAACCTCCATTTAAAATTTTACATTTTATTTTTAGCTATTAAGCTACGAAAGAGGAAGCGGCGGTCAGCTATAGTAACCGCAGATAAACAGCCAGGCTGTTTCGGGGGTGACGATTTTCTCAGAGAAGATGTTGCCGCTGAAGGACAGATCCCACCACTTTTGGTATTCACCGAAGGTTTTAATCATGTACTCGAGTTCGGGCGTCAGGGGACAGACACCGTCGCCGTTGACGATTTCGGCGTAAGCCGAGATCATATCGTGAAAGCTCTCCTTACCCGTAAACTTGCCGTTTTCGTCGTAATGATACACACCCACGCGGCTATTTTCGGCCACGGTGGTGAGGGCGGCCAGATATGGGCTGTCAGTGGTGATGCGGAGGAACACCACAGGGCCGTCAATGGTGCCGTAGTGGTAATAGCCATCGGCCTCGTTATAGACTACGGTAAGGGCGGGGTTGGTCACGTCGATATCCTTGAAGGTGCCGTTTAACGTGCCCTCATAGGCTTTTACCTGCGTGGGCTGGTATTCTACCCAAGGCTCGTCCGCGGGAGTCTTTTCGGGATCTCCCGTGCGGGTGATGGTGACGACACAGCCGTCTGTCTCTACCGCGTCTGGCTCAAGACCAAAGACGAACATGGCGGTAGCGCCCTCGCTGTTGATGCTGGAATGATGGACCGTGAGGGTCACCTTGTTGTCCACGGTGTCTAGCATTTTGTTTTCAAAGACCACCATGGGGGAGCCGTAGTAGCCCAGATCAATATTGCCGTCGGCGATATAAGAAATCACATAAACGCCGTCGCGCTCGGGGCGGAAAACAACGTAGGTCATACCGCCGTCCAGTTCAACGAAGGTGGCGCCTTCACCGACGGGCATCGCCTTCTTTTCGCCGTCCACGGGCCAGATGGTCACGGCGTGCTCCTCGTTTGCCTTGTGATAAAGAGTCAAGGTCAGCTCGGTGGCCTCGGGAGAGAGGATGGCGGCTTTGGTATCGTAATAGAAATCACCTGTGGTGGAGGTGACGGAGACCTCATAAGTGTCGGCCTCCAGCGTGAATTTCACGGTGCCATCGGCCTTGGAGACGTTCTTTTTGACTTCTTCGCCGTTTTTCAGCACCGCAACTACCACATCGGCCATGGGGTTGCCTGCATAGTCCTTTACCGTAACGGTGCAAGAGATGGTTGCGGCATTTGTGGGTGCTTCTGTGGGTGCTTCTGTCTCAGGGAGGGTATTACTCGGGAGATCGTTCCCTTGGTTACAGCCCGTGAGCAGGGCAGTGGCCAGCAATCCCATCGCCAGAACGGACGCGAAACGGGAGATATGCTTCATATTGGATCCTCCTATCATTCTAAGCATATTCGCTCTATTATAACATTTTCTTTTGAGGATTGCAAGTAGTTTTTGAAAATTTACAAATGATGCCACAAATCCTTTACAAAATAAGGGAAAACCCGGCAGCCATAGAGCTGTCGGGTTGAATATTTTATTATGCGCCGACGCGGTCGATGTTTCTGTAGTAGTAGCACATCTTGACCCAGGCGTTCTCCACGTCGAAGGAATATTTGCCAACGAGACTCTGGAGCAGCTCCATGAGCTCGGCATCTACGGGAACGCAACCCACCAGCTCGGGGGCGGACTCGTCGGTGATGACCTTGGCGGCGTATGCTTTGATGGCGTCAGTCTTGTCATCGCCCTTTCCGTGGGTGATGCCCTGCAGGCACTCGTCCAGCTTGACTGTTTCGGCCCAAGCATCAAAGCTGTCGCCGTAGATCTCCTTCAGCTTTTCCTTGGTCTGGTCGCCGTATTGCTTGATATAAGTCTGGATCTCCTGGTCTGTCTCTGTACGGGAGAAATCGAAGGCGCCCAGCTCGATCATTTCGTTGATGCTCAGGTTGAAGAGACCCGTAGCGTAAGTGAAATCAGCGTAGACGATAGAGCCCTCGGTGCCGTCGTCAAGCTTTTCGTGGTAGTAACCGTCGCTACCCATCATAACGTCGATGCCCAGGGCCTCGATAACGGCGGGATCGTCGGAGACCTCGCCGTCGTCGGGAACGGTGTAGTATCCGGGAGCGGCAGCGGTGAACTGCTTGTAGGACTCGCCCAGATATTCAACGCTGAAGTTGAAGCTGCCGACCTGGTAAACATCACCGTAAGCGATGTCGATATAGTAGGGCGTGCCCGCCTCCATATAAACAACCATGGAAACGTTGGTGGCGTAGGCCTCGGGCTGGTTCATGAAGTAGAGACGCTCGCCACCGCCGTACTCATAATACTGGGTTTTGTCGCCGAGGAAGATCCAGCCTTCCACCATGATATCGCTGTGAGAGGTGATGCGGTAAGCGCCGGAGGTTTCGGGAATGAACTCATACCACAGGCCGCGAGGCATGATTACGCGAGTGTAGGTGACGTAGTTTTCGTCGCCCATGGTGGCTTTGTAAGCGGTGTCGGGGGACAGACCCTGTACGGGGCTGGCAAGCTGTGCGCCGCCGGTGCCGTAAGCGTCGTAGTAACAGCACATCTGGAGCCATTGGTTCTCGTTACCTGACTCGATACCCTCGGCAATAGCCATGATCTTGAGCAGCTCGGCCAGCTCTTGGGTCACGCTGCAGAGACCGTTGATGGTGGAGTTGGAGGCCATGGTGCAGAAGGGAAGGATATCATCGTAATAATTCTTGCCGTCTACGACCATCTTGCCGTTATAAGCAAGGCTGTAGACGGACTCGCCCGAGAAGCGGGTGGAACCCATGAGGTCGGCCAGCAGGATGGGGCCGTCAACTGTGCCTACATGGTAGTAGCCGTCAGCCTCGTTGTAGACCACGGTAGCATAGCTTTCATAACCAAAGCCGTCCTCGCGAAGATGGTTGGCGGCGTAACGGGGAATATAGGTGGGGGCAGTGATGCTGTCAGCCGAGACGACGCGCAGATCCTTCAGATAAACGGTGTCGTCGCCCGTGTTGGTGGACTCGTCCTTGAAGTAGCAGAGGGAAAGCTCATAGGTGCCGTCCTCGATGGCCACGAAGGGATAGCAGGTGGCCCAATCGGCGCTTTCTCCTGAGATCTGGTAGATGTCCTTGCGGTCCACTAGCACGAAGAGGATATCAGCGGCAGACTCGGTGGAGGACAGAAAATCAAAGGCCAGGGCTTGACCCGCCTTCAGCTCCACGTTGGCGTACAGGGTAGCGAAGGAGTTATCCTTGCCTGCGTTGGAGGGATAGATGCAGCTTGTGCCGTTCTTCTCGCCAATGATGAAGGGCCAGGAGTATTCGGCGTCGGGCATCACGGTTTCGGGGCTGTAGGTGACGGTGATGTCACCTTTGTTCAAGACGGCAGCCATCTCGTCGGAGGAGGGCATTTGAAGGGTAGGCTTCTCGGTGGGAACCAGATCCTCCATGTTTTCAAACAGCTTCTGCTGGTAATCGTCGGCGGAAACGTATTCGAAGGCGGCGCGGAACACAGCCTCAGAGGTGCCGCCTGTGATGGACAGGACGATCACGCCGTAGCGGTCGATGACCACGGTGGTGGGATAGCCCTCAAGACCGATGGCATTACCCAGGGAGGAATAATCCTTAGCCATGGGGAAGGTGAGCCCGTAAGAGGACTTGAACAGCTTGACGGCATCCTCGTCGTCGCCGCTATAATTGTTCAGAGCCAGTACCTCTACCTTGTCCTTGTAGGCCTCGTAGGTGGCGTTCAGATAGGGGAACTCCTCAACGCAATAGGAGCAGGTGGTGTACCAGAAGTTCAGCACGCAAGCCTTCTTCTCCTTGAGAATATCGGAAAGCTTGTGGGTGGTCCCGTCGGAGTCCACCACGGAAAAGTCGTGCATGACGCTGCCCAGCTTGTAATTGACACCTGTCAGATCGGTGTCCGCGATGACCGAGGAGGTCAGGGTGATGTTAGCGGTGCGGGCGCTGTCAAAGGTATAGCTGTCCTGAGTATTGTAGCCCTGGGGTACACCCGAAAGCACGATGCGGTAGTCAGCGCTGTATTTGAGGGAGAACTGGGCAACGCCGTTCTCGTCGGTGGTGGTGTATTCCACCATTTCCTCAAGAGAATCGTTGTTATAGACATAGACGTTGACGCCCTTCATGAGCATACCGCCAATGGTCTGCAGCTTGACACTGTAGCTGACCTTGGACTCGGAGGGAGGCGTGGTATCCTCGGGGGTCGAGGTGCCCGTGTCTTCTGCGGTGGTGTCTTCGGGGTTCTTGTCACCGCTACAGCCAGTAAAAACCGAAACCATGGCCGTGAGGGTCATGACCAGCGCCAGAAGCAAGGCAAGGATTTTCTTGTTTGCGTTCATTTTTTTACTCCTATGTTTTAATTTCATGATAATGATATGCGCTCAGGGTACAGATCATCAGCCCCAACCGCAGACATAGCTGTTGCAATCTTATTTAGCATACCACAAAAACAAAAATAAATCAATACCATATTGAAAATATTTTATTAAGTAATGAAAGAAACCCGATATATTACGATATGTTTACAATTTGCTCTTGAAATTGACAATCATTTGTGCTAAAATACTGTCTATGTATGGACATTTTTATTTTATGTGCATTTTCTGTGATAAACTCGTGAAAGGCGTGTGAAAAAATGAAAAGAAACACAAAATTCCTGAGGCTGACAGCCTGCCTTTTGACGCTGGCGCTCCTGATTTCTGCTATCGTCACGGTCTCTGTGCTGGTGGCCAAGGTGGGCGATAAGGCTGTTGAGTCGTTCATTTCCAAGTATGAAGGAACGCTCGAGGATCTGGGCTTTGATATCTCGGATTATTTCGACGGAAAGGTGGTTCAGCCCCTGCCCGATACGGTGAAGGACACCGATGATATCTCCCTGATCATCAAGCTGGACGAGGCGCCCCTCCTGGACGTCTATGCGAAGAGCGACAAGGAGGTATCCTTTACCGATTACGTGATCTCCTCGGAGGCACAGGCCATCCGTGACGCGATTGCCGCGAAAAAAGCCGATATCCTGTCCGATCTGGACGGCGCTCGGCTCTCTTATCTGCAGGGAGCCAACTATTCCGCCGTGCTCAGCGGCTTTGAGATCCTCATCAAGGCCGGTGACTTTGAGGCCGTTTGCGACGCGCTTCCCAAGAATGCTACCCCCATTGTCGGCGAGGTCTATAAGGCTGAGGACATGGGTGACGTTCGAGGCTATGAGGACATCAATGCTTGGGAAAATAAGCTTGTGGAGAATGCCGTTGACGTGTACGACACGGGTATTTTCGACAGCTCGGATTTCGCCTACGACGGCACGGGCATCGTGGTGGCCGTGTTGGATACGGGTCTCGACTACAATCACACCGCTTTTTCTACTTCCAATTTCACTGCCGATCGCTCCAAGCTGGGCATGACCTTTGCAGAGGTTGCTTCCTTGGTGGGCGGTACCAAGGCAAGCCAGATGCAGAGCGGTCTCACCGCGTCTGACGTTTACATCAGCGAAAAGGTTCCCTTTGGCTTTGATTATGCCGACGGCGATGCCGACGTGTATCCTATTTCTCAGGATCACGGAACCCACGTGGCGGGTGTCGTGGCAGGTAAGGATGACGTCATCACGGGCGTTGCCCCCAACGCACAGCTCGTCATCATGAAGACCTTCTCTGATATCCAGTCCACCGCTCGCTCCTCCTGGATCCTGTCCGCGTTGGAGGACTGCGTGGTGCTGGGGGTTGATGTCATCAATATGTCTTTGGGTACGGGCTGCGGCTTCTCCCGCGAGACTGACAAGGAGCAGATCTCGGGTGTGTACGACCGCATCCGCGCTGCCGGCATCAGTATGGTGGTGGCTGCCTCTAACAGCTTCAGTTCGGCTTATGGCTCCGACAAGAACGGAAACCTGGGTCTGACTTCCAACCCCGATACCGCTACCGTTGGCTCTCCCGGTACTTATCAGGGCGCTTTGTCTGTCGCCTCCATCAATGGCGCGAACACTCCCTACATTTTGTATAATGGCAAGATCTTGTACTTCACCGAGTCCTCCGACAGAGTTTCCGAAGAAAAGGATTTCGTAGAGGACCTGCTCAAAAATGTAGATACCTCCAAGCAGAACGAGGACGGCACCTACACCTTTGAGTACGTGACCATTCCCGGCGCAGGCCGTAACGCCGACTACACGGGTATTGACGTGAGCGGCAAGATCGTGCTGGTGGCCAGAGGCTCTACCACCTTTGAGGAAAAGGCTAACGTGGCGCAGGCCATGGGCGCTGCCGGTATCATCATTTATAATAACGTCTCGGGTGAGATCAAGATGAACGTGGGTGACACCACCATCGCCGTCTGCTCTATCCCCCAGGACGACGGTGAAATGATGGCCGAGGCAGGTACGGGCAGCATCACCGTGGGCGAAAAACAGTCCTCGGGTCCCTTCATGTCCGACTTCTCCTCCTGGGGTCCTACACCCGACCTCCAGATCAAGCCGGAGATCACCGCCCACGGCGGCTCTATCCTGTCCTCGATCCCCGGCCAGGAGTACGACAGAATTTCGGGCACATCCATGGCTTGCCCCAACATGGCAGGCGTGGTCACTCTGATCCGTCAGTACGTTAAGGAAAACTTCAAGGATATCGCCGACGATAACGTGAAGGTAGCCGCGCTGGTCAACCGTCTCCTGATGTCCACCGCTGATATCGTCATCAACTCCAACGGTCTGCCCTATTCCGTCAGAAAGCAGGGCGCGGGTCTGGCCAATCTCAATGCCACCGCCGCCACCAAGGCTTATATCATGACCTATGACCGCAAGACTGGTGAGCTCATGGATAAGTCCAAGATCGAGTTGGGCGACGACCCCGACAAGACGGGCGTTTATACCCTGAAATTCTCGGTCAACAACTTCGGCGGATCCGCCCTTTCCTACAACGTGGGCGCATGGGTCATGACCGAGGGGGTCAGCGACACCAAGACCAACGACGGTGAGACCACCGTCACCGAGCAGGGCTATCAGCTTTCCGGTGCCACCGTGACCGTCACCGCCAAGAACGGCACCGTGGACGGCACCACCCTCACAGTGGGCGCCAACTCCGTGGCAGAGGTAGAGGTGATCATTACCCTCAGTGACGCTGATAAAAAGTACATGGACGAGTCCTTTGCCAACGGTATGTACGTGGAAGGCTTTATCACTCTGGACAGCACCGATGAAGGTGGGATCGACCTGAGTGTGCCTTACCTTGGCTTCTATGGCGACTGGTCCGTGGCCCCCATCTTTGACATCGACTATTACGAGACCAACAAGGACGAGCTGGATGACTCCATCGACCTCCTTGACAAGACCCTTCCCGATGCATACGCTACCCGTCCCGTAGGCGGTATCGAGAGCGACTTCGTGGGCTACCTCGGCTCCTACTATTTTGAGCAGGACCCCGCTTCCAAGAAGATCTCTGCCGACCGTAAATACATCTCCCTTTCCAATCAGGAGGGCACCATCCACTCGTTGCGCTACGTTTGGGCAGGTCTTTTGCGTAACGCCAAATCCATTGTCGTCACCATCACTGACGACGCCACGGGTGAGGTCATCTTCAGCTCTGTGGAAAATGATATCCGTAAATCCTACGGTGACGGCGGTTCCATTTACGCCGCCAACGTGGAGATCGAGTTTGATGCGGCTGAGTATGATCTCCGCAATAACTCTACCTATACCGTCAACCTGAAGGCCAACCTTGACTGGGATAACGATGGTACGGATACCAACCTGAACAACGAGTTTGAGTTCCCCTTTGTGGCTGACTTCCAGGCTCCCGCCGTGACCGGCTGTGAGTTCTATACAGAGTACGATAAGACTGAGAAGAAGGAACGGCTCTACGCCAAGATCGCCGTGTATGATAACCATTACGCCATGGCCATGCACGTGGGCTACGTGGGCAACACCGCCACAGGTGCCGTGCTCAACGCCTTCGATCATTACCTTACTCCTATCTACTCCGAGTTCAACGATACCGGCTACGTGATCTACGAGCTGACCGACTACGTGGACGAGATCCGAAACAACGCCATCAACAAGAACACCTTCACTGTGGTCGCCTACGACTACGCCCTGAACGTGGGTACTTACGAGATCGAGCTCCCCGACGAATACACTGATTTCTATTTTGAAGAGACCGAGCTGACCCTCAGCCCCAACCAGATCTACGATCTGAAGCCCCTGGTTTATCCCGGCACCGAGTGGTCTCAGCTTCTGGAATTCTCTACCACTAAGCCCGCTGTCGCTACTACTGTCAACAATCAGTTGGTGGCTGTGGCCCCCGGTACCTGCGTGGTGGTTGCCCGTGACCCCGTGACCAAGAAGACTGCCACCTTCCCCCTCACCGTTCTTGGCGAAGGAGACGAGGGCTACGTCAAGTACGATAAGCCCGTGACGAACAATTTTGTTCTGACGGGTTATTACGTAGATAAGGCTTACTATCAGCTGGACAGCACCCAACGCGAGATCGGCTCCACGGGTGACGAGCGCAAGTTCGTTGGCTCCAACTACAGCCTGTCCATGTATCCCTCCGAGGCCGTGTCTCTGCGCTACAAGCTGGACGCATATTTCCCCGAGCATACCAAGGTGATGTTTGAGTCCAGTAACGAAAACATTGTGAAGGTGGATGAGAACGGCAAGATCACCGCGGTGGCCGAAGGCTTTGCCTCCATCGCCGTGCGCGTCTACATGAGACAGGATTCTCAGAGTGAATATGCCAGCACCTATTATTCTCAGTCCATCAACATTGAGGTCAAGAACCCCTACATCACCACGGGTCCCAGCCTGACTCACTACTACGGTAACGGCGGCCTGGTGCATATCCCCGCCGATCTGGCCATCACCGCCATCGACCAGTTCGCGTTCTCCAACTTCGACTACGTGGAAAAGGGCCCCGGTGACGAGATCTCCGAGGACGATCCCACCGCCACAAAGCTCTGGTTCCTGGGCGATGACACCATTGAGGAGGTCATCATTCCCGAGGGCGTGGAGTCCATTGGTGCTTATGCCTTTGCAAATCTGACCGCTCTCAAGAAGGTGACGCTGCCGTCTACCCTCACCAAGATCGACTATGGTGCCTTCTACGGCTGTACCGCTTTAATGGAAGTCAAGGGTATTGAGACCGTTAAATTCATCAACCAGAACGCCTTCAACGGATGCGCCCTGAAGGGAACGATTTCCCTTGACAGCGCCACCGCTTTGTCCGACTACGCCTTTGCGGGCAATACCAAGCTGGAAAAGGTCATCCTCTCCGAAAAGACCCAATCTCTGGGTATCGGCACCTTTGAGGGTTGTACCTCTCTCAAGAGCATCACCATTGGCGCTGACTTTATCAAGCTGGGTAAGTCTGTGTTCTCCGGCTGTAAGGCCCTGGAGACTATCACCGTTAACACCGCCGTGGTTCCCGCCTATGCCTTCAACGGCTGTAGCGCGCTGGCCTCCGTAAACCTGGGTAAGGACGTGGCTGTTATCGGTGAATATGCTTTCGCCGGCGCCCCTGTGAGCGCCTTCGCCGTGGATGCCGCCAATACCGCCGTCAAGGTTGGTGGCAACGGTCAGTATCTCCTGAGTGCCGACGGCACCCAGCTTCTGGCGGTTTCTTCCGCCGTGCAGGGTGAGCTAACCATCGACAGCAGCGTGACCTCCGTGGAAACGGGTGCCTTCTCCGGCAACACGAGCCTGATCTCCGTCAGCCTGCCCGGGGTCACCGTGCTGGGCGAATATGCCTTTGCGGGTTGCACCAACCTGAAGTCTGTGACCACAGGTAACCTGACCGCCATTGGCGCTTATGCCTTTGCCAACACCGCCATTACCGAAACTCCTTCCTTCGCCTCTCTCAAGGAGATCGGCGAGGCCGCCTTTATGGGAACTCGGATCACTTCCGTGACCATCCCTGAGGGCATGACCGTAGGTAACCGTGCCTTCTACGAGTGTAAGGACCTCTCTTCCGTAACCATCGGCAAGGATGCCGTGATCGGCAACGCTGCCTTTGCACTCAGCGCTAACGGCAACTTTGAGCATGCCAACGAAAAGTTGAACGAAAACGACCGTATCTACTATTTCGTTTACACCTCGCCTCTGACCAGCCTTACCATCGGGGACAACGTCACCCTGGGCAGAGAGGCCTTCATGGGTGCCGCCAAGCTGGAGAGCCTGACCCTGGGCAGTAACGTGACCATCGGCAACCGCGCCTTCTACAACGCCGTGTCCCTCAAGGAGATCGATCTCTCTAAGGTGACCTCCATCGGTTCCGAGGCCTTCTCGGGCGACGTGCTGTATATGTACGCCGATTCTGCCATGAATACCCCTGCCGTGGATGCCGAGGGCTACCATGTCTACCGCTATTACGCGCCTGCGCTCGTCTCTGTGGATCTGTCGGCGGTGACCAAGCTGGGCAACGATGCCTTTGCTTATTGCCGCGAGCTGACCTCCGTGAAGCTGGGCGGCGGTTTGACTGAGATTGCCGACCGTGCCTTTATGAACTGCGCATCTCTTGCGGAAATTAACCTGTCCCACGTGACCGCTGTGGGTGACAATGCCTTTGCCGAGGCAGGCCTTTCCGAGGTGAACCTGCCCGCCTGCACCGATATCGGCATTTACGCCTTCTACAGTAACCTCGGTTTGACCAAGGTCACCCTCGGCGAGGGCGTGACCGTGGGTGAGGGTGCCTTCTCCTACAGCGAAAAACTTGCCGAAGTTGCGGGCCTTTCCCAGGTCACCTCTGTGGGCGATTATGCCTTTGCCTTCACCGCGTTGACTGATCTTGATCTTACGTCCGCTACTTATATCGGCACCCAGGCCTTCCTGAAGGAAGAAGTTACCGATGTGACCGTGAAGCTGGGCGCCGCCCTTGCTGACCTGGGCGATAACCCCTTTGCTATGTGCCGTGTATCCGCCTTTATGGGCGAGGCTGTTGAGAACTTCAACGGCAAGGATTATATCGTCCTGACCGATACCTACGAGATCAGCGAGACCGTCCGTGTCATCGGCGGCTCTCTCTACCGCGTAGTACCCAACGGTCTGGAGCTCATCACCTTCGCACCTGTGGAGGATCAGAAGACCTTCACCGTGGCTGCGGGTACCACCCGTGTCAGCGAAATGGCCTGCGCAGGTGCTGAGATCACCTACGTGATCCTGCCCGACACCCTGATGGCTGTGGGACACAAGGCCTTCTACGCCTGTGACAAGCTCGCTACCGTGGCCTTCAGCTCTTACGGTGCGCCCGTTTTGGAGGAAGCTTTCGATTACGAGTATTTTGCCGTTGGTCAGAACCTGCCCGGTAAGGGTACCTACACTTACGTGCTGGCCGACGGTGTGACCCAGGTAGAATATGAAGGCATCGAGATCCTTCCTTACTTTATGTGGAACGCCACCGATTTGCCCACCAATATCTATTACGGTGCGAACTTTATGGACTATATCGGTCATGTGGAGACGCCCATCACCGTGGTCCGTCCCGTCAACGGTCAGAATTACGACACCTTTATCATGGGTCAGTATTTCGCCACCTTTATTGACGGTGCCGCCGCCGCAGACGACATCACCAAGGCCTTCATCAAGGCTGTTGGTCTCCTGCCCGAGACGGTGTCTCTTTCTGACAAGCCTCTGGTGGTGGCCGCCCGGGCCGCCTACGACCTTATCTCCACCGATGAGCAGAGAGGTCTTGTGACCGAGGAATACGCCAAGCTCATTGAGGCTGAAAAGCGTATCGCCAACCTGGAGTATTTGGAGAACGGTGAAGAGACAGGCGAGGATTTCACTTCGCCCGGTGAAGCTAAAGATCCCGACACCCTGATTCGTGTGCTGATCGTGGCACTCTCGGCTTCGGCTCTCGTGATCATTCTATTGGCCGTCTTCCTGATCGCTGTCATGCTCCGCAATGGCAAGGCACCCAAGGCAAAGAAGGCCAAGAAAGCAAAGAGCCCCAAGGCCGAGGCACCCGTGGCTACCCCCGAGGAGGAGATCTCTGAGGAAGCCGCTTCTGAGGAAGCCGCTTCCGAGGAAGCCCCCGTGGTCGAGGAGACCGCGGAGAATGCGGAGAATGCGGAAACCGCAGAGGAGAACAATGACTAAAGAGGATATAGAGGAGACCCTTCGGGGTTTCCTCGATTCCCGTCATTCCGGAAAGGTTATATAAAATGAAGAAAACAAGCAAGCTGATATGTCTGTCCGTGTTGCTTTTAGCTGTGATCGCCTGTGTCACCGCCTGCGGCAAATGGGGCGACACCTACGCCGCTCTGGATGGAGAGGGCTACACCGTTAGCATTCGTTATGATGTGGGCGACGGTGTATTTGCGGGCACCAACGACGTGTCCGTGGTGGACGTTTACTCGCTGGACGACATGAAGACCAATGCAAACGGTGAAAAATACACCTATCTTTTGACTCCCGACGATGCCGCCCGTGGGCAGAGCGCGTTCTCTGTCTCCAATAACGGCCATTTCCTGGCGGGCTGGTATCAGGAGCGCACGCCCCGCGTTAACGACAAGGGTGAGGCGCTGGATGAATACGGTCAGCTTTGCTCGGTATCGGGCAAGGCGCAGGGCTACGTCTATGCAAAGCCCTGGGATTTTGACAAACCTCTGACCGTGGATCAGAACGGCCAGTATAGCGCAAGCGAAAATTATATGACGCTGTATGCCGCCTGGGTCCCTTACTTTAATTTTGAATTCTACACTGTGGATGCAAGCGGTGCCGCTACCCCTCTTGAAACCGTTCAGGCCATTTCTTTGGATTTGCCCGAATGGAACGAGAACACGGGTAAGCTGGACATGAAAAAGTTCCCCAAGGCGGATGGACAGACCTTTGAGAGCGCCTATATGGATGCGGCTCTTACGGAAGTTGCCCCCGAGACCTTGACAGGCACTTGGGATCCCGCCACGGGTACGGCTACCACCGATACCATCAAGGTCTATACCACCTGGATGGAGGGGGAATGGTTCCGCATCTATACTGCCGAACAGTTTAAAAACAATAGCCGTCTCGGCGGCAACTACATTCTCTGCGCCGATCTTGATTTCAGCAATACCGTCTGGTCACCTACCCTGTCCAACGGTGTTTTTGCCGGCAAGATCATCGGCAGCGGACATAAGATCTCCAATGTATCGGTGGAGCAGGCTGATATTTCGGCTTACTACGGCGGTATTTTCGGGGGGCTTTCCGAAACCGCAGAGATTTGCGACGTGACCTTTGAAAATATCACCTATAAGATCGGCGCGGGCTCCCGTATGCAGGGCGTCAGCTTCGGGCTTTTGGCGGGTACGGTGTCCGAGGGCGCGACCTTTAAGAACGTGACTGTCAGCGGCTCTCTCATCGTGGGTGCCAACTGCTATCCCGGTGATTATGCTGTCGGCCTCATCTGCGGGCAGGGAAGTGCTGCGGGTGTGGATCACTCGAGCGTCACCGCCTCCGCTGAAGAGGGCGCGGCCATCACGGTGGAGACCAACACCGAAAACGGCGTGGTCACCGTGACCTTCGGATCCTGATCCGAGTATTGATCGTCAAAAAATTTTCATACATAAATGGAGGAAAGAAAAATGAAGACAAGAATTCTCAGCCTGGTCCTTTGTGTTGCCATGCTGATGGGATGCGTTGCTGTGTTTGCATCCTGCGGCGACAAAAAGAACTCGGGTACCCCCGACGCTCTGGTCATCATGACCGAGGAGCTGGACGGACTGTTCAACCCCTTCTATTCGACCACCGCGCCTGATGGCACCATCGTGGGCATGACTCAGATCAGTATGTTGACCACCGATTACGTGGACAAGAAGGTCATCGTTGCCTGCGGTGACGAGCACGCCGTGGTCGTTAAGGACTACGCCGTGAACTACGACAGCGCATCCGACAAGACCACCTATACTTTCGTCATCAAGAATGGCATCAAGTTCTCCGACGGTCAGCCCCTGACCATCGAGGACGTTATGTTCAATCTGTACGTGTATCTGGATCCCGTGTATACCGGCTCCAACACCATGTACTCCACCGATATCGTAGGTCTGCAGGATTATCGCACTCAGGTGCTGGGCTCTGATTCCACCAATACCGACGATACCATCTCTCAGAACGCTACGAACCGCGCCAAGAACAGAATCAACGAGCTCATCAACCTGTATATGCAGATCGGTAAGACCCAGACTCAGGGCTCTTACAGCGCAACCTACAGCCAGATGATCGACGCGATCAACACCCACAGCCTGTCCTCCGGCTACAAGGAGGCTGTCTCCAACGACGCTGCATCCGTCACCGTTGACCAGCTCAAGACTGACTATGACAAGGCCCTCCAGTACTTCAAGGAAGAGCTGAACACCGACTATACCTCTGCCAAGGAGGCATACCTTGATGAGCCTTACAAGTCCACCGGTGAGTTTGACGAGGTTACCTCCTTCATGTACGCCGAGGGCTACGTGTCCATCGAGTACGAGAAGGATGAGAACAACAAGGATATCAAGTCCCAG
Source organism: Clostridia bacterium (assembly GCA_017456905.1). Classification (GTDB taxonomy): domain Bacteria; phylum Bacillota; class Clostridia; order Oscillospirales; family CAG-272; genus CAMEON01. The sequence goes on from JAFTIL010000026.1 coordinate 36,179, forward strand.
ATCAAGAAGGTCACCCGTCTTTACAACCCCGATGTTGTGAAGGATAAGGAATCTGCCATCAAGTACGTATACGATTCCAAGGTAGAGCAGGAGCTTCACATGATCCTCATGTACTGGGCTACCGCTCAGAAGCTCATGACCGAGTACACCGCCGAGGCCAAGGAAGTGATCCTCCACGAGAACGTGAAGGACGGCCAGCTGGCTATTCCCAATATCTCGGGTATCGTTTCTCTCGGTCACACCTCTGACAAGACCTCCGTCACTGCCAACAACGGCACCTATACCGTGGCTCACGAGCACAACGAGGACGGCACCGTCAAGAACGAGGGTGAGTACGACGTGCTCCAGATCACCATCAACGGTGTTGACCCCAAGGCTATCTGGAACTTTGCCTTCTCCGTGGCTCCCCAGCACTACTATGCCGAGGGCTACGAGGTTGATATCCCCAACAACAAGTTCGGCGTGGATTACGGTAAGTACGAGTTCCACACCGACGTGATCCAGTCTCCCAGAAACAACAAGGTTCCCATGGGCGCAGGCGCCTACATGGCTACCAATAACCAGAATGGTGATAACCCCTCCGGCACCGATTTCTACAGCAACAACGTCGTTTATTTCAAGGCCAACAACAACTTCCTCCTGGGTCAGCCCAAGATCGAGAAGGTCAGATATCAGGTGGTCAGCGCCTCCAACGCGCTGGGTGCCCTTGAGTCCGGCTCTGTTCACTTCGTGACCCCTCAGTTCACGCAGGATAACATCGATCGTATCAACGGTATGGCCTCCAAGGGCGTAGAGAAGGCTTGGACCAAGCAGCTTGGTTACGGTTACATCGGCATCAACGCAGGCAAGGTGCCCGACATCAATATCCGTAAGGCTATCATGACCGCTATGGATACCAGCCTGGCACTTTCCTACTATTCTACCGGTATGGCTGAGACCATCTACTGGCCTATGTCCACCGTTTCCTGGGCGTACCCCACGGATGATAACGGCAACTTCAGCCGCGACAATTACCACAGCTATCCCGCCATCCGCTTCAATAGAGAAGAGGCCAAGGCCGCCATCCTGGATTACATGGAGGCTGCAGGCGTTTCCGCGGGTGATTCCAAGCTGTCTATCACCTTTACCATTGCAGGTGCCAACCTGACCGAGCATCCCACCTACCAGACCTTCCAGTCTGCCGCCGACCTGCTCAACGAGTGCGGTTGGGACATCGAGGTGGTGCCCGATACCCAGGCTCTGACCAAGCTGTCCACCGGCTCTCTGTCGGTTTGGGCCGCTGCTTGGGGCTCTACTATTGATCCTGATATGTATCAGGTCTATCACAAGAACTCCTCTGCTACCAGCACCCTGGCATGGGGCTACCGTGAGATCCTGGCTTCTCCCGCTACCTATCCCGAGGAGACCCAGATTTTGAACCAGCTCAGCGATCTTATCGACAGCGCCCGTGAGACCGAGGATCAGGCTATCCGTACCGAGCTGTATGAGCAGGCTATGAGCAAGGTTCTTGACCTGGCCGTGGAGCTGCCCGTATATCAGAGAATGGTGCTGTACGCATACGATTCCAACGTCATTGATGCCGATTCCATTCCCAGCCCTGAGGAGCTGAACCCCTACACCTCTCCCCTGGATCGCATCTGGGAGATCGAGTTTGCCGACTGATAAGACCGTCGGGGTGAAATGAATTATGGTAAAATACATTGTAAAAAGATTGGGCCTTTCGGTGCTGATCCTCTTGGGTGTGTCTCTGATCATCTATATCCTGGTCAGATCTATGCCTGTGGATTTCATCGAAAATAAGATCGCCGCCATGAACCAGGGCGGAGCCGTGATCCCCGAGGAGACGGTGCAGAACATGAAAGAGCTGTACGGTCTCGAGGATGACAGTTTTATGGGTATCCTCAAGGGCTATGGCAACTGGCTGGTCAAGCTCTGTCAGTTTGACTTCGGTACCAGCTTCAAGTACGGCTCTCCCGTCATCGACGTTATCCGCGATCATATGGGCGTTTCCTTCGCCGTGGCCTTCATTGCGACCATTTTTGAGTTCATGATCGCCATCCCCCTGGGTATCACCGCTGCCACCCACCAGTATTCCTTCCGCGACTACTTGGTGACGGTGCTGGTTATGATCGGTATCTCTCTCCCTGCCTTCTTCTTCGGGCAGGTGCTGAAAGACCTGTTTGCAAATAAGCTTGGTTGGTTCCCACCGTCGGGTCTGGTGGATGCCACGCAATCCTATACGGGCATATCCTTGTTCTTTGACTACCTTAAGCATATGTTTATCCCAGTCTTGACGGTGGTTATATTGAGCATTGGTGCCCGCATGAGAATGACCCGAACCAATATGCTGGAGGTTCTGAACTCGGATTACATCCGTACCGCCCGTGCCAAGGGGCTGAAGGAGCGCAAGGTCATCTACAAGCACGCCTTCCGTAACACCCTCATCCCTCTGGTCACTTCTTTGGCGGGACTTCTGCCCTCCCTCTTCTCGGGTGCCATCATTACCGAGCAGGTTTTTGACCTGCCCGGTATCGGTAACATCGCGTACAAGGCCATGATCGAGGCGGATATCCCCTTCATCATGGGTTACAATATGTTCCTCGCGCTTCTCAGCGTACTGGGCGTATTGCTGGCAGACCTGATGTACGCCGTGGTAGATCCCCGCGTCAAGCTGGGCTAAGGAGGTTTGTATGGACGATCAAAACAATAAGCCTCTCGATCCCGAGACCCTCGATACGAAAGACATATCCTCCGCAGAGGACAATGAGCCTCTGGACAAAAACGTTCGTCTCATGTCCCCCGGCCGCATGGTCATGCGCCGCTTCTTCCGTTCCAAGCTGAGCGTTATCGGCCTGATCATGATCGTCAGCCTTTTCCTCTTCTGTTGGGCGGGTCCCCTGGTGTTCAACACCTGGGGAGAGACCCAACAGGACCTCACGGGAAAGGTGGAATTTACCCAGCAGGAAGTCAAATATACCGTGAACGGCGAGGAATTTTCCTTTATCCAGGTGGTAGAGACGGGCAAGATCATCAACTCTCTGGCCGAGCCCAATGCCGACCATATCCTTGGTACCGACAAGGACGGCCGTGACGTGTTCACCCGCCTGATGTACGGTGGCCGTATCTCGCTGATGGTCAGCTTTATCGCCGTGTTTGCCATTACCCTCTTTGGCATCGTTTTTGGCGGTATCGCGGGCTACTTCGGCGGTGTGGTTGACAATATCATCATGAGAGTCTGCGACATTCTCATGTGCCTTCCCGGCTTCCCCATTTTGCTGATCATTGGTACGCTGCTTGATTCTGTGGGCGTAGAGTCCCAGTACCGCATCTACTATCTGATGGCTTACCTGACCCTGTTCTCCTGGCCCGGAACTGCCAGACTTGTGCGCGGACAGATCTTGTCTCTCCGCGAGCAGGAGTACATGGTGGCCGCCGAGGCTATGGGTTACTCGGTACCCCGTAAGATCTTTAAGCACCTCATTCCCAACGTCATGCCCCAGCTCATCGTGTCTATGACCCTGTCCTTGGGCAGTATGATCTTGTATGAGGCCTCCCTCTCCTATCTGAACATGGGTGTCCGTGCGCCATACGCCGCCTGGGGTACCATGATCAACATCGTAGCAGAGGATCCGAACATTCTGCAAAACTACTTTAATGTATGGGGACCTCCCGGTATCTGTATCATCATCGCTGTCCTTGGCTTCAACTTCGTCGGCGACGGTTTGCGTGATGCCCTTGACCCCAAGATGAGGAGGTAAGTCCCATGGCTGAAAAGAAAAATTCTCATTATCTATCGGGCAAGGAGATCCGCGCCATTGCCAAGGCCAATCGCAAGGTCATGAATGCCCTGGAGAAAAAGAAATACCGCAAGGCAGACGAATCTGAATTCGTTACCGAAATGAAAGATCCTGCCAACATTCTGGAGATCGAGGATCTGCATACCTATTTCTTTACCGATCAAGGTGTTGTCAAGGCCGTCAACGGCGTTTCCTTTGACGTACCCCGCAATTCTGTGGTGGGTGTCGTAGGTGAGTCGGGCTGCGGTAAGTCTGTGACCAGTATGTCGGTCATGAGACTGCTTCAGGGTCCTCAGGGTCAGATCTATTCGGGCCATATCCGCTTCAATTCTCACGATTTCAAGCGTGACGCCCACGGCAACACCCTCCCCACGGGGGAAAAGGATGCCAGCGGCAACCCCATCTACGAGATGGAGGACAAGGTCTTTGATATCGCAGAAATGCCCATGAACGAGATCCACCGCATTCGCGGCCGTCAGATCTCCATGATCTTCCAGGAGCCCATGACCTCCCTTAACCCCGTGTTTACCATCGGTAACCAGTTGGACGAGGTCACCTTCATCCATACCCCCGGTGCCACTAAGGAAACGGCCAAAAACCGTTCCATGGAAATGCTCAAGCTGGTGGGTATCGCCGCTCCCGAGCGTGTGTATGATTCCTTCCCTCACGAGCTGTCGGGCGGCATGCGTCAGCGTGTCATGATCTCCATGGCCCTGGCCTGCAACCCTCGCCTTATCATTGCGGACGAGCCTACCACCGCCCTTGACGTGACCATTCAGGCCCAGATCTTGGATCTGCTCCGTGACCTCAAGGACAAAATCAACGGCTCTATCATGCTCATCACCCACGATTTGGGTGTGATTGCCGAGATGGCCGATTACGTGGTGGTCATGTACGCGGGCCGCGTCATTGAGAAGGGAACTGTGCAGGAGATCTTCCACGATCCCCGCCACCCCTACACCATCGGTCTGCAAAAGTCCAAGCCTACCATGGACTCGGACTCCGATACGTTGTTCAATATCCCAGGCAACGTACCCAACCCCGTCAATATGCCCAACCATTGTTATTTCAAAGAGCGCTGTGACAGATGCGTGAAGAAATGTTCGGGGGATTATCCCGGCATGATTCAGGTCAGCCCCACCCATTTCGTGTCCTGTCATCTGTACGGAGAGGAGGAGACTCATGGCTGATGAAAAGAAAGTAAATGAGGCCGTGTCCTCCGAGGCCGCGCCTCTTCTGGAGGTCAAGCATCTCCGCAAAGCCTTTCCCATCAAGAAGTCTCTCATGGGCAAGGTGCAGCAGGAGCTCATCGCCGTGGACGACGTTTCCTTCGTCCTCCACCCCGGTGAGACCCTTGGTATTGTGGGTGAGTCGGGCTGCGGCAAGACCACCATGGGCCGTACCATCTTAAAGCTCCACCCCTCCAGCGGCGGCCAGATCATTTTTGACGGCAAGGACATCACGGATTATAAAAACTCTCAAATGCGCTCTCTGCGCACAGAGATGCAGATCATTTTCCAGGATCCCTATTCCTCTTTGCCTCCCAGAGCCACTGTGGGCGACATCCTTTCCGAGCCCGTGAAGGTACACAAGATCGTGCCTCCCGACCAGGTGAAGAATTACGTCCTCAAGCTCATGGAGCAGTGCGGTCTCCGCGATTACTACTACGAGCGCTATCCTCACGAATTTTCGGGCGGTCAGCGTCAGCGTATCTGTATCGCCAGAGCCCTGGCGGTCAACCCCAAGCTCGTGGTGTGCGACGAGCCCGTGTCTGCCTTGGACGTGTCTATCCAGGCACAGATCATCAACCTGCTCAAAAAGCTCCAGCGGGAGAGAGGGCTGACTTATCTGTTCATCTCCCACGACCTGTCGGTGGTCAAATTTATTTCCGACAAGATCGGCGTTATGTACCTGGGCTCCATGGTGGAATTCGGAAACAAGAAGGACATCTTCTCCAACCCTCTCCATCCCTATACCAAGGCGCTGTTCTCTGCCATTCCTAACCCCGATCCTGACAAGAAGATGGAGCGTATCGTGCTGAAGGGAGATATCCCCTCGCCTGCCAACCCACCCAAGGGTTGCCGCTTCCATACCCGTTGCCCCCACGCCACTGAAAAATGCAAGACCGACGTGCCCGTGTACCGTGAGTACGAGCCGGGCCACTTCGCCGCTTGCCATTTGCTGTCCGATGAGGACTAATGGTTTATGAGTAAAAATAACAAGAAAAAACAAAAAAAGAAACGCGAAAAGATCACCTGGATCGACGACGGCTCTACCGTAGCCGATATGTCGGGTGTAGGCAGAGGCTTGGGCGGCAACCGCCAAGGCAAGCCCAAGCCGACCACAAAAAAAGGCAAGCCTATGAACCGTTTTCAAGAATGTGCCGCCACCTATTTCGGTGCTATGAAAATGATGTTCATTCCCATGCTGGTGGTGCTGGGTATCATCTGCCTTGTGTTTCTCGTTCTCTGGATCCTTATGGGAGGGCTTAGTCCCGCCATGATGGTGTAGGGAATACACAAGGGGGAACCTTCTTGAGAGGAGGTTCCCCCTTGAAACCCTTCCAAGAACAGCAAAATAATTTTGCAAAGTCAAACATTGAAAGGATAATTACGATGAAAAGATCCATCAAATGCTTATCCCTGGTTATGGCGCTGGTGCTCATGCTGGCTGCTTTCACCATGACTTTCTCGGTCTCCGCTGTAGAGCCCATCACGGGCGCGGATACCGTTTATTCCGAAAACATCAAGTTGAACGGCGAGGACACCGGTGTTACCCTGACCCAGATGATCCTCACTTCCGGCTCTAAGTACAGCCTTTCCCGTGAGGGCCTTGTCAACGTCATTGACCTCAATGATGCGGCGGGTGTGACCCTCAAGGTGCTCAATGGCGGTTCCTACAACTGGAGCAAGGCGACCATGGGTACCTCTGCCCTGAAATACAACGAGACCCATACCGATTCCACTGTCATTGCTGCTGTCAACGGTGACCCCTGGATCGTGTACCACACCGACTATGACGGCGATGGCGAAGCATCCACCGGCGGATCCGTCAAGCACGTGTCCGTGTCCCGCGGCCTGCAGATCATTGACGGTGAGATCTGGGCCACTGCGCAGATCAATGACGAAAACAATCTGGCCAAAAAGGACAATGTGGAGCGCGGCACCCCCGCATCTCAAGGCCCTGTATTCGCCATCTTGTCCGACGGCTCTTATATGATTGGCAAGCCCAATATTTCCATCAAGCTGACCAATGATACTCAGTCAACCACTTCTGTGGTGCAGGGTATCAACCGTCTTCCCGCGCCTAACTCCATCATCATCTACAATCAGCGCGGTGGTGCCGAGTCCATGGCTTATGAGGATGCCTACGAGCTGTATATCGAGTCCTCCGACACGGCTTTCACCCTGACAGGCAAGGTCACGGGTACGGTCAAGCGTATCTGTGAAAGTGGCGATCCCGCAGAGCGCCCTGCCATTACCGAGAACACCATCGTGGTATCTGCCCGCGGTAACAGCATTAAAAACCTCGAGGGCAAGTATGCCGTGGGTGATAAGGTATCCTTCACCTGCACCGTGGGAAGCGACGCCATGAGCTCTTCTCAGAAGGCCAAGTGGCCCACCGTTATCGATGCCATTGGCGGTTTCTTTACCCTCATCGAGAACGGCCGCTATACAGGTCAGCAGGGTAATAAAACCAAGTCTCCTTGTTCCATCGTGGGTCTCCGAGAGGATGGTTCTCCCCTCTTGATCTCTACCACGCCCAGCGACGACGGTACCCGCTCGTCCTGCACCATGGAGGATCTTTCCCGTATGTGTGAGGAGCTGGGACTTAAGACCGCTATCCTCTTTGACGGTGGCGGCTCTACCACCATGGTGACTCTGTCGGGCGATAATCTGGTACGCCGCTCTGCCGCCGTGGACGGCGCTAACAGCGTCCGTGCCGTTATCAACGGGTTGGCCGTTGTCTGTGAAGGCGTTGATGCCGCTCCCGGCAATCTGGAATCCTATAACACTGCCTTCTTGCCCGATCCCGAGGGCGGATACGTTCCCGAGGAGCCCGATCCCGAGGACAGCGCCCTGAAGACCACTCCCTCCTATTCTTACCGCTATATTGCCAATACCAGGGAGATCAACCACGTCAAGTATATCGAGTTGCTGGGCATGCGCGATCCCAACTACAGCTCCTCCTGGACAGCGGATCAAAAGGCCGCATCCATTAAGCCTGCGGTCATTACCGGCGAGGTTTTCCCTGAGGACAATAAGGTGAAGATCTCTGGTTGGGTATTCGTCAACGGCGGCCAGGGCGATCTCTATTGGTCTGTGGACGGCGAGACTTGGTATCCCTGCACCGATACCGTCCGCTCCAACGCCGACGACAAACTCGCGCAGGATGCGGCGGGTGCTGGCAATTTGACCTCATCTCACGCGGCCAACGCAGTTTTTACCGATGCTACTGCTGATCTTTCAGCTTACGCAGGTCAGACGGTTAAGCTTCGCTTTGGCGTGGTGGCGGCAGGCAATACGGAAAAGCTTTTGCATTTCCTGACCCTTGAAAACGTGGCGGTTCCCGAGTCCGAGACCGAAGCGCCTACGGAGGCTCCCACAGAGACACCCACCGAGCCCGAAACCGAAGCTCCCACCGAGGAGCCCATCGGCGTGTCTACCGAGATGCCTACCGAGGCGCCTACGGCGGCACCCACCGAGCCCGAGGTCACTGAAGCCCCCAAGACTCAGGAGAAGAAGGGCTGCGGCGCATCCTTGGCTGTGAGCCTTGTGACGCTGGTCACCATGGCAGGCGGCGCGCTGATCCTGAAAAAGAAAGAAAAGTGATTTTTTAAGAAATTACCTCCGACGCTTCGAGCGTCGGAGGTGTTTTTTTGCTTACAACCGTCCGTACGTATTTTTCAACTTCAAACCTATTGCAATTTTTCCGAATATATGATAAAATAAAACGATTGATTTGATTTTTCGGAAAAGAGGTGAGCATATGCTGTTTGGCAAGCACATCAACAAGTATTATCTGAGATATCTACCGGCCATTTTGCTGGGACTTTTAGCGCTCTTGTTGGTGGATTATATGCAGCTTGTGATTCCAGAAATGTACCGTATGACGGTCAACGGAATCAACGACGGCGTGGTTTTGCATGATGGCGTTGAAAAAGCCTTCACCATGGAGTTTTTGCTGGACGAGATCTGTCTGCCGCTCATGGTGGTGATTTTGGTGATCGTGTTCGGACGTTTCCTTTGGCGTATCTGCTTCCGCGGCGCGGCCATCAAAATGGAGACCAACCTGCGCGGAGAAATGTTCGACCATTGCAAGGACCTGTCTCAGCAATACTATCAGGTCAACAAGGTGGGCAACCTCATGACCCTCTTTACCAATGATCTGGAAACTGTGCAGGACTGCTTTGGCTGGGGTGTGCTCATGTTCTTTGACGCCGTATGCCTCGGTATCATGGCTCTTGTGAAAATGTACCGTATGGATCCCATGCTGACGCTCCTGTCTCTTATCCCCATGGCTTTCCTGTTGATCATCGGTGCTATCCTAGACCACCGTCTCGAAAAAAAGTGGGATGCCCGCCAGGCGGCCTTTTCCTCCCTGTCGGATTTTTCCCAGGAGAGTTTTTCCGGTATTGCCGTCATCAAAGCCTTTGTCAAAGAAACGGTAGAGCTTATGTCTTTCAAAAAGCTCAACCGGGACAACGAGGACACTAACGTGGCTTACACCAAGATCTCTACTCTGCTCAATATCTTCGTTACCCTGTTTGTGGAGTCTGTGATCTGTGTGGTGTTGGGTTACGGTGGATACCTCGTGTGGAATGGTACCTTTAACGCAGGTCAGCTTGTGGAGTTTATCGGCTATTTTACCTCCCTTGTATGGCCCATCATGGCTGTGTCTCAGCTCATTGAAATGCGCTCCCGCGGTAAAGCGTCACTGAAGCGTATCGGAGAGCTGCTGGAGGCCAAGCCCGACGTGGTGGATGGTCCCAATGTGACCGAGCCCGCACCTCTCAGAGGAGATATTGAATTCAGAAATCTTACATTCCGCCACCCCGGCGCGGAATACGATGCTCTGACCGACGTGTCCTTCTCCATCAAGGCGGGGGAGCAGGTGGGTATCATCGGTAAAACGGGCGCGGGCAAGACCACCCTTGTGGATCTTCTGCTCCGCACCTACAACGTCCCCGACGGCACTTTGTTTGTGGATGGATACGACGTTAACCGTATTCCCATCCGCACCGTCCGTCAGTTTGCGGCTTACGTCCCTCAGGATAACTTCCTGTTCAGCGATACCATTTCTCATAATATCGCCTTTGCTTTGGGCGAGGCTGATGCCGAGACTGTGGAGAACGCCGCGAAGCTGGCAGATATCCACGACAACATCACCGAGTTCAAGGACGGCTACGAGACCATCCTCGGCGAGCGTGGCGTGACGGTCTCCGGCGGTCAGAAGCAACGAATTTCCATTGCCCGCGCTCTGCTCAAGGATGCGGGACTGCTCATCCTTGACGACTCGGTTTCTGCCGTGGATGTCAAGACAGAAAAGGTGATTCTTGAAAATCTTCGCCGCAAGCGTGCGGGGAAGACAACCATCCTCATTGCCCACCGTATTTCCACGGTAGAGGCCATGGACAAGATCGTCTTTATCGACGACGGCCGCGTGGTGGCCGTGGGCGATCACAGGACCCTCTGTGAGACCTGTGCGGATTACCGCCGTATGGTGGAGCTGCAAAAGCTGGACGACGAGACGGTGAGCCAAACGCCTGCCGAGACTGAGGGAGAGGAGGTGACTGTTCATGCATGAGTTCTTTCCTTTGATCTTGGTGGGCGGTGTGCTGGGATTTGTGTCCCTCATCTTCATCATTGCCTACATGACCATCCGCAAGCAAAAGGAGGCCATCGGTTTTGACCGCAACATGAAGGACAGCGAGATCACCCGCCGCCTCCTGGTCTACGCCAAGCCCCACATCGGCAGCTTTGCGCTGGTGCTTCTCATCATGATGTTCTCGGTGGCCTACGATATCGTGTCCCCCATTTTGATGGGACATATCATTGAGGTCATTAAGGCGGATTTTGAGATGTCCTATCTCTTGGCCATGGTGGCGGTTTACGGCGGCATTCTGGTTGTATCGCTGATCTGTACCTACTTCCAGGCCATCATTCTCCAACGCACGGGACAGAAGATCGTGTCCCGCATCCGCGAGGATCTTTTCGTACACATCGAAAAGCTGTCTCATAACCAGCTCAACGGCATTCCCGTTGGCAAGCTGGTCACCCGTGTGACCAACGATACGGGCGCCATCTCCATGATGTTTACCAATCTGATCGTCAACCTGATCAAGAATTGCTTCGTCATCATCGGTGTGCTGACTGCTATGCTGTGCCTCAACTATATGCTGACCTTCATGGTGCTCTGCTTTGTGCCCTTCATCGTGCTGTTCACCATGATCTTCCGTAAATTTTCTCGCAAAGCCTACCGCCGCGTCAAGGACGGCACCACCGATATCAACACCTTCCTGTCCGAAAACCTGTCGGGCATGAAGATCATCCAGATCTTCAACCGTGAGGCGGGAAAGAAGGACGAGTTCGACAAGAAAAATATCGAACTGGGCCGCGCCAAGCGAGGCGAAATGCTGGTGTTCAGTATCTTCCGTCCTCTGGTGTATATGCTGTACGTGTCCTCGGTGCTGTGCCTGCTCTATCTGGCGGCGCGGGGTGTCATCAAGGATGTGGAGTTCTTGGGACAGACCATCACGGGCGGTCTCGTGGTGACCTTCTATTCCTACATCAACAAGTTCTTCAATCCCATCCAAAACCTGGCGGAGCAGTTCAACTGGCTCCAGTCTGCCTACGCCTCCGCCGAGAAGATCTTCACCATCTTCGACATGGTCCCCGAGGTGCAGGATGCTCCCGACGCTGTGGAGCTGGATGAGGTGAAGGGTGAGATCGAATTCCGTGACGTCTGGTTTGCTTATAAGGAGGGCGAATGGGTGCTGAAGGGCGTGTCCTTCCACGTGAACGCGGGTGACACCGTGGCCTTCGTGGGCGCGACGGGCTCGGGCAAGACGACCATCCTGTCCCTCTTGTGCCGCAACTGGGATATCCAAAAGGGTCAGATACTCGTGGACGGGCGGGATATCCGCACCATTAAGATCTCCTCCCTCCGCCGCCACTTTGGACAGATGCTCCAGGACGTGTTTCTCTTCGCGGGAACTATTCGCTCCAACATTCTGTTGGGTGCCGAGGGTATTGATGACGAGGCGGTCATGGATGCCTGCCGCTACGTCAACGCCAATCACTTCATCGACAAGCTCCCCGCCGGGCTTGACGAAGAGGTGCGCGACCGAGGAAACAACTTCTCGGCAGGTCAGCGTCAGCTCCTGTCCTTTGCCCGCACCATTGTTCATAAGCCCTCGGTGATGATTTTGGACGAAGCTACGGCCAACATCGACACTGAGACCGAACTGCTCATCCAGGACTCCTTGGAAAAGATGATGAACATCGGCACCATGCTCATGGTGGCCCATCGCTTGTCCACCATCCAGCACGCCGACAAGATCATTTACCTGTCTCACGGTGAAATTCAGGAGGAAGGCACTCACGCCGAGCTTCTGGCCATGAAGGGACGCTACTACGCTCTCTACTCCATGCAGTTCGAAAAGGAACGGCTGGCGAAGGGCGAGCACCCCGTCGCATAAAAAATCAGCGCACACCTGCCAAGGGCGGGTGTGCGCTTTTATGCTCGTCAGGCCATATCGTCGGAATCTACCTGCTCGAAGTAGCAATGCGCGCCTGCGGGGAACCGCTGGTCGGTGCTTTCCTCAAAGATGATCCACAAACGCTCCTGCCCGAACTCAAGGTGTCCTTTGACACCCTCTCCCTCAAAGACCCACACGCCGTCCCGGTTGCTTGCGGTGAGCTTCAACGAGGATTCGGTGGTATCGTCCAAGAGAGAATTATCTCCGTCGGGGTTGGGATAAAGGAAGGTGAAGGTGTATCTGACGTTCATGTCCATCTGCGTGTCCGTTGCGTTGTCGAATGTCACGTAGGTGTTGCTATACGCCCAGTCTTTGTCCGAAGTCTCCTCCAAATTGGCATATTTGTGCCACGTGGTATCGACGGCAGCCTTGCGGAGATCCTCCTTCGGCTCGACCAAGGGGGTATAGGTCAGGCTTGATACGTTTCTGGTATACTCATTGGGTGAGAACGGTTCGGAATAGCAACAGTATTCGTCGTGGTAGAGCGTCAGGGATTCTTCAAAGGAGATGATCTCCGTCTTACCGTCCCTCGTCAGATAGCGATTGCCGTTCTCGGCCGCGAGAATGGAGTAGACAAGACGGTAATCCCCGTCTTTCGTCAGCTCATACAGGCTGTATTCCAACTCGTAATAATCCGTGCGGTCCACATGGATCAGCCCTTTCTCGTCCAGCCAGCAGCTTTTCATGTCGAAGAAGGCATCTAAAAGGACGGGCTTACCGTTTCTTTGGGTAAAGATGGCCTTGATGGTGTAGTCCTCGTTCATGATGACCAGCTCGTCCTGTCCGTCGCCGTTGAGGTCGATCTCGTCGTAGCCCTCGTGGGAGGCACCCCGATAAGCGGTGTAAAGAAGTTGGGTATAATATTCAAATGAAACGTCGTTCGGGAAGGTAAAGAGATCGTCGTATTCTCCCTGAAGCCATTTGGCGTGATCAAATTTCTCCAGGCAGGTGGAGATGGCCTTGTAGGTCTCGCGGATGGCGGCGTAGCTTGAAAAATCCGCTACGGGAAGATCCTCGGCCAAAGCCTTGTCAACCAACGGGAGGTGGATGTAGGGCGTCAGCAATTTGACGGTTCGACCGTAATCCGTGGTAGAGATGATCCGACCGTATTCTCGATGCAGTTCGTCGTGGGTCTCCTTGTCAATGGTCGTCCGCTCTCCGTCTTTGATTTGGAAATATTCAAGAACTTCTTTCTTATCCATGTCATAGAGGCCGCCGTAAATGGAGCTGTAGACCATTTTGTCTCCGTCCACGCGGCCGATGTAAACGATACTTTCCTCGATGCTGCCGTCGACGGTTGAACGTTCTATAAAGAAGCGGCGATCCGTACCAAACAGGAAGGCACCGCCTTTTCCGTAATTGGCCTCCAGCAGGATGGGTTTCTTGCCCGAAATAGTAAAGAGGGCCTTAACGCCGGCATATTTGGACAGCAGGATCAGCTCGGGTGTGCCGTTGCCGTCCATGTCCATGTAGCCGTAGCCCATGTTTTGTGCAACTTCGGCATCCTTGCAGGCATCTACGATGCCGTGGAGGGCGGTGGCAATGGCGGCCTCCCGCTCGTCCATGCCCTCGGTATCGGGCACGGGCAGTTCTTCGCCGTTTTGCTTGGCGGTCAGGAGGGCTGTGTACTCGGCGATGATGCCGTCGTACAGGGACTTTTGCTTTTCATAATCCTTTTCGGGATCTTGGGTCTCGGTTTCCGGGGGCGGTGTCTCCACCACAGGCGGCCTGAAGGGCCCGCCTCTCCCGGCCAGTACGATGGCCGCCACCACGCCGAGGGACACCACGGCGCACAGCACTGCCACCATGGCGGGGTGGTTCATGAAAGCGGAGAAGCGGCTTGCCCGTTCCCTCCTCGGATTGACGGTGGTAATGCTTCGGATGTCGCTCTCTACAATAAGATCCTCGCTCATGTCGGTCATGAGGGCCGCGAGGGACAAATATTCATCACGAGCATAAGTCATATTTGGTACCCCCTTTCGGTGAGATACACCCGTAATTTTTCGCGGGTGCGGGTCAACCGTTTTGTCACGGCGTTTGGAGTCAGTCCGTAGTGCTGGGCCAAGGCCTTGACGCTACAGGCGTGCCAGTATCGTCCCATGAACAGCTTACGGCTTAGCTCGTCTTCCCCTCGCAAAAAGGTCTCCATGAGAGGGATCAAGTCGCTCTCAGCCTCGGCAGGGGCAGGCAAGCACTCGGACAGCTCGTGCAAGGCAATCTCGAAATCTATATGCTTTTTAGCCGCCCGATTTTGGCGGTAGCGATCAATGGACAGATTGCGGATGATCTTGGCAAGATAGGTTTTCAGAGAAGGCGGCTCTTTGGGCGGAATGGTGTTCCACGCCTTTATATATGTATCATTCACACATTCTTCGGCATCGGCATGATTGCCGACAATGCCCTCGGACAAGCCTAAACAAAATTTGCCGTACACTCGGTCGGTTTCTGCAATGGCCCGTTCATTGCGGGCAAAATACAGGGCTATGATGCTCTTGGTGATTTCATATTCTCGATCCATGGTTATACCTCCTTGATGATTTTGGCGATCTTCGATCGTCCCATGTGTGTCTTCGTCCTTTATAACGAATCTCGCGGAGCAAATCTGCCTCTCGTATCGAAAATTATTTCAAAAACGATGCAGAAAGGGTCGTTGATCATTTAAAAATGCGTTTTGATCTCCCCGATGTTTTAAATCAATCCTCCTCGCGGTTGGCGTCGATAACAGCTATATTGTAAACGTATTTTTGATTGTAAATCACCGCCAACTCGTTGGTGGCCTTCATAGCCAGATGGATGGCGTACCAGGAGCAGAAGCTACAGGTGATCATACCTAAAAGAAAGCAAAGCAGGAGCTTTCCTCCGCTGATATCGGAATGGACCCCTTCCTTGATGCTCTTGCGGTACAGCCGCTCACCTACCTTAAACCACCAGAAATAGGCGTAAAAGCCACAGGTCACCAGGGAGAGCAGGTAGTAGAGTACGATACCCTCGGTGTGCTTGCCGTCGTCCTCGCACATACGGTTGATATCCTTGATCCATTGGTGCAAAAACCAGATACCGTATATGCCGCAGGTGATCAGGGTAAGAAAAAGATAAGAGAAAATGCTTCTGTCTTCTCGGACGGGGTTTAATCTCATGGTGAGGCTCCTTGTTTGCTTGATTTTGTAATGCTTTAGAAGATTATATCCATATGATATCATAAGTTCGCGCGATAGTCAACAAGCCTCGGAAATTTTTGGCGTAGCGCACAAATACGGCAGCAGATTTTATGCAAGGTCACTTCTTGGGTGGTGGCGGATACCGCTTTACGGTAAAAAACGCTCAGGACTCGTCTCTTGATCACGACGATGTTTTAAGGGGGATCTTGCGTCCCGACCAAAGAGCCGACATATCTTTGGCTGCATAAATCGCGAATAACAAATGAATAATTATACAGTTTTGCGTGGCGCAGGAGAGCGCCGACGAGCACAAAAAGCCGAGGATATTGGCGGGCAATCACCATGAAATCACGGCTTGTCGCAAGGGAAATTGGGGCCCTTTGTAATAATCGACAAAAGGGGCGTGCAAACCCAAGTGGTTTTTGGGTTGATGCACAAAAATGCTATTTTCATGCAAAAAAATGAATATACGGCTTGACTTTTCATAGAGTTGTGTGTATAATATACCCTGTTGAATATAAAGTGGGGGCGTGTTTTTTTGTCCCTGCAAACAGGAGTTATCCATGAAAAAAGTATTTATTGACGGTAGCGCCGGTACCACGGGGCTCCGTATCCATGAGCGGCTGGCGGATCGCGCTGATCTGTCTCTCATCATCCTTCCCGACGAGCTTCGCAAGGACGAAAACGCTCGCCGCGAGGCCTTGAATGCCGCTGATATTGCTTTTCTTTGTCTGCCCGATGCCGCCGCACGTGAGGCTGTCGCGCTGACCACGAATCCCCATACGGTCATCATCGATACATCCACCGCTCACCGAACCGTGAAGGGCTGGACCTACGGTTTTCCCGAGATTGGCGGACGGCGTGAGGCCATTGCCCAATCTACTCGCATCGCCAACCCGGGCTGTCACGCCAGCGGCTTTGTGTCGCTGATCGCGCCCTTGGTAGAGCAGGGATTTTTGGACAAGTCCGCCGCGCTGTCCTGCTTCTCCCTTACGGGCTACACGGGAGGCGGCAAGAAGATGATCGCGGAGTACGAAAGCGCCAATAGAGATATCCTGTTAGGTGCGCCCCGTCAGTACGGTCTGACCCAGACGCACAAGCATTTGCCCGAAATGGCGGCCATCTGCGGGTTGGACAATGCACCTTTGTTCTGTCCCATCGTGGCGGATTTCCCTTGCGGCATGGAGGTCACGGTGCCTCTGTTTGCTCATCAACTGAAGGGAACCGTTGAAGACGTCGAGGCTTTGTACAAGTCTTACTACGCCACGGGCTTGGTGAGATACGCCGAGGATGCCTCCGAAGGCGGCTTCTTGTCTGCCTCGGCCATGGCGGGCAGAGACGATCTGCAGGTGACCGTCGCGGGCAACACAGACCGCATCCTGCTGATCGCAAGATTTGATAATCTCGGTAAGGGTGCCTCCGGTGCGGCCATCCAGAACATGAACATCGTGCTGGGCGTGGACGAGGCCACGGGGCTGTGTGTTTGAAAAGTACGCCAAAGGGGAACTTTTTGAAAAAATTTTCCCTTTGGAAACCCTTCAAAAACCTTTATCAAAGGATTATGAAGGATCAAAAAACAAGATTTCCAAGGAATATATTATTTGAGAGTTTTTGGGATTCTCAAACCCTTTTTGCAAAAATGGTTTGAGCGGGTTCAAGGGCGGCGCCCTTGGCGTGTCCCAAAGGAGGATATATGAAACTTATGAGTGGCGGCGTTTGTGCCGCAAAGGGATTTACGGCAAGCGGCGTGCATTGCGGCGTCCGCAAGAACCGCACCAAAAAGGACTTGGCGCTGATCTACAGCGAGGTGCCCGCTTCCTGCGCGGCGGTCTATACCACCAATCTGGTCAAGGGCGCGCCCTTGGACGTGACCAAAAAGCATATTGAAAACGGTGTAGCTCAAGCGGTCATCTGCAACAGCGGCAACGCCAACACCTGTAATGCCAACGGCATTGAGATCGCCGAACAGATGTGTGCGCTTCTGGGTTCGGCGCTGAATATTCAGGCAACCGACGTGGTGGTAGCTTCCACCGGCGTTATCGGTCAGCCGCTCTCCATCGAGCCCATCAAGTCGGGTATCCCTGCCCTGGTGGCCGGGTTATCTGTAGATGGCTGCGATGCCGCTGCTGAGGGCATCATGACTACCGACACCGTCAAAAAGGAAGTGGCTGTTGAGTTTGAGTTGGGCGGTAAGACCTGCAGAATGGGCGGTATCGCCAAGGGCTCGGGCATGATCCATCCCAACATGGCCACCATGCTGGTGTTCATCACCACCGACGCGGCCATCGCTCCCGAAATGCTGAAAAAGGCGCTGTCCACCGACGTTGCCGCTACCTTCAATATGGTCAGCGTAGACGGCGATACCTCCACCAACGATATGGTTACCGTACTGGCCAACGGTATGGCGGGCAACGAGACTGTCACGACCGAGGGCGAGGATTTTGCCACCTTCATGAATGCGCTCAATACCGTTACCGTCAGCCTTTGTCGTATGATCGCGGGAGACGGCGAGGGTGCTACCAAGCTCCTTGAATGTACCGTTAGCGGCGCCGATGATATCAAGACCGCACGCACCGTGGCCAAGAGTGTCATCTGCTCCAGCCTGCTCAAAGCCGCCATGTTCGGTGCTGACGCCAACTGGGGCCGCGTGCTGTGCGCCATCGGCTACAGCGGCGTTGACGTGGACGTTCACAAGGTAGATGTATCCTTCCGTTCTGTGAAGGGTGAGATCCTTGTGTGCAAGGACGGTGCAGGCGTGGAGTTCTCCGAGGAGATCGCCAAGGAGATCCTGCTCGAGCGTGAGATCGAGATTCTCGTGTCGGTAGGCGACGGCAACGTGTCCGCCACCGCTTGGGGCTGTGACCTGACTTACGACTACGTAAAGATCAACGGAGATTACAGAACTTGAGTAGGGGTACGCTTGGGGGAGCTTTTTGCAAAAAGCTCCCCCAAACCCCCGCAAAAATCTTAAAGTATAACATAACGGTAGAGATACTGTGCTCTACCCATTTGTTGCCCAAAATGATTATTCTGTTTTAAAAGTTTTTGAAGGGTTCCAAGGGAAACTTTTTTCAAAAGTTTCCCTTGGCGTCCCCCACAGGAGACACTATGAACAACCAATTTTCCAACGCACAGCGCGCCCAGGTGCTGACCCAGGCGTTGCCTTACATCAAAAGATACAACGGCGAGATCGTTGTGGTAAAGTACGGCGGAAACGCCATGATCGACGAGACGCTGAAGCAGCAGGTCATGGAGGACATCGCCCTGCTTTGGCTCATCGGCGTCAAGGTGGTGCTTGTCCACGGCGGCGGCCCCGAGATCAGCGATATGATGAAAAAGCTGGGCAAGAAGCCCGAGTTTGTGGACGGCCTCAGAGTCACCGACAAGGAGACCGTGGACATCGTGCAGATGGTGCTGGCGGGCAAGGTCAACAAGTCTCTCGTCACCCTGCTCCAGATGAAGGGCGGCCATGCCGTGGGTCTTTCGGGCATGGACGGCGGCATCATCGAGGCGCGTATTAAGGACGAGCGGTTGGGCTACGTGGGTGAGATCACCAAGATTCGCACCCGCCCCATCACCGATCTTCTGGAGAAAAACTACATCCCCGTGGTCTCCACCGTGGCAAGCGACCATCAGGGCAACGTCTACAACATCAACGGTGACACCGCTGCGGCCTATATCGCAGGAGCTTTGGGTGCCGCCCGACTCATCATGATGACCGACGTGGCGGGCATTCTCCGCGACAAGGACGATCCCTCCACCCTCATCACGGGTATCACCGTTCCCGAAGCACGCAAGCTGTACGAGGAAGGCATCATCTCGGGCGGCATGATCCCCAAGGTAGACTGCTGTATCGAGGCCATCAACGCGGGCGTGCAGACCGTCACCATCATGGACGGCCGTATCCCTCACGCCATCCTTATGGAACTGCTCACCGACGAAGGCGCAGGCACCATGGTGGTGGGGGATAGGGAGTAAGGAGATAATACTCATGAATCATATCCAATCCACCGACAAGCAATTTGTTGCCAATACCTATAACCGCTTCCCTGTGACCATCGTCTCGGGCAAGGGCTCCGAGGTCTACGACCACAGCGGCAAGCGTTACATCGACATGGGTTCGGGTATCGGTGTCACCGCTATGGGCATCGCGGACGATGCCTGGGTCGCCGCCGTGACTGCACAACTGGGCAAGGTGCAGCATATGTCCAACCTGTACTACACCGAGCCTTGCGCAAAACTGGCCGAGATGCTCTGCACCCGCACGGGCATGAGCAAGGTGTTCTTCGCCAACTCGGGTGCCGAGGCTAACGAGTGCGCTATTAAGGTGGCGAGAAAGTACGCCGCCGAGCATAAGGGCGAGGATTGCTACACCATCGTGACCCTGGAAAAATCCTTCCACGGCCGTACTTTGACCACCCTTGCCGCCACGGGACAGGATCATTTCCATAAGCTGTTTCAACCCTTGACCCCCGGTTTTGTTCACACCCCTGCCAATGATTTTGAAGCCTTCAAGACCACCGTGGAAACCGTGGGCGCTGACAAAGTGGCGGGCATCATGCTGGAGTGCGTGCAGGGTGAGGGCGGCGTCATCGCCCTGGACAAGGATTTCGTGGTGTCCGTGGCCGAGTACGCCAAGGCTCACGATATCATCCTCATCATCGACGAGGTGCAGACAGGCAACGGCCGCACGGGCGCGCTGTACGCCTACATGAATTTCGGTATCACCCCCGATGTGGTCTCCACCGCCAAGGGTCTGGGCGGCGGCCTGCCTTTGGGCGCTACCCTCATGTCCGAAAAGGTGCAGGACGTGCTGGGCTTTGGCGACCACGGCTCCACCTTTGGCGGCAACCCCATCGCCTGCGCGGGGGCTGTGTCCGTCATTGAGCGTATAGATGAAGCGTTTTTGGCCGACGTGAGCGCCAAGAGCGAGTACGTGTTCTCGGCCTTTGAAGGCTCCCCCGGCGTTGAGTCCGTCAGCGGCATGGGCCTCATGATCGGCATCAAGACCGTCAAGCCTGCGGGTGAGGTGCTGAAGGCCTGCATGGACAAGGGCGTTTTGTGCTTGACCGCCAAGGACAAGGTCAGACTCCTGCCCGCACTAAATATCCCCATGGAGATTTTGAAGGAAGCTGTAGAGGTCATCAAGGTCGCTTGCGCTGAATAAAAAGAGAAAGCGTCCATCCGATTGCTCGGATGGGCGCTTGTTTTTTATACGTATGATCAATCCAATTCCTTTTTGCCCGTATAGAGCTCGTAGTAACGGCCGCCAAGGGCAAGGAGCTGGTCGTGGTTGCCTCGCTCAATGATCTCACCCTGCTCCAGCACCATGATGGCGTTGGCGTTGCGGACGGTGGAAAGGCGGTGGGCGATCACGAAGGTGGTGCGGTTCTTCATGAGGCGATCCATGCCCTTTTCAATGTGGCGCTCGGTTCGGGTATCCACCGAGGAGGTGGCCTCGTCCAGCACCAGGATGGGGGCTTTGGAGAGCGCCGCACGGGCGATGTTCAAAAGCTGGCGCTGACCTTGAGAAAGATTGGCTCCGTCGCCCTCCAGGCGAGTCCGATACCCGTGTTCCAGGCGCATGATAAAGCTGTGTGCGCTGGCGGTCTTGGCGGCGGCGATGACCTCCTCGTCGGAGGCATCGGGACGGCCGTAACGGATATTCTCCATGATCGTGCCCGTGAACAAGTGCGTATCCTGCAGGACCATGGCGATGTTTTCACGGAGAGAATCCCGCCTGTAGGAGCGGATATCCACGCCGTCGATGGTGATGGTGCCTTCCTCGATGTCGTAGAAACGGTTGAGCAGGTTGGTGATGGTGGTCTTACCTGCGCCTGTGGAACCGACAAAGGCGATCTTCTGGCCCGCGTGCGCGTACAGGCTGATGTGGCGGAGTACGGTCTGCCCCGGAACGTAGCCAAAGGATACATTGTCCAGGACCACCTCGCCGCGCACGTCCTTCATTTCTACCGCGTCGGGCAGATCAGCGGTCTCAGGGGCCTCGTCCATGACGTTGAAGACACGCTCCGCGCCTGCGAGGGCAGAGAAAATGGTGGACATTTGCATGGAGATGTTGTTGATGGGGAAGGAGAACTGGCGGGCGTAATTGCAGAAGACAGTCAAACCGCCCACGTCAAAGCCCGCAAACAGGCAAAGCAGACCGCCCACACCCGCTGTGACGGCAAAGGAGAGGTTGGAAAGGTTGTGCATGATGGGACCCATCACGCCGCCGAAGAACTGTGCCTTGAACTGCTTGTCGCGCATATCGTCGTTCAGTATTTCAAATTCTTCAATGCATACTTCCTCGTGGTTGAAGACCTTGACCACCTTGGAGCCTGTGACGGTCTCCTCGATATAGCCGTTGACGGCACCCAGGGCAGACTGTTGAGCCGTATAGTATTTCGAGGACTTTTTGCCGATGAGTCCGCCGCCGAAGAGGTAGAGCGGCACGAAGGCTACCGTGATGAGT
Source organism: Clostridia bacterium (assembly GCA_017456905.1). Lineage (GTDB taxonomy): Bacteria > Bacillota > Clostridia > Oscillospirales > CAG-272 > CAMEON01. The sequence continues at coordinate 58,367 of JAFTIL010000026.1, forward strand.
GTGAGGACCCAGTTGGTGTAGATCATCATGATGAAGGTACCCACCAAAGAGATGGTACCCGAGATGAGGCTGGTGACCGTGCTGTTGATCATCATGTCGATGGCATCCACGTCGTTGGTGAAGCGGGACATGAGTTCACCCGTGGGGTGAGAGTCGAAGTAGCGCACGGGGAGTCTTTGGAGTTTTTTGAACAGATCGTTTCGGATCTTCTCCACGGCGTTCTGAGATACCGCGATCATGAGGCGGGCTTGTAGGTAAGAGGACACAATGCCTACGGCATAAATGCAGGCCAGCACCAGAAGGATAACGCCGAGGCACCACAGTCTGTCGCTATCGGACAGTACACCCGTGGCCACGGCCTCGGGCATGAAGATCTTGAGCAAAATGCTCTTGGAGGGGTCGGCATCTCTGTCCAGGGCGTTGATGACGTCGCGCAAGAGATAGGAGCCTGCTAGCGAGGTCAGGGTGCTCACAAGCATACAGAGGAGTACGAAAATCAGGCGAAAACGGTAAGCCGCAATATAGCCTACCAGGCGAGATACCGTGGCACGGCTGTTCTTGGGCTTGCCCTTGGGCCTCGGGCCTCTGCCTCGGGGGCCGGGACCCCGTCGGGGCCCTGTTTTACCCAGGGATGAATAACGCTTTTGAAGCTCTTCAATAGATCTTGCTGCCATTACGCCGTCACCTCCCCGCTATTATTTTGCTGTTGTGTTTTGCTTGCCTCCATTTGGGAATCATAAATTTCCTTGTATTCCACGTTGGTCTCCAGCAGGGACTTGTGATCGCCCACGCCTGTGATGCGGCCCTCATTGACCACGATGATCTGGTCGGCCTCCATCACCGAGGTGATACGCTGGGCGATGATGATCTTAGTGGCGTCCTTCAGAGAACCGCGGAAGGTTTCGCGGATGCGTGCCTCTGTGGCGGTGTCCACCGCACTGGTGGAGTCGTCCAGGATCAGGATCTTGGGCTTTTTCAGAAGCGCACGAGCGATACAAAGCCTTTGTTTTTGGCCGCCCGATACGTTGGTGCCGCCTTGACCGAGATCCGACTGGTAGCCGTTCTTGAAGCTTGTGATAAAGCTGTCAGCCTGGGCGCTGTCGGCGGCGGCGCGAAGGGTATCCATGTCGGCATCTCCGTCGCCCCAGCGTAGGTTATCTTCAATGGTGCCCGAGAACAAGACGTTCTTTTGAAGCACCATACCCACGCCCTCGCGGAGATGATAGAGACTGTAGTCCTTGACGTTGACGCCATCCACATAGACCGCGCCCTCATCCACGTCATAGAGACGGGGGATCATGGAGACCAGGGTGGTCTTGCCCGAGCCCGTAGAGCCGATGATACCCACGGTGGAGCCTGCGGGGATCCGAAGGTTTACGTCATCCAGCACCTTGCCCTCGCTGTTTTTATAGTAACGGAAGGAAACGTTTCTGAATTCGATGTCACCACGGTCCACCTTTTTGTCGGGGAAGGCGGCGGTAAGGTCAGAGATGTCGATCTCCTCGTTCATGACGGCCTTGATACGGCGGCCCGAGGCCATGGCACGAGAAGCTTGCATAAAGAGCATGGTCACCATCATGAGGGACGAAAGGATCTGGGTAATGTAGGTGATAAAGGAGGTCAGGTCGCCCACCAGCATAGTACCGTCCAGCACCATGTTGCCGCCGAACCAAAGCACAGCGCCGATGGATGCGTTCATAAACAGGGTCATGAGGGGAGACATCCAGACCATGACCATCATAGCGCGGCGGCCTGCACGCTTCAGATCGGCGTTGGTAGCGGCGAAACGCTCGCTTTCGTGTTCCTCACGGACAAAGGATTTCACCACGCGGACGTTGGTCATATTCTCCTGGACGTTAGCGTTAAGACCGTCCACCTTTTCCTGCATGGCAGAGAAGCGGGGGAAGCCCACACGGATGAAGAAGAAGATCACCAGGAGCATGGCGGGGATGGCCACGGCCAGCACCAGCGCCAGTTGGCTGTTGAGGGTCACAGCCATGATGAAGGCACCGATGAGCATACCGGGAGAGCGGAGTGCCATGCGGAGCAGTGTGTTGACGAAATTCTGCACTTGGGTTACGTCGTTGGTAAGCCTTGTCACCAAAGAGCCTGTGTTGAACTTGTCAATGTTGGAGAAGGAGAATTTCTGTACCTTGCGATAGATATCGGCACGGAGGTCGGCCGCGAAGTTGACCGAGGCCTTGGCGCCGAAATAAGCACCGCCCACACCGCCGATCATCATGAGCAGAGCGGTGAGCACCATGCCCACAGCTAAGGCCACCACAAAGGCGGAGTCGGTGTTCAGAAAATCGTACAGCCAGGTGAGCCAGGCGGGCGCGTCCTCCATAGAATGCTTAACGCCGAAGTCAATGATGTAGGCAAGGAGCTTGGGCATGACTACCTCGCCGATAACCTCCACAATCATGCAGAGGGGACCGATGATAAACCAGGGCAGATACGGAAGCACGTATTTGCGCCATTTCAGTTGATTTTTTGGCATGGGACCTTTCAAAACGGGGTTCTTCCTTTCATGATTCGTTGGGTTGCTCGTCGCGGAGATTGTCTCTCATGCGTTCGAGGATGATGGTGAAGGTCTTGATCTCGTCCTCAGTCAGGCCTTCGAACATACGGTGATCCACCGCGACAAACAGGTCACGGCTTGCATTAACGGCGGCGATGCCGGCGTCGGTGATGCGGATCTCGTTGCGGCGGTTGTCCTCGTCGGTGACAGACCGGGCGATATAGCCCTCCTTTTCCAGCCGCTTGAGAGTGGTGGTGACGGCGGCGGGACTGATGCCCATGGCATCGGCCAACTCCTTTTGGGAGGGAATATGCTCGTATCTTGCCAGATGCATGAGCATACGGTGCTGGCTGTGGTGGAAGCCCAGCTTGCTGACCCGCCCTTCGATGGCGGCGTGGTGCATATGGGAGACGCGGATGAACAGATGCATGGCCATGCCTTCGGGGGTGGCGCATTGACATTTGTTTTGCTTTTTCACGGGTTGCCTCCTTTCGGAAAGTTTAAATTTAAAATATAAACCACTTAATGATTAAGATGTTAACCATTATACATCAAATCCCTGCTCTTGTCAAGGCGCTTTGGAAAATTTCATCTTACCGTCACATTTCTTTTTTGCTCTTCGTAAAGCCGTGAAGTTTTTGAAAAAACTATTGCAATCTTGGGGCCTTTGTGTTATACTTATTATATATGCCCTCGGGAATGCGAACGCATGACCGAGGAATCGTGAGGATAGATCAATGAAGTTGAATTTTAGAAAAATTACCGCCTTGTGCCTTGCCGCGCTGATGCTTGCGGTGGGTGCGTCCTGCGGCGGAGAAACGAGCGACGACCCTATAGAGATGGAGCCTGTCACCTTACCCGACCCGGCAGATGATCGCGAGATGCCCGACGACGCGGTGAAGGACTATCAGGACAAGCTGAATGCCGCTTTCGGAGGCTATGACCCTGTTCCCGCCGAGGACCTGACCTATACCCTCAGTGAGGACGGTACGGAAGTTACGCTGACGGGATATGAGGGCGGAGAAGTGATCGTGGTCCTGCCCGATCATATTGACGGCTTGCCTGTGACGGCCATTGACGAGGCCGCCTTTGAGGGCCTCGGAAATCTGAAGGCCTTGTATATCCCCGACAGCGTGGAGGTCATGGGCTTCGGTGCTCTTAAGGACTGCAAGAGTCTCTCTACCCTGCGTACCCCCGTGGTGGAGGTCACGGCTTACCCCTATTTCGGCGCGCTCTTTGGTGCCGCATCCTATGAGATCAACGCCTCCGAGGTGCCTGATGCCCTGACCACGGTGATCGTGGGCGGTGGTGTGGAGACCATCCCCTCCTACGGATTTTACGATTGCAACAGTATCACCTGTGTGGGCCTTCCTGAAACCGTGAAGACGGTTGAGAAATTTGCCTTCTGGGGCTGCTACGGTTTGGAATATATCAATCTTGATGAAACCGCACTGACGAGTGTGGGTGACCGTGCATTTACCAACTGTGCCGCCCTTCTGCGGTTTGATCTGCCCGCTACCGTGACCTCTGTCGGTGAGGCTGTTGTGGAGGGATGCGGCGCGATGTGTGCCATGACCTTGCCTTTTGTGGGCGGTTCTGCCACCGAAAACACTTACCTCGGATATCTTTTCGGCGCCCTGTCCTACACCTTCACGGCGGGATATATTCCTGCGTCCTTGCAGGAGATCACTCTGCTGGCGGGTTGTACGGTCATTCCCAACAACGCCTTTTTTGAGGTCTCTTGTTTGTCTGAGATCACCATTCCCGACAGCGTGACCTCGGTGGGTCTCCGCGCCTTTTACGGCTGTGAGCGATTGCGATCGATTACCCTGCCCGACAGCGTGACCATCATCGGCGACGATGCCTTCCACGGTTGCTTCCGTTTGCAGGAGGTGAACCTCGGCAGTGGCCTCAAACACCTGGGTGTGCAGGCTTTCATGGATTGCCTGATGTTGAAAAACGTGACCCTCCCCGCAAATCTTACGTCTATTCCCAATTCCTGCTTCGCGGGTTGTATTTCTCTGGAGACTGTCACGTCTCCCGGCGTGATCTCGGCCGACAGCGTAGGCTGGCAGGCATACCGCCATTGTGACAAGCTGACTGAGGCACCTTTCATGCCTGTGGAAATGCAAGCCGCAGAATAAGCAAAATGGGATAGAGGCTCCAAGGGGCGGCGTTCGCGCCTCTCTCTACCATACAAACTGCCCTCAATAGATCAAGAAATTCTCTCTTTCTATCGGGCATCCAAGCACTTGACCCAAGTTTTACTTTTTGGAAGTTTTGAGGGGGTCAAGGGGGCAAATCATGCCGAAGGCATATTTGGCCGAACTTTTGAGGCGACTTTTTTCAAAAGTTCCCCCCTTGCGTCCTCCCCACATATAGGAGGAAAATTATGTCCAATTACAAGATCCACACAAAATGCGTACAAAGCGGCTACAAGCCTGAAAACGGCGAGCCTCGCGTTCTGCCCATTTATCAGAGCACTACTTACAAGTATGACAGCGCCGATCATCTGGGCGACCTGTTTGACCTGAAGGCGGACGGCCATATGTATTCCCGTATCTCCAACCCCACCCTGGCCTGCGTTGAAGACAAGATCGCAGACATGGAGGGCGGTGTAGGTGCTATGCTGGTATCCTCAGGCCAGGCAGCTAATCTGACCGCTGTGCTGAACATCACCTCGGCAGGTCAGAACATCATCTCTCTGGCTTCCATTTACGGCGGCACCGTGAATCTTTTTGCGGTGACCCTCAAGAAGATGGGCATTGAGGTGCGCTTTGCTACCCCCGAAATGACTGACGCTGAGATCGAGGCTATGATGGACGAAAACACTCGTCTGCTCTTCGGCGAGACCGTGGCCAATCCCGCGCTGGTGGTCTTTGACATCGAGCGTTACGCCAAGCTTGCCCACAAGCACCAAATGCCCCTGGTGGTGGACAACACCTTTGCCACCCCCGTGCTTTGCCGCCCCTTTGAGTACGGTTGCGATATCGTGACCCACTCCACTACCAAGTATATGGATGGCCACGCCACCGTGGTGGGCGGTTGCATTGTAGACAGCGGTAATTTTGACTGGTCCGTGGGTGGCCGTTATCCTGAGCTGACCACCCCCGACGATTCTTATCACGGTGTGGTTTACACCGAGTCCTTCGGCAAGGCCGCTTACGTTACCAAGGCCCGCGTGCAGATGCTCCGTGACATGGGAAACACCATGTCTCCCATGGCAGCCTTCCTGCTCAACCTCGGCCTCGAGACTTTGGCACTCCGTATGGAAAAGCATTGTGCCAACGCTCTGGCGGTGGCCAAGTTTCTGGAAAATCACGAGTGCGTGGATTGGGTGGACTATCCTCTGCTCCCCGGCAACAGCCAGTACGATCTTGCGCAAAAATATCTGCCCAAGGGTGCTTGCGGTGTCATTTCCGTGGGCATCAAGGGTGGCCGCGATGCCGCTTGCAAGTTCCTGGATAACCTGAAGCTCATGAACATTGTGGTCCACGTGGCCGACGCCCGTTCCTGCGCGCTTCATCCCGCTTCCACTACCCACCGTCAGCTCACCGATGAGCAGCTCGTAGCCTGCGGCGTCAAGCCTGAACAGGTCAGACTCTCCATCGGTATCGAGGATGCCGAGGATATCATCGCCGATCTAGATCAGGCATTGAGAGCGTAAGGGGCGAGGAGTACGTTGGGGGAGTTTCTTGAAAGAAGCTCCCCCAAACCCCCGCAAGAACTTAAACAAAAAAGTTTAAGTCCCCAAATAGAAACATACAATAAAATCCCTTCAATAACCACATGACGAGGAGGCAACCATGCCCATTAAAATTCCCAATCTGCTCCCCGCCACGGAACAGCTTTTGAAAGAAAACATCTTCGTGATGACCGAGACCCGCGCCATCACCCAGGACATCCGTCCTCTGCACATCCTCATGCTCAACCTCATGCCTAGTAAGGTGGTCACCGAGACGCAAATCGCCCGTCTCATCGGCAACACCCCTCTGCAGGTGGAATTGGAGCTGCTTCAGACCGCTACTCACAAGGCCAGCCATACCTCCGAGGAGCATATGCTGGCTTTCTACAAGACCTTTGACGAGGTAAGGGACAAGAAGTACGACGGTATGATCATCACAGGCGCGCCTGTGGAGCAAATGCCCTTTGAAGAGGTGGACTACTGGCAGGAGCTTTGTGAGATCATGGAGTGGAGCAAGACCAACGTCACGTCCACCCTACACATCTGCTGGGGCGCGCAGGCGGGTCTGTATTATCACTTCGGCGTAGATAAATATCCCTTGGATAAGAAGCTCTTTGGCGTGTTCCGTCACAAGATCGACTATAAAAACTCCATGCTCTTCCGCGGCTATGACGACACCTTCCTGGTGCCTCATTCCCGCCACACCGACTGTCGCCGAGAGGACATTGCCGCCGTGCCCGAGCTTCGCATTTTGGCTAGCTCTCCCGAGGCAGGCGTATTCTGCACGATGACTGACCGCGGCCGTCAGATCTTTGTCATGGGTCACTCGGAGTACGATGCCGACACCTTGAAGCGGGAATATCTCCGCGACAAGAGCGCGGGACTGCCCATTGAGATCCCCGTCAACTATTTTCCCGAGGACGATGACACCAAGGAGCCTGTGGTTACCTGGCGTTCCTGCGCCAATCTGTTTTATTCAAACTGGCTGAACTACTACGTGTACCAGACCACGCCTTACGATATCAAGGATATCCAATGAGGCGGAGATAGGAAAACCTTACCCTGCGTTGACAGGAGGGGTCTTCTGTTCTTCTGATCCCCAAAAAGAATCGCCCCCAACGCAAAACCTGCGTTGGGGGCGATCATTATTTTCGGATCAACTTATAGTATTTCGCTACCAAACAGGAGTTTACTCCCCATCCGTAGCCCCATACCCATCTACCTTGGCGTTCGCCGCAACCTCCTCGGCGGTTAGGGCACGGTCGTAGAAGCGGACCGAGCGGTAGGTGGTGTCGAACATCTTACCCTGGGCGTTATGTCCTATGAAGAGATCCGACGCGCCTAAGGAACCGTTGATGGTGGGCGTCTCACCCCTCAGCTCGCCGTTGACGTAAATCCGAACTACATCATTCTGGGCGTAGGTGATGGTGATCAGGCTGTTCTGTAGAAGCTCCAGACAACCCTTGACTTTGATACGGACGCCGGCGTTGATCTGGAACTTCAGCTCCAGCTCGTCCACGGAGTTGCGGCGGAACAGGGCAATCTCGTCGCCGGAGCCGTTGATGAAGGTGTTGAAATCGGTGCCTACCGAAACGAAATCACCCAACAGGATCTCAATGGTGAAGGCCTGGCCGTTGACAGTGTCCACGATGGCATCGGGGAAGTTATGCTTGGCACCCTTGGCCCGCAGACCCGTGTCGGAGAAGTAGTTGTCGTCATTCTTGGTGATGGTCATGTCGTGACCGCCCACCAGATCTTCCCAAACGGTGGAATCCTTATCGTGACCCTTACGGGTGGACTGACTGCCGCTGTAGTAGGACACCAGCCCCTCGGACACGTAGTCATGCTCTACGGGCTCGATCACCTCGGGCTCGGTTTCAGGCTCGGTCTCAGGCTCGGGGCGTTCGGGCACGATGTAGGGAAACTCGATCTTCATGCCGTCAATGACTCTGCCCCAAGTTCTTGTCACAGTACTTGCGGAAGGATATTTATCATATAGGCAAGATACAATGTCATATTCACTGGCCTCAAGGAAGGTCTCGCCGTACAACCATGCTCTGACTTCATCGATCTGGTAGATCTTGCTATCGTTCTTCCAGACCCAGATAGGTGTAGGCCACAGGTGCACGTCGGCGTCGATGGCGTCGTACACGTCCTTGTTCACGCCCGCCTGACCGTGGTGGGCCATCTGAACGATGTCACTCTTGAGCTGATCCCCGTAGGTGGCCAGCAGACGGCGGCCGCCGATGCTGCCCAAGTCGTTGAGGAACAGCACGCTTTGCTCCCCGATATGGAAACGGAGCACCAGAGAGGTATCGTTGAGATTGGAGGTGCCGTCCTCGATGCTCCATGTCTGGAGAACGTCGATCTTTACGCCGTCGATCTCAAAGGAAAGACCCTTTGCGACAGACTCGGCGTTGATGACAGCGCCGTTAATATCGTCGTAGTAGGTGGAGCCGTCCTTGACCGTCGCGCCGATGACCTCACCGTACTTGTTGATGTTCTCCTTGATCTGGGCGAATTCCATGTCGGCATTCTCGGTGGGGTACTCCTCACTGCCGAACTCGGGGAAGTCGAAGTAGATGTTGTTGATCTTGTAGTTGGACTCGGCCGAGTAGTCTCTAAGCATCTTGGACAGCTCGTACATATGATCCTTGTGACCGTGGGAGAGGAACCAAGCCTCTACCTCGAAGTATTCACCTTCGCCCAGGCCCATAATGGCGCGGAGAGCAGCGGGCATATAGGGGTCGCGGTCGCGGCCCTCGCCGTCGATGCCGCCGTCAATGACGATGAGCTTACCGTTCGCTGTCTTGATGACGTAGGACTGCATCAGGCTGTTCTTCTCAGGAGCTAATTGGTACAGCTTCACAGGGGAGGGCTCGGGAGCCTCGGTAGGGGCTTCGGTAGCAGGCTCTGACACATCGGCGTCGGGCTCGGTGGGAGCCTCAGTGGGGGTGTTGGTAGGCGCGTCGGTTGCGCCACCGGTTGTGTTATCGGTCTTTTCCTCGGAGGGAGCGGTGGTGTCGCCGGTGGGGTCATTCTGCACGCAGGCGAACAGAAGCGCGCAGGACAGAACCAGCAGCAACGCGATCAAAAGCTTCTTCATAATTGTAAAGTCCTTTTCTTTTTGTCCACCCCGCAGGGAGGTAGCGTTGATGTCCTAATTGTATCATGAAGTTGACTTAAAACTGTGAATATGATGTTAATTTTGAATACAATCTCAAAAAATCATGAAGTCCTCGGTTCCATCTTTCGAGACCTACCCGATCAATGCCTTGCGATATCGGAGATATCAAATAATTGTAAGAAGCCCTATGCGTGAAAAACACGCATAGGGCTTCTTTAGGCTATCATCAGCATGAGCCGACGGCAAAAAGGAGAGACGGGAGAAGGGAGATCGGGGTAGGAGGCCCCCGATCTCCCGCCCAAGGGTCAAATGACTCTCGGGCAAGTGAAGGAAAAGAAAAGTTGAAGAGAAAGTAAGCGGGTATCAGGGAAGGAGGGCTACCGTTTCCTGCTCGGGCTCGGGGGCTTGATCGCTTTGGGAATTTGCGTAGCCGCCGTGGAGCATGGACACGCCAATGGCCAGGGCGACCAGGCCGCCAATGACCGCAAGGCCCCAATTGGTGGCAAAAATACGATGGGACAGGCTGATCTTCTTCGGGGACTTATATACGCCTGCGGTGTTTTCCGCGATGATCTCGTTTTGATTTTTGTACGTATCCATAACGGTTCTCCTTTACTGTTGTGAAGGACGGGTCTGCGGTATTTTGTCCTTCCACTATATAAATACGGCGATTTTGACGGATTTTGGGGGTGGCGGAAAAATTTTTATGATTTTTTTCGTGGGCTTATTTAGTATGGCCCATTTCAAAGAAAATTTTCAAAAAAGATCAGAAATCAGAAAGAAATCCCATAGAAATTCCGTCATAATAAGTGAAAGCTTTCAATCATCGTAGGAGACAAGGAGGGACTTATGGAAGACCATCAGATCATCGAGCTATATTTTGCCCGTGACGAGCAGGCCATCGTGCAGACGGCAGTGCGTTACGGCAAGCTCTGTCAGCAGGTGAGTATGAATATATTGGGTAATCGTTCTGATGCCGAGGAATGTGTCAACGACACCTACTTGAAGCTTTGGAACAGTATTCCGCCCGCAAGACCCCGCTCCTTGTCGGCGTTCATCAGCCGTGTGGCACGCAATATCGCCATAGACCGCTATCGAAACCTTCACCGCAAGAGCTATAATCGTGATCTGGAGGTGGCTTTGGAGGAGCTTTCCGAGATCACGCCTGTGGATACTTCGCAAGAGGTACTCAAGGAGCTGGTACAGATCTTCCTGCGAACCTTGGAGGATACCGATCGCCGCTTGTTTTTGGGGCGATACTGGTATGCTTCGTCGGTAAAGGCTTTAGCCAAAGCATGGGGAATGACACCCAATGCCGTGTCTATGCGGCTGTATAAGACAAGAGAAAAATTCAAAGCATTTCTGACCGAAAGGGGGTACAGATATGAATAAGAAAGGCATGACGCTGTTTTCCGCCATGGACGGCGCTTCCGATGATATGCTGATAGACGCCCTCCCCCCGGGGATGGGCGCATATAAGGAAAAGAATAAAAGCCATCGTCTGTCGGGCTTTTTTGATCGTCCTTGGGTGGCGGCTGTGGTCTCTGCGGCTGTGGCCTTGGTGGTGCTGACAGGGATCATCTGGGCAGGACAGAAGGCGGCCAAGGATCCTTCGGGGCTTCCCGGAGAGATCGCGGGAAATCCTGCGGGCTCTGATTTGAACGCTTTGGAAAGTGACAAGCGTCCTGATTACAACAATCCCCCCGTTCCCGAGGATGCCAAGATGGTGATCTCCTCGGGAGGATATACCATTGCGCCTGCGGAGTATATTCAATGGAAACAAACTTGGAATGATGGGACAAAGGAGTTTGAAGAAGAGCGTGGCGCTATGCAATGGGGGGAGTTGATGCCTGAGCTGGATTCGGGTGGCGATGACAGCCCCTTGATGGCCGAGATCTCCAAGCTGCCCCGCATTCCCTATGCCGACGATTTTACTTTTTCAGTATCCGACCGTCCTTTGGAGTTGCAGTACGCCTCGGCCTACAAAGAATATCAGCAGAGCTATAAGCACACCTACAGCATTGCCCTGGATACGGGGCTGCATACGGTGGCTGATCTGATGACCGAGCTGTCCGAGGGGAGCTACTATATTTTAGTGGTGGCTTACGAGCGGGGAGCTGACATCGAAGGAACGGATCAGTGGGAGGGCACCATGTATGAATTCGTCTTCCGCATCGACGTGTTCGGGGAGACCGTGACGCAACCGCACGACGATGCTTATACCGAGGATTTTGAACCCGTTGATGTCAAGGTATGTCTGCATTCGTCCCAGAAAACCGTGGGCTTGAAGCCGTACGTGGTTGCCGCTTTGCAGTACAACGAGATCTTGAGCGAATGGGCGGAAGTGGATGGGGATGGCCTGGACGGTGCCCTTCAGCAGTATGCCGCAGAGTTGCCTGCCTTGGTTTACGACGATGAGTTTCACGTATATATCAAGGAGATCGACGGCACCGCAACGCCGAGATACCTGTATATTTACGATGAGCATTTCAATGAGGTTGGCAAATACAGAATGTTGTCGGGGAAGAGCTTCCCCTGGTTCATTGAGGAGCTGGCGACTCTTTCGAAGGGCAGCTACTACGTGATCCTGGGCTTTTACCAGACGGGTATCACCATAGGCACCGAGACCGAGAGCGGCTCGTATGAGTATGGGTTTAACCTGATCGTCGATCCCGATGCGGTCAAGCCCCCCAAGCCCTCGGAAACCGATCCGTTCCTTGACCTGGGCGTGAAGGTTCTGGCGGGGCACGACTATTCGCCCTTCCTGGAGCTTTCGCCCCACGTGGAATACGCGGGCTTTTACGATGATGCCAGCGGGGAGTGGCTGTACGAACGGGGTGAGGATCTGGGAACCCTTTTGCCCGAATGCGCCAACGGCCTGCCTGTCATCACCTATAACAACACCTTCCGTATGTATACCGAAAACCTGCGAGCCTCGGAAAATGAGCGGGAGTATCAGTTGGAATTTGTCGAATACGTGGTATACCGAAACAATTATGAGCAAGCCCTTGTGTGTCACGACGTGACGGAGGATCTCTATATGCTGTCCGAACTACAGCCGGGGGCGTATTACGTGGTGGTGGACGCCAATCTGATCCGACGCATACTGGATGTAGGCTGGGAGAAGGGCGAATATCAATTCGCCTTCAAGCTCGTCGTGCCTGACTTGAACGAGGACACCCCTCCCTTTACCTCCGGCGATCTTATGCTGGAATCGAGCAGTGGCATGATCGACCCTGCTCGTCGAAACGAGTGGACGGAGAATCTGCTGGACAAAAATCTGAATGACCTCCCGGTACTTTTCTTGGCTTCTGACGAGGAATGCCGTGTGTTCTACCATGATGATGATCTTTACGGCGTGGCACGTCTGACCGTCTATAAGGCAGAGAATGGCATCTTGGGAAGTCGCGTGATGCAAGTTTCGGCTACGGATCTCAGTGCGCTGTCATCCTTGCAGGACGGTATTTATTGCGTGTCCTTTGTAGTGGAGTGTGCAGGAGAGGACGACCTTGAGGTCATGTTCTGTGAATATGCCTTCCTGCTTTACGCAGGATACGAAGCAGCTACTGGAGTGGCGGACGAATAAAAAACGAATGAAAAATTTTCAATTCATGTTTCGCGCCCAAAAACAAATACTATCCCCGATGCAATACTTTGCATCGGGGGTATTTTATGAACAATGATCGTCAATCTCAAAATCCTTCCGCCACCACGGGGTTTGAAGCACCTGCTTCCACCCAAGCCACACCCTCGGAGGGCTGTTGTCAGAAAATGATGACCGCCTGCAAGGATGCCTTCAACCGCTTTATGTCCGCCCGTGTGGGCATCTCCTATGATATCACCACCCGCATGATGGGCGATGGGCAGAATAGCACCCAAGGAAAACAGGGTAGCAACACCATGAAAAAGCAGGGGGAGATGGAGATCCGCATGACGGATCTTACCATCGGCGCCCTGATGCTTTGCGCGGTCATGTCCATGACCTGTGCCGTCAAGGGGATGTGCTGTAGGATGGGGTGCAAGTGTAAGCACAAGTGGTGAAAACGACGGAATGGAGATTTATGTGAGTAACGGGCCGTGTCTTGTCAGAGAGACGGCCCGTTACGTCTTGATTTTTTGGTGGGGGTGTGGTATAATAAAGCCAAGAGCTCTGTAAAGTGAGGTGAAGGCATGAAGGAGAACTATCAGATCAAGACCGAAAGTATCATAGCCGCCCATAAAGCGGCAGGAGAGGTGCCTACCCTCTTTCTCCATAGCTGTTGCGCGCCCTGCAGCAGTTACGTGCTGGAATACTTATCTAATTATTTTAAGATCACGGTTTTTTACTACAATCCCAACATTTATCCCGACGAGGAATATTTTCATCGGGTGAAGGAACAGCAGGAGTTTATTCGCCGTTTTCCTGCCAAGTATCCCATTGATTTTGTGGAAGGAAATTTTGACAAGGCGCGCTTTTACGAGACCGTGAAGGGGATGGAGCATATCCCTGAGGGCGGTGAACGGTGCTTTGTCTGTTATGAGCTGCGGCTCCGTGAGGCGGCAGAATATGCCAAGGCACGGGACATGGACTATTTTTGCACCACTCTGTCCATCAGCCCCTTGAAGAACGCGCAAAAGCTCAACGAGATCGGCGAGCGGCTGGGGGAGGAATACGGGGTCAGATATCTCCCTTCGGATTTCAAAAAGAAAAACGGGTATCAGCGCTCGGTGGCGCTGTCCCGTGAATACGGTATGTACCGTCAGGACTATTGCGGTTGTGTCTTTTCCATGAGGGAGAGGCGGGCAAATGAGGAATAAGTAAAAGGAGGAGCCAAAGCTCCTCCTTTTTGATTATATACCCGAGGGATTGAGATCCACGCTCAGAACGGGCTGGCGGTTGTTGCGGCGGTTGCCCGAGAATTTCATGAGCAGGGATAAGAACAGGGCACGGGAGCGCTTGTTGAGGCGGCACTTGACCACCATGCGCATCCGATAAATGCTGTCCACACGGTAAACGGGAGCTTCAAAGGGGCCGAAGGAGACCACGGGAACGTCTGAATATTCTTCAGAACAGAGGGTAGCTAATTCTTCCGACAGACGAAGAGCGGCTTTTTGAAGCTCCTTTTCGTCGGGAGACGTGAGTGTCAGCAGGACGATATCACAGAAGGGAGGGAAGACCAGCATTTTTCGGAGCTTGATCTCTCCTTCAAAGAAGGTCTCGTAGTCCTGCTTGCAGGCCAGGCGGATGACGTCGTGATCGGGGTTCATGGTCTGGATCACCGCCAGGCCCTGCTTGTCGCCTCGTCCTGCCCGTCCGATGACCTGGGTCAGCATGGAGAAGGTGCGTTCGGCGGCGCGGTAATCATCCAGATAAAGAGAGGCGTCGGCCAGCATCACGCCCACCAAAGTCACGTCGGGAAAATCGTGTCCCTTGGTAACCATTTGTGTACCCAAAAGAATGTCGGCCTCTTTGTTGCGGAAGCTACTCAGAAGGTCATGGTAAGCCGTCTTGGTGCTTGTAGTGTCGGCATCCATGCGCATGATACGCGCCGAGGGGAGCAGATCGCTAAGCTCCTGCTCTACCCGCTGGGTTCCGTAACCCATGCGGACGAGATGGGGGGAGCCGCACTCGGGACACTCGACGGGCACACGGCGGCGGGTGCCGCACCAATGGCAGATAAGCTCACCGTCGGAATAATCGCCCCTCTTGGTGTGATAATTCATGGCCACCGAGCAACGGGGGCAGGTGACCGCTTTGCCGCAACTACGGCAGACGAGACGGGTGCTGTAGCCCCTGCGATTGAGAAACAGCACGGCCTGCTCTTGATTTTGATGAGTCTCGGTGAGGCTTTCTGTAAGGCGGTGACTGAGGGGTGTGGTGTTGCCCAACACAGCCTCGCCCCGCATATCCACGATCTCCACTCGGGGAAGTCCCCCCTGGCCGTAGCGATGTTTCATTTGAATGAGGGTGTATTTTCCCTCTTTGGCCTTTTGGTAGCTTTCCAGAGAAGGTGTTGCTGAGGCCAAAAGGAGAAGCGCCTTGTTGACCGCACAGCGATAGCGGGCAATATCGCGGGCGTGATACTTGGGGTTCATGTCGGATTTGTAGGTGTGCTCTTGTTCCTCGTCCATGATGATCATGCCCAAATTTTGTACGGGGGCGAAGACCGCTGAGCGTGTACCGATGACCACGCGTGCTTCTCCGTTTGAGATCCGCAGGTGGGATGCTTGACGCTCGCCGCCCGACAGCCCCGAGTGGATCACCGCCACTTGCTCGCCGTAGCGGGCGCAGAAGATGGAAAGCATTTGAGGGGTCAGAGAGATCTCGGGAAGCAGGATGATCACGCCTTTGCCTCGATCCAGCATACGGTCGATCATTTCCAGCATGACACAGGTCTTACCGCTGCCTGTGACGCCATGAAGCAGGGCAGCCTTGGCCTCGCCCATGTCGGCAAGGTTACAGAGGGTCTTAAGGGCTGCGGCTTGTTCGTCATTCAAGCGGTGTGGCGTACGCTGCCCCTTGCCCGAAACCGTAGACAGACCCACAATGGCAGGTAAGCGAACGGCCAGAGATTCGGTGATCAAGCCCTTGGACACCAGTGCGTCGAACTGTGCTTTTCCTGCCCTCGACAGCTCTGCCAGCTCCTTTTGGGATATCTCTCCCCCATGGTTCAGAAGTACTTTCAGCACCTCTTTGTGTTTGGGAGAGGTGAGCTTGGGATACTCGGAGGCCTCTCCTTTGATCAGAGCCTCAGCCGCCTTGGCGGAGCAGGCCAAACCGTAGCTTCGTTCGGTGGGGGGCGTCGGTTGCTTTAGCACTCGTTCTTTTTCGATGAGACCATGGGCCAGTAGTTTATCCACCACTGCCTCGGCCTTGGCCCCAAAACGGTGCTTGATGCTTTGCATGGAGACGGAACCGTTTGACAAAAGATATTCGTATATCAAAAGCTCCCCCGAGGTGAGCCCCGAAGGGAGGGCTTGATCACTTTGCGCGCAGGGCGCGTAATATTCTGTCAGCTTGGCCATGACGGATGCGGGGACTACGGTGCGGACGGACTCGCCCAGCGTGCAGAGGGTCTGCTCCTTGAGGTAGAAGCAAAGGGCCAACTGCTCGGCCGAGAGGCCCAGTCGCTCGGTACAGAGAGCGGTCAAGGGCTTGATGTCGGCGGTATTCTCCTGCATCTCGCCCGAAAGAGGCAAGGTTGTGGCGGGGGAAATTTCCGTTACAAGGCCCAACTGCTTGCGGTTGCCTCGGCCGAAGGGTACCGTCACAAAGGCACCGGCCCGCACCTCGGTGCTCAGCCCTGCGGGGATGTAATAAGTATAGGGGCGGTCAATGACCAAGGGGTTGTCTAAAATATAGACCTGTGCCGTTGGATAAGACCCGTAGGTTACTTGGCTCATGTTCATACCTCCCTTAAAGAAAGGCTGTGCCTTAAAAAGGACACAGCCTTGCGTGTGTTAGACAAGACCGCATAAAACGGATATGTCTGTGATCTTATACTTCTTCGATCTCCTCGATCACGTCTTCCTCTGCCTCGTCAACGGCATCGGCGCTTTCCTCGGCCTCGCCTTCATCGTCGGCAAAGCTCATGTCGGGATACTCGTAATACTCGTCATACTTGCGGCGCAGACCCTCCAGAATGGCCTGTTCTGCCTTTTCCTGCTCGGCAGGATCCTTGTGGACGATGTTGTACTTACCGTCGTGGATGCGGCCAATGGCGATCTTGACAGCCTTCTCGTCGCGGACTTCCTTGTCGATGAGGGTGTTCATAGGCTTTTCGCCGTCCTTGGCGCCCGATGCGGCACGCTCGGCTTCCTCGCGCTGATGAACGTATTCGTTGGTGATCATGCGGGCACACTTGGCGGTGGCCAGCGCTACCTCGTAGCGATTGTATTTTCCCTTGCTCAGATCATTGATGGTGGGGTAGATCATAATTCTGCGTTCTCCTTATATATACGTTATTTTTTTACTGTGTAGCAGCCGTCAGTCGGCGGCGTCTTCGGCCTCGGCGTCATCAACGTCGGTGTCAGCGTCGCTGTTGTTGAGGCGGTTGGCGATAGTCTCGGTCTGCAGAGCGGAAAGGATCACGTGCTCTGAGTCGGTGATGACCACGGCGCGGGTCTTACGACCGCAGGTGACGTCAATGATACGGCCGTCGTCCTTGGCGTCCTGAATGAGGCGCTTGACGGGCGCGGAATCGGGGCTGACCAGGGTCACCACACGTTCCACGGCAACCATATTACCGTAACCAATGTTGATGAATTTCATGTTAATCTCCATTCCGCCGCTTTGCGGCGGCAAAAATATATTTTAAAATTCGACTCTGGCAAATCACTCAATGTTCTGGATCTGCTCGCGGATCTTTTCAAGCTCGCTTTTGATATCGGCTACCGTGTGAGCCATGTCGGCATCCGAGCACTTGGAACCGATGGTGTTGACCTCGCGGTTGGTTTCCTGGAGCATAAAGTCGATGCGGCGTCCCACGGGCTCGGTGGCACGGAACAATCCCTCCAACGCCTCAAAATGGGAGGCGAGACGAACCAACTCCTCGTCGATGGCCACGCGGTCAGCGTAGATCGCGCACTCGGTGATCACGCGCCCCTCGTCCAGGATCAGACCGTGGTCGTCCATGACGTTCTTGAGGCGTTCCTCAAAGCGGGCGCGGTAGCTTGCGATGTTATCCTTGGTGGCGGCGGCCAGGGTGGCGGTCATGTCCCTGATGCCCGACAGCTTGGTCAGCAGGTCGGCGGACAGTCTCTCTCCCTCCCGCTCGCGGGCGGCGATAAACTGGGCAGCGGCCTCGGTGAGTACGGGAGAGATCAGCGCCCAGACGGTATCGTCGTCAGCGGCCTCCTCCTTCACGGGAACCATGACCCCGGGCAGGGTCAGGAGACGGGAAACGGTCAGATCGTTGTTGACCCCCAGCTCGTCGTGGAGCTTTTGGGCGGCATCCAGATAGCGACGGGCCACGTCTACGTCGGGCTCCAGCGCGGTGGGCTTATCGTTGCCCTTGACGTCGGCCAGGGTGATCGTCACGTCCACCTTGCCGCGGGTGATGCCGCAAGCCGACAGGGTGGTCTTGATCTTTTCCTCCAGGGCCGCGTAGGCGCGGGGCAGGCGGATGCTCCAATCCAGGAAACGGTTATTTACGGAGCGAAGCTCCACCGAGATCTCTTTGCTTTCCGTGGTAGCCACGGCACGCCCAAAGGCGGTCATGCTTCTCATAAGAACGGAAACTCCTTTGATGGTTTATATCATGAAACATATAGTCGATAGATAATATTATTTTACAACATTTTCGAGGCTTTGTCAATGGAGAATGAAAAAAATTTATACTTTACGAGGATTTTTTTGATGCGAGGCAAGAAACAGATCATTGTAAAACAAAGATCCGCAACCCCGAAAGAGAAATTTCGGAATTGCGGATCATATTTTTGAGCTTTTACGGATTACAACAGCCTGCCGGTGTATAGCCCTGTTCGATCAGCTCCTCGCGGGTACAGTGACAGGGAAGCTTATTGGCCTCGCTCATCTGGGCGACACCCGAGCAGTAAGCGTAGTGGAATTTACCGTTGCGCTTGTTGACCACGTAATCGGTGCCCTCGGCGTCGCTGCCGTCATCGGGTTTTTCCTCGGAGATGGCGCTGGCCCCCGTGGCATAGTCAATGTCGACGCCGGGCTGGGCGTTGTAGAGGTAGACGCAGAAGCAAATACCGTCGCCGTCGTCCTCCACCGACCAACCCTCCATCAGCACGCCGCTGGCCACTAAATTGTCGCCCTCAAAGATGGGGGTGACGCGGTACATGACGTGGTTGCCTGTTTCCTTGATATAGTCAGCCACCATGTTTTCAAAGCGGGTCATGCCGCCTTGGTTCATGAAGCGGGTGCCCGTGATGAGGTTTTCCCAGTTGGCATTCTCGCCTGTGAGCTGGAAGGCGATGAGGTGAGAGCGGTTGTAGAGGCTGTCGATGCCCAGGGTGGGATAGGAAGCGCTGTGCCAGCCCGTGGGCCTGACCGAGCTGATGCTGCCGCGGTCCTCGGTGGGCATGAGATCCCGCCCGATGCAGGCCACCGCAATACCGCAACGGCCCAGATCGTCACGGGGACTGTAATATTCGTAAGAATTGGTGGTGAGCTGATTCTCGGTGAAGAAGGGAATATTGCCGTTGACCTCGGTGTAAGGGTGATTGTTAAAGGCAGGAACTGAGCCGACGTCAAAGTCGGGCATGGTGAGGGCAGGAGCCTCGGGGCCGATGACGGGGGGCTCGGGGAGCAGGTTGGACAGCGCGTTTTGGAGCTGCTCGTAGGTGACCGCACCTCTGAATCGGTTGCGGATGATCCCTTCCTCGTCCAGCACGAAGGTGATGGGCCAGGCGTTGTCCCGCGCCAGCAGGTTGTAATAAACGTCACCCTCGTCGTAGGTGAAGATCATCTTGGAGTCGGGGTAGTTGGTCTGAATGTAGCTCTCGGCACCGCTCAAGGCGTAATCCGAGTGAATGGTGACCACCTGCACGCGTCCCTCGTATTCGTCAGCGATCTGATCGAAATGAGGCAGCTCGTTACGGCAGGGAGGGCACCAATTGCCCCAGAAGTTGAGGATCAAGACCTTGCCCTTGCCCTCGCTGACGGTATAGGTTCCGCCGCCCAAAACGGAGAGCGTGGCATCGTAGCAGGGATCACCGACCTCGTGACCACCCTCGGGCTCGGTAGGCGCCTCGGTAGGTTCTTCGGTAGGTTCTTCAGTAGGTTCTTCGGTAGGTTCTTCAGTAGGTTCTTCGGTGGGTTCTTCAGTAGGTTCTTCAGTAGGTTCTTCGGTGGGTTTTTCGGTAGGTTCTTCGGTAGGTTCTTCGGTAGGTTCTTCCGTAGGGGCATAGGTAGGCTCCTCGGTTGCACACTCGCAAGGCTGGCCGGGATGCAGGGGGCATCCCTGATAGTACTTTGTTTCAGCCTCTGTGGAGGTCTCCGTCGGTGCTTCTGTCACGGGATCGGAGGCTGCATTCGTCTCTTCCGTGGCATCTGCCTCGGTCTCGGGCGGTAGGGTTTCGGGATCCGTTGCGGGCTCTGTCACGGGGGCCTCTGTTGAGGGATATGTGACGATGGCGGTGTCGAGCGGCTCGTCGGTGACGGCGGGGGGATTCGTTTCGCTACAGCCTGCCAGCACCGCGAAGGTGACGAGCAGTAAAGCTAAAACAGATAGCCATTTTGCGTGGGTAAATTTCATTTTTTCCATATCTCCTTGGTGATTTGATCGTGAGACGAGCCGACGAACTCGGACGTCTCGATGAGGTGAAAGTCGGTCATATCCTGTGTGAACGTAACGTCAGCGGGGTAGAGTCGGTTCCAGCGGTAGAGGATGATCTCCGAGACTCGGCTCCAATGGGGAGCGGGGTCGGTATCCTCCACGAAAGCGTATGCGTGATCGTCTGCGGCGGCACAAGGATTCTCCGCCACCGTGACGTTTTTGGCCTCGGCAGGGAACAACGGCGCGGAATAGGGGCTGATATACAGCCGCCCATCATCGACGTGGGATAGCAGCTCGGCGATCAGCACGCGGTCGCGGCTTTGGCGGCGGTGATTGAACATCATGCCGTTTTCGTCGTCAAGACATAAAATGAGGGTCATGGGACACCTCCTTTCGTTTGGCATACTTATTATATCATAAAATTCGCCGTTTGGCAAGAGGCAATATGAAAAGCCCGTCTTGCTTGACGGGCTTGATCTTTACAGACAAAAATGCATGAACCGCATGACCTCGTAGTAGTCGTCCGACTCAAACTTCACGGTCTTGGGGTCGACCGAGACGGCACCGGGGTAGAAGGAATAGCTGTGGGCGGTGTTCCAGTCCTTGTACTCTACCACCAGCTCAAAGTAAGGAGGCAGGGGCAGGTAGCAATCCGACAGATCCTTCTTGGACAGAGCCGCGCTCACAGCCGCCTTGATCTCGTCGCAGACCACCTCGGGGTGGCGGGAGATCACCGCCGAGCCGTGACCCTGCTTGGCCACCACGGTGGTGATGCCGGGGATGAGCTTTTGAGCAAAGTCACACAGCGCCTTGTCTCCCGACAGGAACACGATGGGGATGCTCCGATAGGCGGCCATGTAGGCGTTGATGAGAAACTCGGGGCAAGGCAGGCCGTTGAGGGTCACCCGCTGGACGCTTCTCGTCATGGTGTGGGACAGGGGATTGCCCTCGTTGACGGCCTCGCTGTGGTAGCCCGTGAAGGCCGCGGCGTCGAAGCTGTCCTGATCCAGGCCCCCCATCATACAGTAGCAATCTCTGGCCCAGCCGCGGATGAGTGTGGCAGACTTGGGCAGCCCCATGGGGTCGATGTTGCGGGCGGAATCGTGGGCGTCCTTGACGGTGGTGATATACCCCGCTTGCTCCGCGCCCTCGATAGCGGCGGTGACCTCGGAGGTCATGCGCTTGCAAAAATAATCGTAATTACGCCCCTCGGCGTCGGTCTCCTCCCATGCGGTTATGCCGCAGGTGCCTTCAATGTCGGCACTGATAAAAAGTTTTTTCATGGTGTGATCCTCCGATTTGATCAGATTTTTCCCTGAAGCAGGGAGTCGTAGGAAAGTCCGTACTTTTCCGCAATGCGGGAAGCGTAGCTTTTGCCGTCGGGAGGACGGCGGGTGATGGAGAAACGAATATCTCCCAGCCCCGAGCCCGCCACCAGGGTGTCAACCTTGGCACGGGTGCGGGGGTTTTCATTGATCTCGGGAAGACGGGCGGTCAGCTCGTGCATATGGGTACAGTAGATAGCGTGGGCGCCAAGCGCGGCCAGC
The DNA here is from genome assembly GCA_017456905.1 of Clostridia bacterium. Taxonomy (GTDB): domain Bacteria; phylum Bacillota; class Clostridia; order Oscillospirales; family CAG-272; genus CAMEON01. Next base: position 80,472 of record JAFTIL010000026.1, read on the forward strand.
GCGCCTACGGTGTCCGCCGCCAGATAGGAGCCCTCGTAGGAACCCGTGCCCGAAAAGGTTTCGTCCAGAAGCACCAATGCGTAGGGTGTAAGCTTTTGAAAGATCTCCTTCATGCGCTGACACTCGCTGCCCAAGCGTCCGTCCTCGGTGGAGGTTTTGATGTCTTGGGCAAAATGGGTGAAGATGCCATTGACAGGGCTCATGATCGCGGCCTTGGCGGGCACGGGCAGACCCAGCTGGAACATAACCTGGGAGATCCCCACTCCGCAGGTGAACACGCTCTTGCCCCCGCTGTTAGGACCTGTCAGAATGTAGATTCGCCCTTCGTTGTCAAAATCTATATCGTTGTAGACCATGCGTCGGCTGATGGAGAGAGGAGAATCGCTATCCTTTAACTTCATGGCCATGGCGGGGTTATAGAGACCCTTAACGGAAAAATATTTTTCTTCGGTGGGTCTGATCTCTGCCCAGCAGAGGGGCAGACCGCTGTCCTTGAGACTTTGGATCATGTCTGCCGCGGCACAGAGGAATTGAAGCTCGGGCAAAAGGCGTAGCCAGACGCAACCGCCCGAGGTGACGTATTGCTTGACCGAGGGAGCCCAGGAGCGGAGCAGACCACCGTAGACCTTTTTCATGGCACTCATGAACACCATGTCCACGCTTGCCTTTTCTCGGGGCGTCATACGCTTGGAAACGGCCGTCATGGGAGCGAGGGCGGTCATATCCCCCTTGGAAAGCTCAAAATTCAGCAATCGATCGATCAGCTCGCCCGAACGCACGGGCTCGGTGTTGATGGACAGGAGCCCTGCCTCGTAAGGAGAAAGCTCCGAATCTAAATTAAAGGCGATGGTTACGCTTTTGATATTCTGGATGGAGGTGGCCATGCGTTCCACGCCTTGGCGGAGCTTTTGACAAACGGGAACTCTTTCCTTCACGCTGTCGCGGAAGGCGATAAGGCCCTCCGCTTTCAAAGGCTTTCCCTCGGAGTCCAGTTGTTTCAGGTGATCGTCCAGAAAATCCACCAGATCAAGATAGACCTCCAGCTCCCGAACGCTATAAAACTGCGCCTCGTAAGACAGGTTGGGATTTTCCTTAACACGCACAAGACTGCTGATCTCGGAAAGGCGGTCGGCCGCGCCACGGATCAAGCTGAGAAGCACCGGACGCTCCATGACCTCACGGAGGGTGTCCCTGCGGTAGGCGATCACCTCGGGATTGGCGGTAAGATGGTCTGTGATGCGTATGGTCTTGTTGTAAAAGAGCCAATCCGCCCCCAGCCGACGGATCAGCTCGTTGCTCTCAGAGCGGACGAGATCCTTATCGTCGTAGCGGTAGCCTTGGGGGTAGATGAGGGAATAGCTTTCGTTTGCACTCATTGAAAATTTCTCCTTTACAACATGATCAGCCATAGGATTATCTCACGGATCATCCAACCCAAAAGCAGGGCGGGGACAAAACTCAAAAGAAGGATGATATAGAGAGAGGCGGCCTTATAATAGAGCTTCCATACAGGGAGAAATTTCAGACTCACCCATACGAGTACCAATAGCAATAAAATGGTATCAATGAGAAAGACCCCTGTGCCTGTGATACAAGCTGCCAACTCAAAGAGCCACAGAATACCAACGCGCTTGGCCAAGGCGAAGCGGGGAATACAAACGTAACCGATGCGGGATTCGTCGATCTCCATGGCGGGCTCCTTTCAAAAAATATCGTGCATGCGGAAAAGTCAAAAAATCTCCCGTGTGGTTCACTTTAATGATACCATATCGGGAGATTTTTGTCAAGCGCGCCTCGATTTAAAAGGCTACAACCTGTAGTTGAAGTGCCGCCTTACAGCTCCGTCACGGTATGCTCCAGCGGATACCGCTCAAAATGTCTCGGCCCGGGGGCGGCATCCTCGGCGGGATAGCCCAAGGCCAGGAGGATATAGGGGGTCAGGTTCTCAGGCAGGTCAAAGGCCTTCGCCATGGCGGGCACGTCAAAGGCGCAGATCCAGCAGGAGCCCACACCCAAGGATTGGGCGGCCAGCATCATCTGGGTAGTGACGATGGTGCAATCCATCTCGGCCATGCAATGATCCACCTTGGGGCGGTTACAGGCCACTTCTGTGTCGCCGCAGATCATAAGAATGGTGTTTGCCCCGTAGCATTTCTTGACGGCACGCATCTTTTCAAGGGCTTCGGAGGAGCGGATGACGAAGATCCGCTGGGGCTGAAGGTTCATGGCGGTGGGGGCGAGCCGGCCCGCCTCTAAAATTTGGTTCAGCACCTCGTCGGAAACGGGCGTGTCGGCAAAGGAGCGAAGGGAATAGCGGTCGGCGCAGAGCTTGAGAAAATCCATGGTAAGCCTCCTTGACAGTATGATTTGGTAGGGGCGAATTCCATATCCGCCCGTGAAGATTCTGTTTTTGCAGGGCGCATATGGAATGCGCCTTTACGGAATGTGGTCGTTTCTCGTTGTCGGTAGGGGCGCTCCTATGTGTGCGCCCGTCTTGCGATTGGGTAGGGGAGGCGTTACGCCTCCCGATTTGGAACAATATCCCTTTGTCGGGAGGGGAAACCCCTCCCCTACGGTCATTCAATTCTTTTTCTTGCGAAATACCAGCAGCTTGCTGATGAAATAATTGAGGATGACCACCAGCACGGCGGCGATGATCTTGAACAGATATTCGTTCAGCCCCAGCCAGGTGCAGAAGACGGCCATGATGGCCTCTTGGAGCAGAAGGGTCAGCACGCGGCCGCCAGCAAAGGCACCGATCTCGCCCAAAATGGGGAGAAAGCCCCGTCGCTTACTCTCAAAGACCCAGATGCGGTTGGTCACGTAGGCAAAGGTGACGGCGGCCACCCAGGCGATGACGTTGGCACCGTGGAGCAGGAGGGGAGTGGCGTCAATGGCCTCGCCCCAGAAATAGTAAAGCAGGAAGGACACGCTCCAATCGACGACGGTGGTGAGTCCACCAAAGATGATGTAGAGGATGACGCTTTTGTGTTTTTTCAGAAAATCTATCATGATCGATCCTTTGGGAAATTAATCAATTTTATAGGTCGTACCCTGTGCGGTGTCAATGAGGGTCACTCCCTTGGCTGCCAGCTCGTCGCGGATGCGGTCAGCCTCGGCAAAGTTTTTTGCTTTCTTGGCAGCCTTGCGGGCCTCGATGGCAGAGAGAATCTCGGCTACGAAGGGATCAGCGGCGGCGTCAGCCAGCGCCTTGGCCTCGGCGGCCTTCTTTTCCTCTTCCTTCTTGCGGAGGGCGTTTGCGCGGTCAAGGAGAGACAGGGACAGTACGGTGTCGTAGTTCTCAATGAGTGCCAGCTTGGTGGCGTCGCTCACCTTAGCCTTCAACACATCGTACAGGGCGGTGACGGCCAGGGAGGTGTTCATGTCGTTGTCCATGGCCTTGACGAAGCCTGCGCGGAGGGTCTCAAAGGCCTCGGTGTCCACGGCATCACCGCTGTCGGGATCCAGGGCGGCAATGCGGGCGATCAGCTTGTTGTAGGCCACCACGGCGTTGTCCATGTTCTCCCAGGAGAACACCAACGACTTGCGATAGTGGGACTGGAGGCAGAAGAAGCGGTAGACCATGGGGTCATAGCCCTTTTCTTCCAAGAGGGAGACGGTGAGAAACTCGCCCTTGGACTTGGACATCTTGCCGCTGTTGGTGTTCAGGTGCAGCACGTGTACCCAGTATTTGCACCACTCATGGCCGATGCAAGCCTCGGACTGGGCGATCTCGTTTGTGTGGTGGGGGAAGGCGTTGTCAATACCGCCGCAATGGATGTCCAGATACTCACCCAGGTACTTGAGGGAGATACCCGAGCATTCAATGTGCCAGCCGGGGTAACCGATACCCCAAGGGGATTCCCACTTCAGCTCCTGATCATCGAACTTGGACTTGGTGAACCAAAGCACGAAGTCTGCCTTGTTTCTCTTGTTGCCGTCGGCTTCCACACCCTCGCGGACGCCCACGTCCAGATCCTCCTCCTTGAAATCGTTGAAGATGTAATACTTCTCCAGCTTGGAGGTGTCGAAGTAGATGTTGCCGCCTGCCTCGTAGGCGTAGCCCTTCTCAAGCAGGGTCTCGATCATGGAGATATACTCGGGGATGCAACCCGTGGCGGGTTGGATGATATCGGGGGTTTTGATGTTCAGCTTGTCACAGTCAGCAAAGAAGGCATCGGTGTAGAACTTGGCGATCTCCATGACCGTTTTCTTCTCACGTCTCGCGCCTTTGAGCATCTTGTCCTCGCCCTCGTCGGCATCGGAGGACAGATGGCCTACGTCGGTGATATTCATGACGCGGGTAACGTCATAGCCGGCGTAGCGGAGATATTTTTCCAGCACGTCCTCCATCATGTAGGTGCGGAGGTTGCCGATGTGAGCAAAGTGATAGACCGTGGGGCCGCAGGTATACATACTGACCTTGCCCTCTACGTGGGGGATGAATTCTTCGCGCTTGCGTGTAGCGGAGTTGTAAAGTAACATATGAAAGTCTCCTTTGGGATGTTAGTTGGTTTTCGCAGGAGCGATTTTCGGTCGCCCGTTCATAGAAATTATATAAGATTGGCCAGTCTCTTGGCCGCGTTCAGCGTTCTTTCGGCGTAAGCCTCTCTCACCCGTATGTCGGAGGGCAGGTGGGAAGTCTTGATCTCCATGTTCAAACATCGCCAGGCCATAGAGCCGTAGCCCATGGAGCGCAAACCCTCGGCGGCATCATCCCAATCCACCCCGCCGTCAAAGGGATTGAGGTGGGTGTCGGTCTTGCCGTTGTTGTCGTGGATATGCACCATGCGGAGGCGGTCACCCACTGTGTTCAGCTCGGCGGATTGACACAGCCCTGTCAGATTGGCGTGGCCGAAATCCCAGCAGATGCCCGTATCTAACTTGTCGGCAAGCCAGCGGATATCCTTGGCGCGGCTGCCAAAGACCAACTCCTTGGGCTGATCCGGATAAGGGATACCCGTCATGTTTTCAATGCACAGGGTCACACCCTTCTGTTCTGCCAGCTCGCGGAGGGGGGCAAGGAAGGCAAGATTTTCTTCCTTCCAACGGTTGTAGTTGCACAGACTGCTGTGACGCACGATGGGATGGATCACAGCGGCGGGGATTTTAAGATAAGCTGCGGCCTTGATGCCCTCGGTGAGCCCGCGGATGTACCGCTTCATGGCCATGGCATCGTCGGGGCAGGGCATATAGAAGGGGAGATGACAGGAGGGGATGGTCAACCCGCGACTCACCGCACGGTTGCCGAGGCTATACAGCACACTGTAAATATCTCCCTCCACGCACAAGGGGTTGCCGAGATCTGAGAACAAGTCGAAAGACAGATCCAGGCCGTCAAAGCCGCTGTCGGCGATAAAGTCCACCATGGCCGTAGACGAAAACTTGCGCTGTGTGTTGCAGGCATAGGCATAATAACGGGTGGGGACGATGACAGGAATTTTTTGTCCGTCCATCATAGAAACGCTCACGATCTCACCTCCTTTTTGGGGTCGCTTTTCATAGGATAAAGCTATCATCATATCATTATACCACGAAGATGGGGATTTGTCAAATCTTTTGGGCAATTTTTCGAGGGCGGAAGCAAAAAAATCCGCCGCCTCCAAGGGGGAGAGGCGGCGGGGGATAGATTTACGGTGCCACGTAATCATGGGTCTTGCCGTCTGGTGTCCAATAAGCCCAGTCATCCCCGAAGTTGAGCTTCAGGCTTTCGTCACACCATCCGTCGATTTTGACAACGTCGATCCGCCAGTTGTCACGACTCATATTGACATACAGCACGGGAAGATTGGGGCAATCCGTAAAGGCGTTGGCTTCGACGCGTCTGGTGGTGTAGGGAATTTGTACGCAGATCAGATCGTTACAACCGGCAAACGCGCCTTCTGCAATGGTAACGACCCGGTCACCGTTGGGAGCGTATGGTGGGATGACGGCCTGCGTTCTGTCGGAGGCATTTTCGTCAAAGCCCGCAATATAGCAGGTGCCGTTTCCATAGGGCACAAAGAGTAAGCCTTCTCCCGCCACAATGCCGCAGACAGAGCATCGGTTGTTCACCAAATTGTGTCCCGTTGCCAAACGCCGTCCCTGATCCATAAACACCTTGTCGCAAGCGTAGCAAACCGTTTTCCTTTTGTGCCCATTTTCAAGACAAGTGGGCTTCACAGCTTCGTTCTCGACGTACTCTGTATGGACGGGCTCGGTGATCATCTCGCAGGCAAATTCTATAGCCTCTTGAATGCTTCCGAAGGAACGGTAAAAATACTTATCAAATGGGCGAAGATACTTATTTTCATCAATGGGCAGATAATGTTGCTCGCTTTGCTGTTGAAACTCGGATATGGTGTAATACCACCCGATCTGTGTTCTGCACTTATCGGAGGAACAATCCCAATCTACATGAATATGAATGTCGAAATCGTCATTTGTTTCTGATTCGGATGTTTGATGGCCTTGTCCATACTCTGGGTTTTTATCGCACGCAGGACAGCGCGGCGGGTTGCAAACGTGATGATACTCATATTCGGGGTGGGGAATCACGTAAAATATAACGTCGCAAAACGTCCCTGTGCAAGTAGGAGTCGTTACGGTGACCTTTTGACGGTGAGCGCCGTCATCGGTGGTCTCCACCTCGGTTTCTACTCTGACTTCTCCGGGCAAAAGCTCGTCGGGGTCGGTTGATAAGCCGCTCTCCTGTTCGGTTGCCCCCGTCGGCGGTGTCCAAGGCTCCTGCCGTCCTGCCCATACCATAGCCCCTACCACGCTGAGGGATACCACGGCGCAGAGGATGGCCACGAACCAGCCGCTTTGGAAGAATGCGACGGCGCGGCGGCGGGCGGGACGTTCGTAGATCATCTCCTCGCCTCCTTCGGCAATGTAGGCAGAGGCGGCAATATAGCGGTCGTCCAGCTTACCCATAAGGGCAAACAGGTCTTTTTTGTTCATTTTCATATACTGAAGCCCTCCTTTTCAAGATATATGCGAAGTCGTTCTCGGATCCTCCGCAGGCGCAGGGAGACGGCGTTGGGGGTCAGCCCCAGCTTGAAGGCCATGTGGCTCACCGAGCAAGCAAAGAAGTAGCGTCCCACGAAAATATCTCTTTCCAGAGGCTCCAAGGTTCCCACAAAGGCATTGATATGGGTCATCAACTCGTCGGCTTGGTCTTCTTCGGCGGCGATGGTGTCGGCCAGCTCCTCCATGGAGATCTCGGCCACGCGGGACAGCCGCATACGCTTGCGGTTGAGGGCGAGGTTTCTGGTGATGCGTGCCACGAAGGCTGACAGCTTTTGAGGCTTTTGGGGCGGGATGCTGTTCCAGGTCTTCAGCCAGGTGTCGTTGAGGCACTCCTCGGCGTCAGGGGTGCTGGCCAAAATATTCATGGCGATGCTGTGGCAGAGACCGCCGTATTTTCGTTCGGTTTCGGTGATGGCCTGCTCGTCGCGGGCGAAATACAAAATGATGATCTGTTCGTCGTTCATGGTGGCCTCCTTTCTTCACCTATTAAGACACGCGAAAAAGATAAATCTTTCTCTCGATTTCAAAATTTTAAAAAAATCCTTACGAAAAAGACTTTCGTAAGGATTTTCAATGAAATTTATGCGCCCGCAATCTCCCGAGCTACGTATACGCCGCTGGCGGATGCGTGGGACAGGGAATGGGTGATGCCGCTACCGTCGCCGATGACGTACAGACCCTTGTGGGTGGTCTCCAGGTGTTCGTCCACAGCTACTTCCATGTTGTAGAACTTCACCTCCACGCCATAGAGCAGGGTGTCGTCGTTGGCGGTGCCGGGGGCGATCTTATCCAGGGCGTAGATCATCTCGATGATGCCGTCCAGAATGCGCTTGGGCAGAACCAGACTCAGGTCGCCGGGGGTGGCGTTCAGGGTGGGGGTGATGAAGGCCTCGTCGATACGGGACTGGGTGGATCTCTGGCCACGGATCAGGTCGCCGAATCTCTGCATGATGACGCCGCCGCCCAGCATATTGCTGAGACGGGCAATGGACTCGCCGTAGCCGTTGGAATCCTTGAAGGGCTCAGAGAAGTGTTTGGCCACCAACAGGGCGAAGTTGGTGTTTTCGGTCTGCTTTTCGGGATCCTCATAGCTGTGACCGTTGACGGTGATGATACCATTGGTGTTCTCGTTGACCACAGCGCCTCGGGGATTCATACAGAAGGTACGGACGCGGTCCTCGTACTTGGGGGTGCGGTAGACGATCTTGCTCTCATACAACTCGTCGGTGATGTGAGCAAACACCTCGGCGGGAAGCTCAACGCGCACGCCAATGTCCACGCGGTTGGACTTGGAGGGGATGCCCATGTCGCGGCACACCGTCTCCATCCATTTACTGCCGCTGCGGCCCACCGAAATGATACACTTATCACAGCTATACTCGCCGTCCTTGCAGACGATCTTGTATCCACCATCCACGACAGAGACAGATTCTACGGGGGTGTCGAAATAAAAGGTCACCTTATCCTTCAGCTCGTTGTAGAGGTTTTCCAATACCACATAGTTGATGTCGGTGCCCAGATGGCGGACCGAAGCGTCCAACAGGTGCAGATCGTTCTGTACGCAGAGGGTCTTGAACTTGGTGCCTGTGGTTGTGTAGAGCTTTGTGCCCTCGCCGCCGTAGGCCATGTTGATGTCATCCACGTACTTCATGAGATCAAGGGCCTGCTTTTTGCCGATGTACTCGTACAGCGTGCCGCCGAAATCGTTGGTGATGTTATATTTGCCGTCGGAAAAAGCGCCTGCGCCGCCGAAGCCACTCATGATGGAACAGCTTTTACAGCCGATGCAGGACTTGATCTTGACACCGTCAATGGGGCATTTGCGGTTATGTAGGGCGTGGCCTGCTTCAAACACAGCGACCTTCAGAGAAGGATCCAGCTTGGAAAGCTCGTATGCAGAAAAAATACCGCCGGGGCCTGCGCCGATGATGATAACGTCGTATTTCATAGGGGTACTCCTTTGGAATAGGTTTACAGTTATTATAACACACTTTCAGAGAAATTGCAATAGGAAACGAAAAAGCTGAACGCCCGCTAAAAAGCCAACGAGGGTTCCCCGTTGGCTTTGGGCTTATTTCTTGTCTTCCTTGTCGTCATCGTGATAATCGAAGGGGTTTTTGCCTTGATTGTTTTCGAGACTGTAGTCGAAGGGGTTATCAAGCTTGTCGTTTGCGGGAGCTTCCTCTTCGTCCTCATCCTCGTCGAGGACGACATTGTCAAGCTCGGTGTCATTGAGGGCCTTCTCTACGGCGCGTCTGGCGGCCTCGGCTTGGGCTCTCTTTTCGTTAGCCTCGCGGCTGGCCTTTTCCTTTTCCTCAACCATGGCAGCAAGCTGCTCGTTGAGTGCGGCGTTGGCGGCGGTCACCTCGGGATCAAGGATGTTCTCCTTGCCGCAGGGCAGATCGCTTTCCATCACAGCCTTGAACAGGTCGCCGTCCATATCCTCGTGGGCCAGCAGATATTCGGTCACAAAATGGAGCTTGCCAATGTTGGCAAGGAGCAAGGACTTGGCGCGGTCATAGGCCTCGGAGATGAGTGCGTGGATCTCCTCGTCGATGAGGGCGGCGGTAGCGTCAGAATAATCCGAGCCCGAAGAGAAGTCGCGGCCGAGGAACACCTGGCTTTGATCCGTACCAAAGGCGCGAAGACCCAGTTTTTCGGACATGCCGAGACGGGTGACCATATATTTGGCAATATCGGTTACGTGCTGGATATCCGAGGAAGCGCCGCTGGTCACGTCGCCAAAGATGATCTCTTCTGCGGCACGGCCGCCGAGACCCATGGCAAGATTGCCCTTATACTTGGACTTGCGATCGTAATAGTTGTCGGCTTCGGGACGGAAACTGGTATAACCGCCTGCGCCCTTACCCGTAGGCACGATGGTGATGAGGTGGACGGGATCCTGATCCGAGAGATAGCCAACGATGGCGTGGCCTGCCTCGTGATAAGCGGTGAGCTTCTTGTCCTCGTCGCTCATGACCCAGGTCTTCTTCTTGGGGCCCATGATGATCTTGTTGTAAGCGGCCTCGATCTCTTCCATGCCGATGAGACTCTTGCCCCGACGGGCGGAGAGCAGGGCGGCCTCGTTCAGAAGGTTGGCCAGATCGGCACCCGTAAAGCCTACGGTGACTTTGGCCACGCGAGCCAGGTCAACACCGGGCTCCAGGGGCTTGTTGCGGGCGTGGACCTTCAGAATATCTTCGCGGCCCTTGATGTTGGGACGGTTGACGGTGATCTGTCGGTCGAAACGGCCGGGACGGAGCAGGGCAGGGTCAAGAACGTCGGCACGGTTGGTGGCGGCGATGACCACGATGCCCTCGTGAGAGCCGAAGCCGTCCATTTCCACCAACAGTTGGTTCAGGGTCTGCTCACGCTCGTCGTGACCGCCGCCGAGACCCGTACCTCTCTGGCGGCCTACGGCATCGATCTCGTCGATGAAGATGATGGCGGAGCCGGCCTTGCGGGCGGTATCAAACAGGTCGCGGACACGGGATGCACCCACACCCACATACATTTCCACAAAGTCAGAGCCCGAGATGGAGAAGAAGGGAACCCCTGCCTCGCCTGCGACGGCCTTGGCCAGGAGGGTCTTACCCGTACCGGGAGGGCCCATGAGCAGAACGCCGTGAGGAATTCTTGCGCCCAGACGGGCGAACTTAGCGGGAGCCTTGAGGTAGTCAACGATCTCCACAAGCTCTTCCTTCTCTTCGTCGGCGCCTGCCACGTCACGGAATGTGACTTTGTTCTTATCATCGGTGGGCATCTTGACATGGGACTTGCCGAAGCCCATGGTCTTGCTGCCGGGACCTGCCCCTTTCATCATCTGCTTGATGGCGAAGGAGTAGAGCAGGATAAAGGCAATGATGATGAGCGCCCAGGGAATGAGCGAGACCCACCAGGGCATGACGTTGGCGGGGGTGTTTTCGTAGGAGGACAAAATGCCCACGCCTACCCCAGCCTCCTCCTGTTGGAGGGTAATACGTATAAGCTCTTCGCGAGTGGCGTCAATATCCGCCAGCTTGTAGGTCTGCTCGGCACCCAGCTTATATTCTACGTCCTCGGGGTATTTTCCCGTTTCGGGATCGGGTGTAACAACGTTCCCTTCTTTGTTCAGAAGATGACCCGCCGCATCCTTTTCGAAAAGCTGGATGGTGAGGGTATTCTTGTTATAGTTGATCTTGTAGGTGGCAACGTCTCCATTGTAGAAGTGATCAAGGATGTCGCCGTAGGTAAGGGGCTTCGTGGTGTCGGATGTTCCTTGATAAATCAAAAGAATGACACCTAAGATGACCACAAAGGCCAGCACGTAGCCGAGGATTACCTTCAGATTACTCTTCATTACGTTTTCTCCTCTTGTTTGAGATGGTCTGTCATATAGGGGGAGCCGAGACTGCCCCAAATTAGGAAACAGTATAGCACATATCTATGAAAATTATATGAAGTTCGAGAGACTTTCAAGTGAATTTTCAAGACAAAATTAAAAATTAACTGTAGATCTCGGGCTTCAGAACGCCTACGAAGGGCAGATTACGGTACTTCTCGTCGTAGTCCAGACCGTAGCCGATGACGAATTCGTCGGGGATGGTAGCGCCACAGAAATCGGGCACGAAGTCCACCTCGCGGCGGGAGGGCTTGTCGAGAAGGGTACAAGTGCGGACGCTGTGAGCGTTGCGGTTCTTGAGAAGCTGGGTCAGACGGAACAAAGTGCGACCCGAGTCTACGATATCCTCCACTACCAGAAGGTCGATGTCCTGAAGGTCGTCCCGCTTGAGATCCAGGGAGATCTTGATCTCACCCGAGGTTTTGGTACCTGCGCCATAGGAGGAGACCTTCATAAACTCCAACTCAAGGGGAAGAGCCAGCCGCTTCATGAGGTCGGCGGCAAAGGGCATAGAGCCCTTCAGGATGACTACCATGACCAAACGACGGTCGCTGTCCTTATAGGTCTCTTCTATGGCGCGAGCCAGTCGGGTGGTGATCCTGTCGATCTCCTCTGCGGAGAGGAGGATCTGCTTACAATCTCTTTCATCATAGAATGCGCAAGCTTTCTTATTCATATGTATCTTCCTTTCGGGAAATTTTCGTTTTTATGATGCTGACGCAAAGAGTTTGACCTTCAGAGGGCGGCGGAAAACCGTCGGCAAAGGCTACGGTAGGATACCACAGCGGGGTCATTCCGTCGCCGTGGCAGACGAGGGGTAAGCGGTCGCGGAGATAAGGGGAAACGCCTTTATCGCACAAGAGCTTTTTTAATTTCTTGTGCATTCCGTGATTTTGAATCACGTCTCCTGCCTTTCGGGGGCGTGCCCACAGCGGCAGAGGAAGCTTGTCAGCAGGGAATGCGGCGGTTGCAAGCAAGGTCTCTCCGTCGGACAGGGGCGGAGGTTTCTGCCCGTTTGTGATGCGGATGATCCATTGACCGCCGTCCCAGGGTGTGTCTCCCTCGTATAGGGGAACGGGCACAAGCGGTGCGGGGTCATCTGACACGGGGCGGATATACAGCCTGCCGTCGCGTATCCTTGCCTCTGTGTTCCGAGGCAGGGAAAGAGAGGATTCGGGGAGCCCCTTTTGTACCAACTCCTGCAGGGCCTCCAGATGGACGGCGGACAGGGTACCGCTTCCGTCGCGGAGATCCCTATGAGCGGTAACGCGGTCGTAGAGTATGGACATCATACGCTTGGCGATGGCGGGATGTTGGCTTTGCAGGGTACTGAGAGGCAAGCCCTCGTCGGGCCGTGTGAGCACGTTCACCTGTGCCTCGGCCAGCCTTGTCAGGCAGTCGTCATCCTCACGGGCGGCGCGGGACAGCCGTCCTGCGGCTTGCTGGGGGATGCCTTTGTCCGACAATGACTCCAAAAGCGGTGTGATCTCCTTGCGGATGCGGTTTCTCGCGGCAAAATCATCCTCGTTGGTGCTGTCGGTAACGTAGCTGATGCCCAGCGTCCGACAGGCCTCCAGAATTTCGGCGCGTGTCAAAGACAGCAGTGGGCGCACGGCTATGCCGTATGCCAGGGGACGCGTTTCGGGAATACCGCCCATGCCTTTGGTGCCGCTGCCCCGCAAAAAGCGGAACAAGAGGGTTTCCAGTTGGTCGTCGGCATGATGGGCGGTAAGAAGCAGGGGGATCTCCCGCGCCTCCATGACTTCACGGAAGAAGGCGTAGCGCTGCTCTCTTGCTTCTGTCTCCAGACTTTTGCCCGAGGCAAGGGCCAGCGCCGGGATATCCACGCGTTTTTCAAAGAGAGGGATGCCCAAGACTTGAGCCGTGCGGCGGCAGAAATCCAGATCTCTGTCAGCCTCTTCTCCTCGGATGCCGTGGTGCAGATGCGCCGCGAACACGGGGACTTGGTGGGTTTCGCCATAGGCCTTGGCGAGAGACAACAAAAGGCTTGAATCCGCGCCGCCTGAATACGCCACCAGAAGGGGGGCGTTTTGGGGAATGTCGGGCGGAAATTGTAGCTTGAGGAGCATGGGTCCGCTCCTTTCAATAAATTAGATGGGGAAGGATTTGGATAAGCAGAGCGCTTTATTTGGGTAGCTGGCTGTCGTCTGCAATGGTGCGGAACTTGGTATAACGGCCGATCCAGCCCATTTTAACGGTGGCGGTGGAGCCGTGACGGTTTTTGGCCACGATGACCTCCACAATGTTGCTTTCGGCATCCGTGTTGGGGGTGTCGGATTCGTTGATCTTATAGTATTCGTCTCGGAAGAGCAACATGATCACGTCGGCGTCCTGCTCGATGGTGCCCGATTCTCGAAGATCGGACATCATGGGGCGCTTGTCGGAACGGCCTTCAACGCCTCGGTTCAACTGGGAACAGCAGATGACGGGAACCATCAGCTCCTTGGCGAGCAGCTTCATGCCGCGGGAGATGTCACCCACCTCTTGCACGCGGTTATCGGTGTGCTTGTCGCCCTGCATGAGCTGAAGGTAGTCGATGACCACCAATCCCAGGTCCTTGACGCGGCGGAGCTTGGCCTTCATGCCCGTGACGGTGATGCCTGCGGTATCGTCAATGAGGATGTTGCATTTGGCCAGCTTTGCGGCGGCGGCGGCCACGTTTTCCCAGTCCTCGGGGCTGAGCTCACCTGTGCGGAGCTTGTAGCTATCCACCATGGCCTCGGAGGATATGATACGATTGACCAGCTGTTCCGCGGACATTTCGAGGGAGAAGATGCACACGGTCTTACCGGTTTGCGCCGCCACGTTGGTGGCGATGTTCAGACAGAAGGAGGTCTTACCCATACCGGGACGGGCACCCACCAGCACCAGGTCGGATTTGGACATACCCGCCAGCACGCGATCCAGGCCCGAAAAGCCTGTGGGCGTACCCTGGGCGGCGTCCTTGTCGGTGTTCAGTTCATGGAGATGGGCGTACACGTCGCTTAGAACGTCACGAATATGGCGGAAGTTTTTGGTGTCCTTACCCTGGGCGATGGCGAAGATCTTGTTTTCGGCGGAATCAAGGATGTGGGCGACTTCGTCTTGCTCGGAATAGGCCAGGTCGGATACCTCCTCGCAGACGCCGATGAGCTGACGCAAAACGCTCTTGTCCTTGACAATGCGGGCGTAGTCCTTGATGTTGAGGGCATTGGGGACCACCTCCAGCACGGTGCGAATGTATTGCTCACCGCCCGATTTGGAATAGACGCCCTTTTGCACCAGCATATCAATGAGAGTGACCACATCAATTTGACTGCTGGTGAGGAAGAGCTCGTGCATGGCCATGTAAATCTGCTTATGCTCTTCCAGATAGAAGTCGTTTGCCGAGACCATGTCGGCGATCTGGTTGAAGGATTCAGGGTCTATGAGCACGGCGCCCAGAAGGGATTGCTCGGCCACCAGGGAAAAGGGTAGCTTCCGATCCAGAACGTCGGCGGCTTGTTCGTTGATACTCATATGGCATTACCCGTGGCGCTTACTGGCACACCAGCACGTGGATGTTGCCCGTGATCTCTGCGTACAGCTTGACGGCGAGATCGTACTTGCCATAGGCGCGGATGGGATCGGAGAGCTGGATCTTGCGTTTGTCAACGGTGATGCCGTGGTCCTTCTGAAGACGCTCGGCGATCTCCTTGGTGGTGATGGAGCCGTAGAGACGGCCGTCTGCGCCAGAGGAAGCGGGGATCTTTACCAGGATGGTGTCCAGCTTGGAGGCCAGTGCCTTGGCCTCGGCGGTCTCTACCTCGATCTTATGCTTGGCGGCATCTTCCTTGCCCTTGATCTCGTTGAGGATCTTATTGTCGGCGATCACGGCCAGCTTGCGGGGGATGAGGAAGTTACGGGCGTATCCATCGGATACGTCGATGATATCGTTTTTTTTGCCTTGGCCCTTAACGTCGGCCAGTAATACTACTTTCATGATGGAGTTCCTTTCTTTTTATGTCATGTGATTTTGTTTTCAATTATTTTAAGGTACGTTCGGCCATGTATTCATCAATGGCTTCCTTGAGCATTTCGTAGACCTCGGCCACGGTGGCGGAGTCTACTTGAGCGCCGGCCATATCAAAGTGGCCGCCGCCCTCCAGCTTTTCGAGAATAAGCTGGACGTTGATCTTGCCCTTGGAGCGGCCGGAGATGGCTACTTTCTTACCTACGACGGCCAACGCAAAAGAGGCCTCCACACCCTGCAGTCCCAAGAGCTTATCGGCGGCCTTGGAGGCGGCGATGCGGTCCTCGGGGGAGGGAACGTGATCTTCGCTGAGCCAAGTGATGGCGAAGATGTCGGCGTAGATGCGGGTATGGGCGTCAAAGTCGCTGGCTACCTGAAGCTCTTCGATCTTTTCGTTGAAAAATTCGCGGGCTGTATCGGTATGGGCGTTGCGGCTGTAGAGATAGTAGGCTACCTCAAAGGTCTGCGCGCCTGCGGAGCGGGTGAAATTATGGGTGTCCAGCATGATGCCTGCAAGCAGGAGATTGGCTTCCTCTTTGTGCAGGGTGTGAGCGTATTGGCTTTGTTCTAAGATCTCGCTGACGATCTCGCTGGCCGAGGATTTCGTGGTTTCTATATAATGAAGGAAAGGCACGAAGGGGAGGGCGGCCACCAAGCGGTGGTGGTCGATGATGGCGATGGAGGCCACGCCGTCTCTTGCGGGGATGGCACCCACCAGCCCGGGGGCTTCAAAAATAGCAGGATTGTTGACGTCCGTCACGATGAGCAGGGTGTTTGGGGTCACAAGACTTTGGGCCTTGTGCTTATCGATAAACACGTTTTTGTATTCTGACAGGGGCGCCAGATGATGGGCGCAAATGGCGAAGGTCTCACAGCCGAGATCGGTGACCACGTTAACGGGAATATCTGCGCGACGCTGGGCCTCCAGAATACTGCGGCAGAGACGGTAGGCACCCACGGTGGAGCCCATGGCGTCAAAGTCAGGGTTGGCGTGACCCATGATGAGCACGCGGTCGCAGAGCTCCATCCGCTTTTCCAGCAGATTGGCGCTGACGCGGGAGGAAATGGAGGTGTTGCTTTCCATGGTCTTGTGGGTACCGCCGAAGAAGGAAACGCCTGCGGTGTTTCTGCGGATGAGGGCGACCTGGTTGCCGCCTCGCTGCAGTGCCAGCTCAAGGGCGTTGTTGGCGGCGGCCTCTCGTTCTTGCATGGTGCCGTCGATATCGGCGATGCCCATGGAGATGGACACAGGGAAGCTGTTGTCACCCACGCGGATGGCCATGATGGTCTCAAGGATGGAAAAATTATCTGTCACGCATTGGTCTAACATTTCTTCCGAGAAGAGGGCCAGGTATTTATCTCTGTCGTATTCTCTGAGCATACCGTTCATGCCGCCCACCCATTCCGACAATGCCGCCTCGATCTCGTTGGCGGTGGCGCGGTAGTTGGCGCGGACGAATTGGGTTAGCTCTTGCAGGTTGTCCAGCATGATGTATGCGAGGACGGGATGCTCTCGGTTGGTCTTTTCCACCAGGTCCAGATAATCGTTGGTGTCACGGAACATGAGGAAATAATAGTTTTCACCGCGGCGGGGGAAGAGGTAAGGCTCCACCAGATAGCGGCGGCCGTTCGGCAAGCGGACCACGGGGGCGTCGCCGCCGAAACGGGCGGAGGCGTGCTCCTCGGCCTCGTTCATAGGCAGAATGTCGGACTGACCCGAAGCGGCCAATAGCTTTTTGATGGACAGGCCGGGGCAGACGTCCTCCAAGGGAATGTTGCATATGGGGGAGCGGAAACGAAGTATGTCCTTCATTGCACCGTTGATGACTCTGATGCGGCCATCGCTGTTCATGATGGCGTAGGGCAGATCCACCGTGTTGCGGAAGAGGCGGTAGACGTCGCTGTTGAGGCGATCCATCATGGCGCTGTCGCGGCTGAGCTTGGTTTGCCTCAACGCGTACACGGCAAAGAAGCCTGCTGCCGACAGGGCATAGGCGATCACAAAGGCAACGCCTACGGTGAGCGGATGGGGGGCTTGGTAATATACAAGGAGGGTGTAGACCAGCAAAAGGACCAAGCCCTCGGCAGAGCAGACCAAAAGCGGGAGACGCAGGTCTGCGCGAGGCGCATCGGCGTTACGGTCGGAGACTTCACGGAGATCTTTTTTCATTCCGATAGATCCTTTCTTGTATGATTTTCAGATGGAGCAGTCAGTTTTTGTCGTCGTCTTTGTGGTGATCCTCTTGCCTTTCCCGAGCGCGGCGCTGCTCCTCTTGCTCTCGGCAATAAATCTCAAATAGCTCCTCGTCCGAGAGGGGCTTGTCATTCTTAGGGGAATTAGGGGGAGGATCGGAGGGAGGCTTTTTAGCCGTTTTTTTGATCTTGGCCACCAGCGGGCCAAAGACCAGGATCACAGCCTCGCTCAGTGCTGCCACGGCGGGCAGATACAGCACGAGACAGGGAACAAATATGAGGAGGAAGAAGCCGCAACCGAGGCGGGCGCCCTGCATGGCCATGGTGCGGAGCAGGCGGAACATACCTGCCAACGCAAGGCCGGGGGTGAGTATGATATACAGGTTTTCGGCCACGGTGCCGATCACGGTGGAGGAGGAATTGTCACCCACCGCCACGAGCGCTACGATCCAGGAGAGCATATAGACGGCGGCGGATACGGCGCTGATACGGAAATCACGGACGCGACCCGTGACGCTGTTGCCAAAGCCATAGGCGTGCAATCCCGAGAGTGTCAGCATTTGGGCGAGCGTGGAGATCACGTTGATCACGACGATCAACGTGCCGGGCAGGGTGTTGATAAAACCGTTGACCGCGTTTTGGACCTCGGCCTCTTTTCCTGCCAGGGGCGCGACCACGGTATCGCCGTATGCGATCTGATAATTCAGAAGGAAGGCGGCCAACTCGCCGCGGAGGAGATCCAGCTTTTGGGTCAAGACCTCCAAAGAAAGGGAACCAAAGGCCCGATAGGCAAACCAAGTGGCAAAGAGCAATGCCGTTACGCTGAGGGTCAGGGAGGCAGCGCAGATGACGCCCACGCGGGTGAGGCCGTTTTCCTTGCTCGCCGAGGAACGGGTGCCCAGTGCCAGAGTCAGGGCGGTTGGCCAGGGGAGGAAGGCCAGCGCGGCAATATCGGCACGTCTCCACAGGGCAAGGGAGATGGCAAAGGTCAGCAGAGGGATCAAGGGGGCGAGCAGGGCAGTCAAGCGGTTGGCCGTGGCCAGAAGGACGGCACCCTCGCCGATGACGAAGAAAAGAGCGAAAGCCCAGACGACGGGGGTCAGGGAACCGTACATCCCGAAGCAGGCAAAGCTTGATAGCACGATCAGAGGGGTGAGCCCTCGTGAGCCTCGGCCTGCCAATTTGCCTGTGCGATGAAAGTAGAAGGCAAGGATCAGGAGATATACGAGGGAGAAGCCTTCGATCAACGTATCTGCATTGGGAAAATCTCCCACAAAGGCGATCCTCGACGCAGGGAAGAGCAGAGGTGTCCACAGGGGGAGGACCAGCGTGGACAGCGACAGTAATATGAAGAGAAGCGCGCCGGGGGCGCCGGGGATCCCGCGGCGGGGAATGGGACAAAGAGATAACGGAGGCGTCTCGTTCCTTGGGGTCGTTTGGTTCATAAACAGAGCCTCCTTTCAGTAGGCATACTCATAGATTATAATAGTATATCATATTTTTTTTGATTTGTAAACATTTTCCGTATGTATTTTTTGAAAAAAGCGTGTGAACTTCCGGCGATTTTTCGACACGGACAGGATTTTTTTGTGAAAAATGAAAAAAATCAAAAAAACCTCTTGACAAATCGGGGTTTCTATGATAAAATACTAAACTGCATTATAATCGCTTGCAGTATGGAAACCTGTGCGCCAAACAACGGTTTTGCTGCTTGCGGGCATGGCTATTTTGTGCAAAATGACGATTGTTCTGCCGGCCCACGGAACGTATCACGGCATTTGAAGTGCCCTTCGGTCGTTCGTTAAACCGATGAGGTGCGGTCTGCGGCAGAAAAATCCCTCTGAGTACAAAAAAGATTGCCGGCTATGCGGACAGTCACGAAGCACAGCGTGTGTCCCGATATCCCGTATCCCAAACTCATAAAGATTTTGAATGGAGTGATTTGATTCATGATCAATCTGAAAGAGCAGAAGCTCGGTGAAAACACGAGAATGTCCTTTTCCCGTACCCGCTTCAACCTTGACCTGCCCAATCTGGTGGAGATCCAGACCAAATCCTATAAGTGGTTTCTTGAGGAAGGCCTTGGCGAGGTCCTCAAGGAGGTCTCTCCCATTACAGACTTTTCGGGCAATCTCTTGATTGAATTCGTATCCTACAATCTGGATAGCAAGCCCAAGTACACCGTGGAGGAGTGCAAGGAGCGCGACGTCAACTACGCCGCCCCCCTGCGTGTAACCGTTCGTTTGACCAACCGCCTGACGGGCAACGTGGTCGAGAACGATATCTTCATGGGCGAATTCCCCCTCATGACCGAGACCGGTACCTTCGTTATCAACGGTGCCGAGCGTGTCATCGTTTCCCAGATCATCCGTTCTCCCGGTATGTACTATTCTTCCGAGATCGACAAGACGGGTAACCCCACCTATGCCGCCCAGGTCATTCCTTACCGCGGCGCATGGCTGGAGTACGAGGTGGATTCCAGCGGCGTGATCTACGTCCGTATCGACAAGACCCGTAAGGTGCCCATCACCATGTTCATCCGCGCTCTGGAGGCAGAGCTGGAGGACAGAGAGGCTGTGTATGCCCTTCTCGGTAACGAAGAGCGCCTGGTCGCCACCTTTGAGCGCGACGATTGCGAAAAGCTGGCCGCCGCATCCAATGCGGCAGGTGTTCCCGCTACGGCTCATACCGAAGCGCTGAAGGAGATCTACAAGAAGCTCCGCCCCGGCGAGATCGCTACCGTTGAGTCTGCCGAGACCCTCATCAACAACTATTTCTTTGATCCCAAGCGTTACGATATCGCTCCCGTGGGCCGCTATAAGTTTGATAACAAGGTGGCTATCCACAGCCGTATCGCCAACTGCGTCCTGGCCGAGACTGTGATCTCTCCCCTGACGGGTGAGGTGGTCTGCGAGGCAGGTACCTATATCACCCCCGAGCTGGCGCTTCAGATCGAGCGCGCAGGTGTTAACGAGGCTGTGGTCCTCCTGGAAAATGGTACGACCATGAAGGTGCTGTCCAACAACACTTTGGAGCCTGAATATATCGTTGGCTTCGATCTTGAGGACTGCGGCATCAAGGAGCGCGTGCGTATCGCCATCATGCAGGAGATCGCCGAGGCTTGTGCAGGTGACGTGGATGCTATCAAGGCTATGGCTAAGGAAAGAATTGCTGAGCTTTGTCCCAAGCACATCACCAAGGACGATATCTTTGCTTCTATTAACTATCTCTTGAACCTGACCCACGGCGTAGGCACCATGGATGACATCGACCATCTGGGTAACCGCCGTATCCGTTCCGTGGGCGAGCAGCTCCAGAACCAGATCCGTATCGGCTTCGTCCGTATGGAGAAGATCATCAAGGAGCGTATGACCACCCAGGATAACGATAAGTTGACCCCTGCGGCGCTTATCAACATCCGTCCCGTGGCCACCGTGATCCGTGAGTTCTTTGGTTCTTCTCAGCTTTCTCAGTTTGCTGACCAGAACAACCCCCTGGCCGAGCTGACCCACCGCCGCCGTCTGTCCGCTCTGGGTCCCGGCGGTCTGTCCCGTGACCGCGCATCCTTCGACGTCCGTGACGTACACTACACCCACTACGGCCGTATGTGTCCCATCGAGACCCCCGAAGGTCCTAACATCGGTCTGATCTCTTATCTGACCACGTATGCCCGCATCAGTGATTACGGCTTTATCGAGGCTCCCTATCGTAAGGTGGTCCACGAGACCCTGCCCGATGGCACCGTCGAGCACAGAGTCACCGACGAGGTGGTCTATATGACCGCTGACGTTGAGGACAACTACATTGTGGCACAGGCCAACGAGCCTTTGGATGACGAGGGCCGCTTCGTCAATAAGCGTGTTACTGCCCGCGAGCGCACCGAGATCTCTGCTATGGATGCGTCCCGCATTGATTTCATGGACGTATCTCCTAAAATGGTAGTATCCGTGGCAACCGCTATGATCCCCTTCCTTGAGAACGACGATAACTCCCGTGCACTGATGGGTGCGAACATGCAGAAGCAGGCTGTGCCGCTGATGGTTACCGATTCCCCCATTGTCGGTACCGGTATGGAGTACAAGGCCGCCGTGGATTCCGGTGTGGTGGTGGTCGCCAAGAGCGACGGCTACGTGGATCACGTAGAGGCCGACAAGATCGTGCTCATGACCGACAACTATACCAAGGAAGTTTATCCCCTGCGTAAGTTCAAGAGAACCAACCAGGGTACCTGCTTCAACCAGAGACCCATCGTTCGCAGGGGTCAGCAGGTCAAGGCAGGTCAGGTCATCGCCGACGGTCCCGCAACTGCCCGCGGCGAGGTGGCTCTGGGTAAGAACGCCCTCATTGGCTTCATGACCTGGGAAGGCTACAACTACGAGGACGCCGTTCTTCTCAACGAGCGTCTGGTAAGAGAGGACGTTTACACCTCTCTGCATATTGAGGAATATTCCCACGAGGCCCGCGACACCAAGCTGGGTCCCGAAGAGATCACCCACGAAGTGCCCAACGCAGGTGCCGACGCCCTGAAGGATCTGAACGCCGACGGTATCGTTAAGAAGGGTACCGAGGTCAGAGCGGGCGATATCCTGGTTGGTAAGATCACCCCCAAGGGTGAGACTGAGCTGACCGCTGAAGAAAGACTGCTCCGTGCCATCTTCGGTGAGAAGGCAAGAGAAGTGAGAGATACCTCTCTCCGTCTGCCTCACGGCGAATCCGGTGTGGTCGTGGACGTTCGTGTGTTCTCCCGCGAGAACGGCGACGAGCTGCCAGCCAGCGTGAACAAGGTGGTCAAGGTCTATATCGCCCAGAAGAGAAAGATCTCCGTGGGCGATAAGATGGCAGGCCGTCACGGTAACAAGGGTGTCGTTTCCCGCATTCTGCCTCCCGAGGATATGCCCTTCCTGCCCGACGGTACTCCTCTGGATATCGTGCTGAACCCCCTGGGCGTGCCTTCCCGTATGAACATCGGTCAGGTGCTTGAGGTTCACCTGGGTATCGCATCCCGTAAGCTGGGCTGGAAGATCATGACCCCCGTGTTCGACGGTGCCAACGAGAAGGACATCTCCGAGTGCCTCCGTATGGCAGGTTACAGCCGTAACCTGTTCGCAGGTGAGGATCCCGAGGGTAAGGAGCTCTTCGAGTTGATCTATAACGAGGAGGGCAAGGAGGACTACCGCCTGCTGTCTCCTGAGGAAAAGGCTGACAAGGCTTACGTGGAGTCCCTCCGCGTGGCTGACAAGCTCCGCCTCTTCGACGGTAAGACTGTGCTTTACGATGGCCGTACCGGCGAGCCCTTCGATAACCCCGTAACCGTGGGTATCATGTACTATCTCAAACTCCACCACCTGGTAGACGATAAGATCCACGCCCGTTCCAACGGCCCGTACTCTCTCGTGACCCAGCAGCCTCTCGGCGGTAAAGCCCAGTTCGGCGGCCAGCGTTTCGGTGAGATGGAGGTTTGGGCCCTGGAGGCTTACGGTGCCGCATATACGCTGCAGGAGATCTTGACCGTTAAGTCCGACGATATCAACGGTCGTCGTAAGGCTTACGAGGCCATCATCAAGGGTCAGAACATTCCTACCCCCGGTGTTCCCGAGTCCTTTAAGGTGCTGGTCAAGGAGCTCCAAGCTCTGGCTCTGGACGTTCGCGTGCTGAACAACAAGGGCGAAGAGATCGAGCTGTCCACCCTTTGCAACGAGGACGACGCTCCCTACCGCCGCAAGACACCTCGCAGCTTTGTGGATGAGACTGAGCAGGAGGCCATTGAGTCTGCCCTTGGTCAGAGTCTCGAGACCGAGGAGCTTGGCGACTCCTATCTCGTCGAGCACGACGAGCTGTTTGATACCGACGAAATGCCCGAGGACGAAGAGGTCTTTGACGGCTTCGGCGGCAGCTATGACGTCATGGACGAGGATTGACCCCGATCCCTGTGAATCATTACCCGTATAATTCTCAATATATATAGAATGAATGGAGAAGTAACTGTGGAACGTAACGAAATTTCTTCCATTAAAATTGGTCTCGCGTCTCCTGAAATGATCAGAAATTGGTCTTACGGCGAGGTCATCAAGCCCGAGACCATCAATTACCGTACCCTGAAGGCAGAGGTCGGCGGACTTTTCTGCGAGCGTATCTTTGGTCCCACCAAGGATGGCGCTTGTATGTGCGGAAAGTATAAGAATTCCCACAGCAAGGAGATCATCAAGTGCGAGCGTTGCCACGTAGACGTGACCACCAAGAAGGTGCGCCGTGAGCGCATGGGTCACATCGAGTTGGCCAGCCCCGTGTCTCATATCTGGTACTTCAAGGCCATTCCCTCCAGAATGGCTCTGGTGCTGGACATTTCCCCCAAGCAGCTGGAGCAGGTGCTCTACTTCGCCGAGTGTGTGGTGCTGGATGCGGGCGTTTGTCCCACCCTCCGCAAGGGTCAGGTGCTCAATGAGTCCGACCTCCGCGAGTACCGCAAGAGCTATGGCAACGGCTTCCGCGTCGGCATGGGCGCCGAGGCTGTGAAGGAGCTGCTGGCAGGTATCGACGTACAGGCCGAGTCCGACAAGCTCAAGGATGAGCTGGCTCGTGCCACCGGTCAGAAGAAGACCCGTATCATCAAGCGTTTGGAGGTCATCGAGGCCTTCCGCACCTCCGGCAACAAGCTGGAGTGGATGGTGCTGGACGTCCTGCCCGTCATTCCCCCCGATATCAGATCCATGGTTCAGTTGGACGGCGGCCGTTTCGCCTCCTCCGATCTGAACGAGCTGTATCGTCGTGTCATCAGCCGTAACAACCGTCTGCGCAAGCTCATCGAGATCGGCACTCCCGAGATCGTGGTGCGTAACGAGAAGCGTATGCTTCAGGAGGCTGTTGATGCTTTGATCGACAACGGCCGCCGTGGCAAGCCCGTCACCGGCCCCTCCAACCGTCCCCTCAAGTCTCTGTCTGAAATGCTCCGCGGTAAGCAGGGCCGTTTCCGTCAGAACCTCTTGGGTAAGCGCGTTGACTATTCCGGCCGTTCGGTTATCGTCGTCGGTCCTTCCCTCAAGATCTATCAGTGCGGTCTGCCTAAGGAGATGGCTCTGGAGCTCTTCAAGCCCTTCGTGGTCAAGCGCCTCGTAGAAATGGGCAAGGCCACCAACGTAAGAGAAGCTCAGAAGAAGATCGAGCGCGCCAACACCGACGTGTGGGATGCACTCGAGAACGTCATCAAGGAGCATCCCGTGCTCTTGAACCGTGCGCCTACCCTGCACCGTCTGTCCATCCAGGCCTTCGAGCCTGTGCTGGTGGAAGGCCGCGCCATTAAGCTGCATCCTCTGGTATGTACTGCGTTTAACGCCGACTTCGACGGTGACCAGATGCCTGTACACGTACCTCTGTCCGTGGAGGCACAGGCTGAGGCCCGCTTCCTCATGCTGTCTGCCAACAACCTGCTGAAGCCCATGGACGGTAAGGCTGTGACCATTCCTACCCAGGATATGATCCTTGGTTCCTACTACCTGACCATGCTGAAGCCCGGTGAACCCGGCGAGGGTCGTGTTTTCCGTGACTTCGACGAGGCCATGATGGCTTATGCCAACGGTCAACTGGGTCTCCATGCCCTCATCACTGTTCGCGGTACTCATAATGAGACTACCGTGGATGAAAACGGCAACGAGACCACCAAGAAGGTCTACCACCGTGTAGAGACCACCTTGGGCCGTCTGATCTTTAACCAGCCCATTCCCCAGGATCTCGGCATGATGGATCGTTCCATCCCCGAGAACCTTTACAAGCCCGAGGTCGACCAGGTGGTGAAGAAGAAGCAGCTTGGTCAGATCATCGACCTTTGCATCAAGGTACACGGTACCGCCGTTTGTGCCAATATGCTGGACGAGATCAAGGCCATGGGTTACAAGTATTCCACCCGCGCTTCCTTCTCTATCTCGGTTTACGATATGACCATCCCCTCCGACAAGCAGCAGCATCTGGCTGAGGCTCATAAGCAGGTGGATCAGATCACCAAGCACTTCATGCGCGGTGAGCTCTCCGAGGAAGAGAGATACCAGAGCGTCATTCAGATCTGGGAAGGCACCACAGGCCGCGTCACCAAGGCTTTGGAGACCAGTTTCGGTACCTATAACCCTATCAAGATCATGGCAGACTCCGGTGCCCGTGGTTCTATGACCCAGATGAGACAGCTGGCAGGTATGCGTGGTCTGATGTTCTCCGCAACAGGTAAGACCATGGAGCTGCCTATCACCTCTAACTTCCGTGAGGGTCTGAACATCACCGAGT
This sequence comes from Clostridia bacterium, assembly GCA_017456905.1. Taxonomy (GTDB): domain Bacteria; phylum Bacillota; class Clostridia; order Oscillospirales; family CAG-272; genus CAMEON01. Next base: position 106,337 of record JAFTIL010000026.1, read on the forward strand.
ACTTTATGGGTGCTCGTTCCTCTCGTAAGTCCCTGTCCGATACCGCGCTTCGTACCGCAGACTCGGGTTACCTGACCCGCCGTCTGGTGGACGTTTCTCAGGAGGTCATCATCCGCGAGATCAAGTGCGACACCGATAAGGGCGCATGGGTCAGCGATATCATCGACGAAAAGGAAAAGAAGGCTCTTGAGCCTCTGGAGGACCGTATCATCGGCCGCTTCACCATGGGCGACGTGGTACATCCCGTCACCGGTGAGGTCATGATCCCCGACGATACCATGATCACCGACGAGATGGCCAAGGCCATCAAGGACGCAGGTATCACCTCTGTCTGCATCCGTACCGCCATCCAGTGCCATGCCCGCTACGGTCTGTGCGCTCACTGCTACGGTGCCGACCTGGCATCCGGCAAGTTGGTCAGTGTAGGTGAGGCCGTGGGTATCATTGCCGCTCAGTCTATCGGTGAGCCCGGTACTCAGCTGACCATGAGAACCTTCCACTCCGGTGGTGTCGCGGGTTCCGATATTACCCAGGGTCTTCCCAGAGTTGAAGAGCTCTTCGAGGCTCGCGCTCCTAAGAAGGCCGCCGTTATGACCGAGAAGGCAGGTACTGCTTATCTCCAGAGAAATCCCAATGAGCCCAACATCACCGACGTTTCCGTCCATGACGAAAATGGCGTTGAGCTGGCTAAGTACAGCATTCCTTACGGTATGAGAATTGCCATCACCGACGGCCAGGAGGTCGAGGTTGGTCAGGCACTCACCGAGGGTAGCAAGGCTCCTGCGGATATCATGAGAATTCAGGGCCTGGATGCCGTGTATGAGTATATCATCAAGGAGATCCAGAAGGTCTACCGTTCCCAGTCCTGTAACGTAAACGATAAGCACATCGAGATCATTGCCCGTCAGATGACCCGCAAGATCCGTATCTCCGACAGCGGTTCCACCGCGCTCCTCGAGGGCTCTGTGGTGGATATGTCTGATCTGGAGGCCGCTAACAACGAGATCAAGGCTCGCAGAGTAGCTACCGCCGAGGATCCCACCGCGCCCAAGCTGTACGAGGCCGAGGGTGCTCCCGTGCTCCTTGGTATCACCAAGGCATCCCTGCAGACCGAGTCCTTCATGTCTGCCGCATCCTTCCAGGAGACCACCAAGGTGCTGGCCGATGCCGCCATCAAGGGTAAGGTCGACTACCTCCGCGGCTTGAAGGAGAACGTCATCATCGGTAAGCTGATCCCCGCAGGTACGGGTATGGCCTGCTATAAGGAGATCGCCGTTGAGGCTGCCACCGAAGGTGAAGCACTTCCCGAGGCTGACGAGACCCAGATCTATGAGGACGACGGTGCCGTCGTTTGAGTTTAATTCAAAGCAAAGGGACACCCGCACAGCGGGTGTCCCTTGTTATGTATGAAACGCATAAAAAGCGAGGAACATTCAATCGGACGAGGGAAAACGACAGCCTTCGGAAAATCTTTGTGTAGTATACAAAAACGCTTGTCAAATCAACACCTTTTTGTTGATATTACCCGTTGAAAATCAACGGGGCCTGTGATATAATGATATCATGCATAATCATGCAATTATTATTCATGATAAGGAGAAAGAAAATGAAAAAGTATTTGGCTGTTTTTATGGCTTTGGTGCTGGCTCTGTCCTGCATGATGATCTTTACTGCTTGCGACGGCGCAAGTGAAAAGGAGACCGAGGCTCCCACCAATGCTGCAACTGAAGCAGGTACTACCGCCGAGGCCAATGGCGAGAAGCCTGTTCTGAAGATGGGTACCAACGCATACTTCCAGCCCTACGAGTTCTACCAGGGCGAGGAGATCGTCGGCATCGACGCTGAGATCGCTGCTGCTATCGCTGAGAAACTGGGCATGACCCTGGAGATCGTGGACATGGAGTTCGACTCCATCCTGACCGCTGTTAACCAGGATTCCGTTGATTTCGGTATGGCCGGTATGACCATCACCGAGGATCGCCTCCTGGAGGTTGACTTCTCTATCAGCTACGCCAACGGCGTACAGTCGATCATCGTTCCTGAAGGTTCTCCCATCACCTGCGCAGATGATCTCTACGCTGAGGGCGCTTCCTATAAGGTAGGCGTTCAGTTGGGTACGACCGGTGATATCTACGCCACCGACGATTTCGGCAAGGAAAATGTTACCACCTATAGCAATGGTAACGAGGCTGTGATGGCTCTGGCCGGCGGTTCTGTGGATTGCGTGATCATCGACAACGAGCCCGCTAAGGCTCTGGTGGCCGCTAACTCCGGCCTCAAGATCTTGGAGACCGCTTACGCCAACGAGGACTACGCCATCTGCGTTAAGAAGGGCAACTCCGAGCTGCTGGATAAGATCAACGTTGCTATCATGGAGCTGACCGAGGACGGTACCATCGCCGCTATCGTGGCAAAGTACATCAAGTGATCTGACCCTTCGTCAGAGGATCGAATGGGACGGGCGACCGTCCCATTCTTTTGAAATTTTCAAAGATGACCCACGGTCATCTTTGAAAGTTCTTTTGCCTGATCGATAAAAGAGTTTTCAAAGGTGACCCGTAGCATATGATAATGTATGAAAGGATCAAAAACATGAATTGGATTGAGAGCCAAAAGAAAAAAAGGCGCATCATAAATCTCAGTATCATCGCGCTGTGCGTTGTGATACTTTTGGGTGTGGTTTTGGTGGATTTTATCGCCAACCGACAAATCAACGCCACGCTGACTGCCGAGGAAGCTCAGACCCAGATCGACGAGTTGATCTTGAGCCTGCCCACTGCTGTGGCTAAGTGCTCCAAATATGTGGTTGAAAATACCAAAATGGAGGTCTTGTCAGTTGAAGAAAGCCGGGACCGTAGTTTCTTGGTCAAGGTGAAGTACGACACTGTAGACGTAGCTGCCATGTATAAGGCACACAAGGATCAGATCTTTGAGGCCGCTTGGAATTATGCCGAGGGAATCAAGGCAGAGGGTAAAAAGGTCAACGCAACCATGATCCAGAGCGAGGTGCAGAAATACATATTGGCACAGCTGGAGACCGGCGCGTGGATCACAAGTGGCGAGGTAGAGGTCTACTTCTACGACGTTCGCGCCGAGAAGTTACAGATGTACCTCTCGGATGAGGCACTAAACCACTTGCTGGGCGGCTATATTGCCGTTAAGGATGACATCAAGGAAACCACCGAGATCACCGTGGATGGCAAGACGGTGTCTATCGCTTCCGATAACACCTTCCGCAACGGTATCAATCAGTGCTTCGGTTTGGACAACTACGATGCCACCGTCCCTGACACCTCCTCGCCTCTCCAACAGAAGTGGAATGCTGTCAAGGCGGATTTCTATAAGAATTTCATTAAGGACGATCACTGGAAGTATATTCTGGAGGGTATCGGCAACACCCTTGCCCTGACAGGACTTTCTCTGCTTATGGGCATCTTTTTGGGCCTTTTTACAGCCATCGTTCGTGTGGTACATGAGAAGACCGATAAGCTCTATTATCTTGATAAGATCGCCAAGGTCTATGTGGCGATCATCCGCGGAACGCCCCTCATGGTACAGCTCCTCATTATCTATTTCGTTCTGCTGTTGCCCGTCGGCATTGAAAAATTCCCCGCGGCGGTGCTGTGTTTTGGATTAAACAGCGGTGCCTATGTATCTGAGATCATCCGTGGCGGCATCATGTCGGTGGACGCAGGTCAAACTGAGGCGGGGCGTTCTCTGGGCTTCGGTTATGGGGCTACGATGTTCCATATTGTTATGCCCCAGGCCTTCAAGGCCGTTCTTCCTGCTCTGTGTAACGAGTTTATCACCCTGCTTAAGGAGACCTCCGTTGCCTTCTATATTGGCGTGGCCGATCTCACCCGTGCAGGTATTAAGATTCGTTCTCTTACCTACAGTGATTTTATGCCCTTGGTGGCAGTCGCACTTATTTATCTGTTCTTGGTTCTGGTCCTCACCAAGCTGGTGGGTATTCTTGAAAGGAGGTTGCGCAAGAGTGAACGCTGATAACGTAATTGTTAAGGTCAAAGACCTGAAAAAGCATTATAATGACGGCTCCGTTCACGCACTGGACGGTGTATCCATGGATATCTTTCGCGGCGAGGTGGTGGTCATTATCGGCCCCTCGGGTAGCGGAAAGTCTACGTTCTTGCGTTCTCTGAACCTTCTTGAAGAGCCTACGGATGGAGAGATTTTGGTGAGCGGCGTCAATCTCATGGATAAGAAGACCAACATCAATCTGCACCGTCAGAAGATGGGCATGGTCTTCCAGCATTTCAATCTGTTTCCCCATATGACCATTTTGAAAAACATGACCCTGGCACCTATGAAGCTGCTCAAAAAGTCCAGGGAAGAGGCCGAAAAGAAGGCTTTGGAGCTCCTCCACATGGTGGGCCTTGCCGACCGTGCAGAGGATTATCCTGCCCAGCTTTCCGGCGGACAAAAGCAACGCGTGGCCATCGTCCGTGCTCTCTGTATGGAGCCCGAGATCATGCTTTTTGACGAGCCAACCTCCGCCCTTGACCCCGAAATGGTGGGCGAGGTACTTGAGGTTATGAAAAAGCTGGCACACGATGGTATGACCATGGTGGTGGTGACCCATGAGATGGGCTTTGCCCGTGAGGTGGGATCCCGTGTGGTCTTTATGGATGGCGGTCAGATCATTGAAGAGGGTACTCCCGATGAGATCTTTAATCATCCCAAGTCCGACAGACTGCAGGGCTTTTTGGCCAAGGTCCTTTAATTCAAGAAAAAGGAGAAAAGCATGAATAAGCTGGTGATGGTCATCAACGGACGCGGCGGCGTGGGCAAGGATGCCCTGTGCGAAGCGTTGAAAACACAGTTCAAGGTAGTCAACAAGTCCTCTGTAGATCCCATCAAAGAGATCGCCACCCGTTACGGCTGGCGGGGAGAAAAGACCCCCAAAGCAAGAAAATTTCTGGCGGATCTCAAGCAGGTGTTTGTGGAGTATAACGATCTGCCCACCGCATATTTGATAGAGCAGTATCAGGCGTTTATGGACAGCGACGCGGATATCCTTTGCGTTCATATCCGCGAGGCCCCGGAGATTGCCAAATTCACGGCGAAGATCCCCACCAAGTGCATCACCATGCTCATTCGCCGCCCGGACCCCAACGGCATAGCGCCTTACGGCAACGCCGCAGACGACGAGGTGGAGAATTATGTCTATGATTACGTGTTTGACAATGTCCTTTCCTTGGACGAAAGCGGCATGGCTTTTTGCACATTGATCCGCTCTGTTATGGAAAATGATGAGGGCAATGGTTAACAACTGCCATATGCGTCAAAAGGTGACATTTTATTTGTTGAAAAAGCACGGTTTTTGTTAAAACAAATTCACGGATTTGTAAAATATCTAACTGGATATTTTCGAAAATTTGTATTATAATATACTGTAACTTGCCATAGCGCCCCTGGCGATATCGTCGGGGCGGCTTTTGGTTTTATCATATCGCAAAACAACGAAACGAGGATAGACTCATGACCAACGTAAAACCCACCGCGGCGCAGATCAAGGAAAATCTGGATATCAAGCTGGCCAGATATTTTGGTTGCACCGCCGCCGAGGCCTCCAAGGATCAAATGTATAAGGCCACGGCCATGACCATTCGCGACATACTTGCCGAGAAGCGCGGCGCTTTCAAAAAGAAGGTCAATCAGACCGGGGCCAAGCGCGTTTACTATATGTGTATGGAGTTTCTTCTGGGCCGTTCCCTGAAGACCAATCTTTGCAATCTCGGCCTGGACGAAGAATATAAAAAGGCTCTTGCAAACATGGGCTTTGAGCTTGATGAGCTTTACACCTGTGAGCCCGACGCAGGTCTTGGCAACGGCGGTCTCGGCCGTCTCGCCGCCTGCTTTATGGACTCTCTTTCTTCCCTGGATTATCCCGCCACGGGCTTTTCTTTGTGCTACGAGTACGGTCTTTTCAAGCAGATGATCGTAGACGGCATCCAGGTGGAGCTTCCCGATGCGTGGCTTCCCGGAGGCGAGGTCTGGCTGGTACCCAGAACCGACCGCACCTTCAAGGTTCGTTTTGGCGGCCGTGTCCGCGAGGAATGGAAGCCCTCGGGTCACTGTGAGATCATTTACGAGGACGCCGAAGAGCTGGAGGCTATGCCTTACGACATGATGATCTCGGGTGCAGACTCCCAGGCTGTCAGTCGTCTGCGCCTGTGGCGCGCCCGCGAAAACCAAAACTTCAATATGGGCCTTTTTACCCAGGGTCAGTATGCGCGCGCTCTGGAGGAGTCCACCAACGCTGCTGCTATCACCAAGGTGCTGTATCCTTCCGATAACCACACCGAGGGCAAGCTGCTCCGTCTGACCCAGCAGTATTTCCTTTGCTCCGCTTCAGTCCAGTCCATCATCCGCGATCATATGGCGGTTTACGGTACGCTGGACAATCTGGCCGAGAAGGTGGCCATCCACCTCAACGATACTCACCCCACCCTCTGTATCCCCGAGCTGATGCGTATTCTTGTGGATGATTATTTCTATCCTTGGGACGTAGCATGGCACATGGTCACCCGTATTTGCTCTTACACCAATCACACCGTGCTTCCCGAGGCGCTGGAGACCTGGAACGAGGATCTGTTCCGCTTGAAGCTCCCCCGCATCCATATGATCATCAAGGAGATCAACGAGCGCTTCTGCCGCGAGGCATGGCAGACCTTCCCCGGTAACTGGCAGAGAATTTCCGCTATGAGTATCGTGGGATATGGCCAGGTACGCATGGCCAATCTGGCTGTGATCGGCTCTCACTCGATTAATGGTGTATCCAAGCTGCACTCCACCATTCTGAAGGATTCTGTTTTCAAGGATTTCTTCCGCCTCTACCCCGAGCGCTTTGACAACGTGACCAACGGTATCGCTCACCGTCGTTGGCTGTGCTACTCCAACCCTGAGTTGGCAAAGCTTTTGGACGAGACCATCGGCACAGGCTACCGCCATAATCCCGTTGAGCTTGGAGAGTTTGCCAAGTTCGCTGACGATCAGGATGTCTTGGAGCGTTTCCGCAGCATTAAGCACAATAACAAGATCGCTTTTGCAAACCATCTCTACCGCAAGTCGGGTCAGAAGCTGGATACCCACGCCGTATTCGACGTACAGATCAAGCGTCTCCACGAATACAAGCGCCAGCTTCTCAACGCTTTGAATATCATCGGTATCTTCCTCGACCTGCGTGACAACCCCAATCTGGATATCACACCTCAGACCTATATCTTCGGTGCCAAGGCCGCTCCCGGTTATCAGATGGCCAAGCGTATCATCCAACTTCTCTGCATGATCAGTAAGGAGATCGACCGTCATCCCTCCATTAAGGAAAAGCTGAATCTTGTGTTCCTTGAGAATTACGACGTCAGCACCGCCGAGGCGCTGATCCCTTCCGCCGACATTTCTGAGCAGATCTCTCTGGCCGGTAAGGAAGCCAGTGGTACGGGCTGTATGAAGCTTATGATGAACGGCGCGTTGACCATTGGTACGCTGGATGGCGCCAACGTAGAAATGCTGGCTGCTGCGGGTGAGGAGAATATGTTCATTTTCGGTCTCACCAGCACCGAGGTGGATGAGCTTTGGCTCCGCGGCTACCGCTCCACCGAGTTCTATGCCAACAACGAGCGACTCATCCGCATCGTTAATGCGCTCTCTGTGGGCTTTGGCGGTGAGTCCTTTGCCGATATCGCCACCTATCTTCTGGGCGGTCACGGTATTGCCGATCCCTATATGTGCATGGCTGACTTCGAGTCCTACCGTCTGACCCACGAAAGAGCCATCAAGGCTTATGCCAACCGTCAGAATTGGACCCGTATGGCCCTCCTGAATACTGCCGCCTCCGGCCACTTCGCCGCCGACCGCTCTATCCGTGAGTACGCCGACAGATTCTGGAACATCAAGCCTGTGAAGTAAGCAGAGTACGCGAGGGGGAACTTGTGAAAAAGTTCTCCCTCGACCCCTTAAAACTTTCAATAAAAAGGCTTTTACAAAGCAACCATACACCCATAAGGAAGGATATGTCTTTTGGCTCGTCGAGGGCGGCTCGAAAGATAAAGCGAACCTCGCAAGCAGCCCCATGGGGCCCCTATCCCATTCTGATGTGTTTTTTAAATGAAATCATTTCCCGTAAGGAAATGTACCTTTACTCGCCGCAGCGAATTTCACTTGCGCAGCAAATTTCACACGCGGCGCGTATTTCACGTCCGCTTGCGGACATTTCACTCTCCTGAAAGGAGACCCCTATGCTTCCCAAAATACCGATTTACACCGACGGCACGGAATTTTCCCGTGTCAAATTTTATAAATATGGTACAGGTCTGCAAGACGGCAAGGATCTGTCTGCCTTCGGGGCCTTCCCCAAGGGTGACATCCTGCGTTTGAAGGTGACTTGCCCTCGCACTCTGGGAGTCGCTGCCGTGGTGCTTCGTATCAACCGTGACGGGGAAGGGGATGCCGATATCCCTTTTGCTTTTGTGAACTCTTGCGTGGAGGACGGCTGTGACTGCTATGAGCTGGAGTTGGACACTGCCGCTTTGTGCGGAGATAGTCCCTCAGGGCTGTTCTATTATCAGCTTCTCTTCGTACGCGGCGTTGATACTCTCTTTACCCATAGCATCAACAACGTGGACTTTGAACTGACCCGCTATGGCGGGGCAAGATTCCGCTTGCTCATCCACGAGACAGACTATACTGTTCCTACTTGGTTTGGCGAGGGAGTCATGTACCACGTGTTCGTGGATCGCTTTTTCTGCGGCGAAGGCGAGGTGGACCTGCAAAAGGGACGGGGTAGCCGTCCCGCCATCCTCAATCCCGATTGGGAAAACGGTATCCCCCAATATCCAAACTATCCCGGTGCGCCTTTGGCCAACAATATGTTCTTTGGCGGCAATCTGTGGGGAGTGGCCGACAAGTTGGACTATCTGGAGGCCTTGGGTGTCAAGGTCATCTACCTCAGCCCCATTTTCAAGGCTTATTCCAACCACAAGTACGACACGGGCGACTATATGACCGTGGATCCTGCCTTTGGAGGCGAGCCTGCCCTCAAAAATCTTTTAGATAAAGCCGCCGCACGAGGTATGAAAGTTATCTTGGACGGCGTGTTCAACCATACGGGTGACGATAGCCTCTATTTCAACCGTTACGGCACCTACGATACCGTGGGGGCTTATCAATCCGAGGAGTCCCCTTACGCTGACTGGTATCATTTCCATTCTTTTCCCGAAAAATTTGATTCCTGGTGGGGCATCCCCATCCTCCCCAAGCTGAATTCCTCTGACGAGACCTGCCGTACCTATTTTACGGGTGCCGAGGGCGTTTGCGCTCATTATGTAGATATGGGCATTGGCGGTTGGCGTCTGGATGTGGCAGATGAGCTTTCCGACCGTTTCTTAGATGAGCTTCGCGTGTCTGTCAAGGACGCATCCTGCGGGGAGGCGGTGATCATTGGCGAGGTGTGGGAAAATGCTGCCGAAAAGATCGCTTACGGACATCGCAGACGATATCTTCAGGGCAAGCAGCTGGACAGCGTTATGAACTACCCCGTCCGCAACGGCATTCTGGCCTTTGTCCGCGATGGCGATGCCCATAAACTGTATCATACCCTCACCGAGCTTTATGCCTCTTATCCCCGCTGTGTGTCAGATGCCCTCATGAACCTTCTGGGTACCCATGATACCGAGCGTATCCTCACTGTTTTGGGCTCCGAGCCTTGGGAATTTGACCGCCCCAATCACGAGCTGGCTCATGCTTTTTTGTCTTCCGTGCAGAGAGAAAAGGCCTTGCGGCTTTTGCGTATGGCGGCCACACTGCAATTTACGGTATTTGGCATTCCTTCTGTGTATTACGGCGACGAGGTGGGTATGGAGGGATATCACGATCCCTTCTGCCGTTTCCCGTTCCCGTGGCACAAAGCCGTGGGAGATGCCCCGTTGTCTTACCGTGCCGAACTACTGGAATTCTACCGCGCCTTAGGTGCGCTTCGCAAGTCTCCTGCTTTTCATGGCGGTGATTTCCGTGTGCTGGTTCACGGAGACAAGCATATCGTCTACGAGCGTGTTTCTGTCCATGACGGTGATCGTTATGTCGTCTGCGCTAATCGCGGAGATAAGGCCGTGGAGATCTCCTTGGAGGCGCAAGGGGAGATGATGATTCTGTCGGGCTTTGCCAAATATGAACACGGATGTTTGACGTTGGGCGCTGACAGCGTGTGCGTCATCAAATAAATAAAAGGAGTGTTTTATGACACTCCTTTTTGATTATAGCGAGCATATGAGCTTTTCAATGACACCATAGCCGCCCGAGGAACCAAGGGCGCCCTTCATAGCGCTGTCGGCTTCGCGGCAGGCCGCCACGGCGGCACGCAGGCGATCGGGAGATGTTTTGCCTGCCTGACGCAGGTAGAGGCCCACCCGGTATTCGTGCATTTTGATGGCAGCGGATATTTCAGAGGCGGTCTGCCCAGACGCACCGAGGGAACCCACCAAAGCCAGATCACAGATCACACGGGAGACCTCGGATAAAATGAAAATGGGCTCTACACGACGGAATTTCAGATCGGCCAGAATATCCAGCGCATCGCCTTGCCGTCGTTCCATAATGGCGTTGGTGAAGGCGAAGGCGTCGTATTCCACGGCAGGAATGGCGGCGATCTTTACGTCTGCCTCGGTGGCGATGTCTCGCTCGTGGGCCAGCACGTAAAAGGCTACCTTTTCGATCTCGTTGACGAGGACGTACATATCTCGTCCGCAATAAGTCACGGTGAAATGGCAAAGCTCGGGGGAGGCTTGTACCCCGTGGTGGAGATAGTGCTTTTGTACCCATCCGGCAAGCTTGGCGGGGGTGTTTTTCTCAAAATTAACGGGGATTAGATATTCCCCCAACTCAGAGAGCAGCTTGGAGGGGCGTTTGGGAAGCGTGCCCGCATCCAGGCAGTCGGAGTCAGCCGAGATGATCACCACGTTGAAGGGATAATTGTCCAGCTCGGTCAGCGCTTCCATCAGGTCTTCAAGATCGCCCGCGCGCATGGCGTTGAAATTGATGCCCGTGATGGTGATGATCTTGCGTTCGCTACCCATGGGCGGTGTGGCCATGGCGTCCAACAGCTTGTCGGGGGTGAAATCTGCGCCGCCGAGACGGATATCGTTGAAATAGGACAGGCTCTTATCCTCGCCGCAAAGGGTCTTGCGTGCCAAGCGGATGGCGTTGGCTTTGAGATAGTCCTCTTCTCCAAAGAACAGATATCCCACGGAGGGATTATTTTTCAGTTCTCGCCTGAAATCGGCTTCTTTGATGATGGCCTTCATGGGAGCTCCTTTCGTTATCTCTTGCCTTTATTGTCCCTTCGTTTGGGGGCGGTGGGCTTTCCGCTTTGCGTCGGCTTCCCTTTGGTTACAGATCTCCCGTGGGAAGGCGTTTTTCCTTGGGTGGTTGACTGTGTTTTTTTCAGAGAGGGACGGCTCTGTCCTTTCCCATTCCCTTTTCCGAGCGCACTTTTGGCAGGTGTTTTGGATGTAGCGCCCTCTTTGGCGGGAGGCACGAGACAATCGGCACCGTAGCCGATGAGGTCCTCTCGCCCCGCTTTGCGGAGAGCTTCACGCACCATATCGTGATTTTGGGGACGGTTATACTGAAGCAACGCACGCTGCAGCTGCTTTTCGTGGTAATCGGTGGCCACGTATACGGGCTTCATGTCCATAGGGTTGATGCCCGTGTAGAACATGACCGTGGAAGCGGTGCCGGGGGTGGGGTAGTAGTCCTGTACCTGCTCGGGCGCATAGTGATCCCGCTTGAGGCAGAGGGCCAGGCTGATGGCATCGTTCAAGGTGGAGCCGGGGTGGCTGGACATGAGATAGGGAACGAGGTACTGCTCCTTGCCGCAGGCCTCAGACAGCTCGAAATACTTTTTACGGAAGTCGCGGTAGACCGAGAAATCCGGCTTACCCATACAATGGAGTACGGGAGAGGAACAATGCTCGGGGGCTACCTTGAGCTGACCCGATACGTGATCCTGGACCAGCTTCTTAAAGAAAGCATCGTCGGGGTCGGCCAGAAGATAGTCAAAGCGAATGCCCGAACGGATAAACACCTTTTTGATCTTGGGGAGAGCCTCGATCTGTTTTAGCAGCTCGATATATTCGCTGTGATCGGCGATCAGATTGGGGCAGGGCTTGGGCGCGAGACATTTCCTGCCCGTGCAGACGCCGTCCTTCAGCTGTTTTTCACAGGCGGGATGGCGGAAATTGGCGGTGGGACCGCCCACGTCGTGAATATAGCCCTTGAAATCGGGCATTTCGGTGATGAGCTTGGCCTCGGCCACCACGGATTCGATGCTACGGGAGCGTACCGTTCGTCCTTGGTGGAAAGCCAAAGCACAGAAATTACAGGCACCGAAGCAACCGCGATTGTGGGTCAAAGAAAATCTGACCTCCTCAATGGCGGGCACACCGCCCTCTGCCTCGTACATGGGGTGGTACGTGCGGGCATAGGGCAGACTGTAAACGTGATCCAACTCGTGACGCTCCAGAGGAGGCATAGGAGGATTTTGCACTAGCATTTTGTTGTCGTACAGCTCGCAAATGGCCTTGCCGCTGATGGCGTCCTGGTTTTTATACTGCACACCGAAGGCCTCGGCGTAGGCTTTTTTGTTTTCTTTCAGCAGATTATAGTCAAAGGTGGCGGCCACTGGATAGTGAACGGCCTCATCGGGCTTGCAGAGATAGACTGTGCCCCGCACGTCGCGGATCTTGCGAATAGGGATGCCTCGATCCAAAAGAGAGGCAAGCCGGAGCAGAATATTTTCACCCATACCGTAGGTCAGGATATCGGCGCGGCTGTCCACCAAAACGGAACGGCGTACTTTATCGTCCCAGTAGTCATAGTGGGCAAAGCGGCGGAGAGATGCCTCCAGACCGCCCAGAATGATGGGCACGTCACCGTAGGCCTCGCGGATGCGATTGCAGTATACGATGACCGCACGGTCAGGGCGCTTGCCCATCTGGCCGCCAGCAGAATAGTAGTCGTAAGAGCGGCGCTTCTTAGAGGCAGTATAGTGGGCCACCATGGAGTCGATGTTGCCTGCCGTCACGAGGAAGCCGAGACGGGGCTTGCCGAACTCACGGAAGGCATCGGCGCTCTTGTAATCGGGTTGGGCGAGAATAGCCACGCGGTAGCCTGCATCCTCCAGGATACGGGAAATAATGGAGACACCGAAAGAAGGGTGATCCACGTAAGCGTCACCCGTTACGTATACGAAGTCGGGACGATCCCAGCCGCGTTCCACCATGCCTGCGCGATCAACGGGCAAAAAGGCGGATGCGGGGGGCAGGATCATTTTCTTTTCAGCTTTAGCCATAGTTTTTACCGTCCTTTGTGAGTCTCTTTTTATTGTATCATATTTTGCTGATTTATGCAAGAGGAAATCTGTGAAAAAGGACCCTCCAAACGGCACGCAACCGAAGGATAGGCCCTTTTATGTTGTTTCAACGCTTGCGCCCTTTCTCTTTGGGGATCCCGAACAGCTTGCGGAGAAGGGGCGAGAGGATGCCGGGAGAGCGGATCAGTACGATCTTCATGCCGTTTACCTGCCTTTCGGATGGTCTCGTTCACAGCATATGCGTCCGAAATGCGAAGGGTGCGAAAGCATAAAAATTGCCCCGAAAGTTTTCCACAGGCGACCTTGTCGAGGATGATCGAAAAAGCTCGATGGCACAAGGAGTTTTCCACTTTTCCACAAGTGCCCCTGTGGAAAACTCTCTGTTCTGTGACGAAAAATGTAAATAAACCGCAAAACGAGGGTAAAAGTTGCACAAAACAGCAAACCGATATTTGTGCAAAACGCACTACGAACTTTGGTAAAAGAAAAAAACTTTGGCTATCTTACCGCTTGCATTTCTGGCTAAGGTGGTGTATAATGAGGCCGTCCAAAAGAGAGAAGACAGATCGGCGGCAGGGAAGGGACGCCTGCCGGAGGAAAGCCGAGCAGTCAAATAAAGCCTGAGCGTCGGGAAGCGTCCCGACAGAAAGGAGGAAAGCATGAAGTCTTTCTACATTAAGCTCAGCGAGATCAACGACGTTTACACTCTGGTCAACACGCTGGTGGCCTATGAGGGTGAGGTAGACCTGGAATCGGGCCGCTACAAGGTGGACGGTAAATCCCTTCTGGGTATTTTCAGCCTCGACCTGCGCAAGCCTATCAAACTGACCTACCACAACGACAACGCTGATGCGCTGATTGTAGCCCTCGGAAAGTTCATCGTAGACGCCCCCGAGGCCTGAGCCAAACCGCCTTGGGCGGTACATAATGAAGATTTATCCCCTTCTTTAAAAAAGAAGGGGATTTTTTCTGTTTCTTTACAATTTGTGAAATCGCAGTCCATAAAAAAGCGTTATAGTAAATAGAGAGAAACACACAAAGGAGGAGACCCCGTGCGAGACAGCGAGATTATTGAATTATACTTTGCCCGGGACGAGCAAGCCATTATCGAGACCGACAAGGCTTATGGGAAATATTGTCAAAGCATCGCGGGACAGATCCTCGGCAATCTCTCCGACGCGGAGGAATGTGTCAACGATACGTGGTTGAGAGCCTGGCACAGCATCCCGCCCAAGCGTCCGAGTCCCTTGAAAATATTTCTCGGCAAGATCACAAGAAATCTGGCCATTTCCCGCTACCGTGCGGATCGCCGCAAGAAGCGAGCACATATAGAGATCGCCCTGTCGGAATTGGAGGATTGTGTTCCCATGCCCGAGGATAGCACCGCTGAGCTTCGCCTGCTTCTGGACAGCTTTCTCGGCACCTTGGGGGACACCGAGCGGCGGCTGTTCGTGGGGCGCTATTGGTACGCCTACACCCCCGAGATCTTGGCGAGAGCCTACGGCATGACCCGAAACGCCGTCAATCTGCGGATCATGCGCACGCGTGAAAAGCTGAAAAACTATCTGGAAAAGGAGGGCTACCGTCTATGAAGGGCATCACGGTTTTTGAGACCTTGACCGACATTCGGGAGGATTACATCCGCGACGCTGAGTTGGATGCTTGCTTTTTGGTAGCCCCTGCCCGTAAAAGAGAGCGAAATTCTTCTGCTTTCAGTTGCTTTATGAACAGCGGCTGGGGCGTGGCCATCGTCTGCGCTTTGGTGGCCGTGAGCGTCATGGGCGGCATCATCTGGGCGGGGTTCCATGCGGGGGACGTGCCGCCTGCGGGTGTGACTTCCGATGGCGAATTTGTGTCTGAGATTGAGACAGAACCGCCTGTTCCCACCAAAAAGATATGGGTCTTGACGTACAAAAAAGTAGGAGGAACCGTTTTTATCTATGAGTACGATGAATACGGACGGAACGTGTGGGCGAGTGAGGATGGTAAGTTTCTAAAGCGCGTATACGACGAAAATTTTCGTTTGGTAGAGGAAAACCGAAATGATGAACACACAGTCGTCTATACATACGACGAGGCAGGGTGGCTCATTTCGAAGGTGACCGACGTCGATATAAATGCGATCTATTATACCAATAACGAAAACGGGCAAATTCTGAAAGAAGAACGATGTTCGGAGGGTGAGGTTTATCAAGTTACATCTTATACCTATGATGATCAAGGACGGGTACAGACCCAGAGACTTGAATCTCCTCAAGCAAATGCCATAAAAAGTCTAAAGGTATATAGCTATGGCGAGAACGGCAGTTACTCATACAGAGTTTATGAAGGTGGTATTACCTATACCACCAAGTATCAGTGTGACAAGCAAGGGAGATGTGTCAGCATCATTACCACGGATGAATACGGTGAGGAACTTTCGAGCAGCTATTATGAATATGACAACCAAGGGCGGGAAATCAGATTCGTTCATAGTAGTGAGGGGGTTTATCTTGAAGATAACTCCACATACGAAGGGGAGCTTCTGTCAAAGGTGCATCGCTACCAGCGTTATGACGAGCAATTTTCTCCGCAGGAAAATGAGCGCAACATCTATTATAAGTATGACGAGCATGGCAATCTGTTGTCTATAGAGCAATATAGCCGGGACGGCCTTCTTGTCAGCTCGGTCGTCTACCGATACGAGGAGATATCCGTCATCATAGACGAGCGCGTGACGGATGCGGGCGAGACGATGGAATGGGTCTACAGCAAAGGATGAGGAGATTGCGATGGATAAAAGAACACGAAATATTTATCATATCGCCTTCACCGTGCTATGTGCGGTCATTTCGCTTGCGGAAATATATATCAGAAGTACGATCGCGCAAAGCCAACGTCTCCTTTGCACAATATGATGATCACTGCGGGGCCTGTTTTGGTCATCGGCTTTGCTATCGTTGCGTGCCATGACAATCACAATATCGTGAGCCGTACGGAAAAGCCTAACCCTGCTGTGATGATCAAGGGGTTTTCCATATCCATGATGAACAGGAGTATGTAACGGCACAAAAAAATCTCATTTGTATTCACACTTGCGAGCATTGACAGAAAACCCGAGGGGCATCTCTAAAACAGGATGAGTTTTAGAGATGTCCCACTTGCATTTGGGCAGTATTGGTGCTATAATGAAAAAAAGTTTAAGAAAATGAAAGATTCCTCTGTTTTTTGCGTCTTATAAGGTAAGCCATCAACTGCACGAATTTGAAGGAAAGGAAGTGCTACCATGACAGACGAGCAGATCATCGAGCTGTACTTCGCACGGCAAGAGCAGGCCATTACCGAATCAGCCCGTAAATACGGCAGCTATTGTCATACCATAGCCATGAACGTGCTGGACGATACTTCGGACGCTGAGGAATGTGTCAACGACACATGGCTCAAGGCATGGCAGGAGATACCACCCAAACGCCCGAATATTCTTCGATTGTTTTTCGGCAGGATCACCCGAAACGCCGCCTTGGACAAATACCGCCGTACCCGGGCCCAATGTCGGCGGCATTACGAGATCTCCCTCTCGGAGCTGGAGGAATGTATTCCTATGAGGGAGGAGGACAGCGGCAGGCTGACCGAACTGTTCAACGAATTTTTCAGCCTTTTGGAAAAAGAGGAACGCACCTTGTTCATTCTGCGCTATTGGCACAGTCACTCCGTGAAGGGACTGGCCAAAGCGTTCCGCATCAGTGAAAACGCCGTATCTCTGCGGCTCATGCGTACCAGAGAAAAGCTTCGTGCTTTTTTGAATGAAAGGGGGTACACGCTATGAGAATCCAAGGCTTGACCATATCCGCGGCTTTGGGCGATATTCGCTCCGAGTATCTGCTGGAGGCCGAGGAATCTTATTTTGAGGCCATCACAGAGAAGAAACGCGCTCCCCGAAACGGCGGGCTGACACGCTTTGTCAACAGCGGCTGGGGCGTGGCCATCGTCTGCGCTTTGGTGGCCGTGAGCGTCATGGGCGGCATCATCTGGGCGGGGTTCCATGCAGGGGACGTGCCGCCGGGGTATAACGACGCCATCACGGGCGAGGTATATCTCACGGTGGGCTTGCAATCCGTGGAGCCCGAGGCCTTCTTTGGCTACAGCGAGGTGCATAAGGGCAACCAAACTGCTATGTCCTGCGGCGCGGGCTTTTATGGCGAGTTCACCGTGTCTCCCATCCCCACGCTGACTTATGCGGAGGATCTGCGCTTGCATATGCCCAAAAACTACACGTTGGAGGCGGTCTATGTGTACGACCCCGAAGCACCGATTGAGGAGCTTTATGCCTTTGAGACTTTAGACGATCTAAAAACCTTGGCGGCGGGGAGCTATTACGTCGCTCTGCGGATCACCCACACCGAGGGAAAGAATGAATACGGCTACGATTACGCTTTTTGTCTGAATGTAAATATCGTCGAGACCGAAACGCCCATCGCCCTTGACCTCTCCTTCTGTGAGTTTGCGTTGGGACATCGCCTCCATGTGAAATTTCATCCCGACGGGCACCTGTGGATACTGATCGGACAGCTTGATGCCATCCATGAAATCTACAAGGGTACCTATGTGTTGGGGGAAGGGCAGATCACCATTGATTGCCCTGTGGACGCGAATTACTTTGGCTTTAGTCTCCATGGCACTCATACCTTTGAGTCGAGCGAAGAAAGCGTCAGGATCGGGGAACTGACCGTCCCAACAAAAAGCAACGACGGCACCTGCCCCGCAGTATTCGTACCTTTGATCATGGCATATTTTGATGAATACAACGCCTCCGTCCCGGAATACCATCAAGAGCAACCCGAAGGCTACGCGGTGATGGACATGGACGGAGACGGCACAAAAGAGGTCGTTGTCAAGCTGGCTTGGGATCAAAAAAGCGCGTATGACCGTTCCGTGGTTTTCTTTATTGACTATGATGCCGAAAAGATCCTGGATCACGCCGAGATATCCTACAACCATTTGTACGTAGACGGCGCCTTCAGCTATACCTTTGACCGCACGGGACCTTCCTACGGCGTGGACAAACTGGTGGCGACAGAAACGGGATATGAAACAAAGACCCTGTGGCGCATCTATAACGACGGCTCCGAGAACGCCGAATATTACATCGGTGATCGCAAGGTCACCAAGGAAGAATTGGAAAACTATACCGCCGAGATTGAATGCGAGAAGGTCACTTGGAATGACTGCACTTGGGAGATCACAGAGTTTGAAACGGGTTTCAGCGGAGAAAACGAGGGTATGGAGATCGTGACGGAAAATGCCGCGCGGGAAAGTCTGGATGTCGTTTATTACGTCCCCAAACAAGGTACCATCGTGATTTTGGATTTTAGACCCGACCATACCGTGAAGATTACGGTGCAAGATGACGGTTATTTGCCGACAGACGGATGGGATATCGAAGAGATATTTACGGGAACGTATCATCTCTCTGAAGGTTTTATAACGCTTAACTGTCCCGAGGCCGAGGGGGCAGAGGTGTATCTGTCAAGGGTTATGCACGGAACTTTCTCTTTCACCGCAGATGATGATGACGATGGCGGTGTTTGGATCGGCGATGCCCATTTTATGCTTGCGGATGAACGGGAGTTGGACTTTTTGGAGTATAACAGAAATTGAGGGGCGGCTGAACCGCCCCTTTTTCTCATCCTCACATGATCCTTGATGGGCAGGTTTCGTTAGAGGGCGGGAGGGTAAATTGTTGTTTACACGGGTTACCACGAAACCAAGCCTTCCCTTGTGAGGGAAGGTGGCACGACCGAAGGGAGTGACGGATGAGTAGCCTAATGAATGGACATTTTCCGAAGGAAAATGCTCCAATTTCTTCTACAGAAAAGACTTTTTAAGATCAATCACCTTTTATGTGAGTACTCATCCACCGCTTCGCGGTCCCCCTTCCCTCACAAGGGAAGGCTTACCACGGGCATCCTCGCCCCAAGTCATCACATCGCCATTAGTAAGATAAACAACAGGCCACCTCTAAAAACTCTCTCGCTGACGAATCGGCGGCACTTTCTTTGGCACTTCTTCACAAATATTCTTCACGTAGCTCCTGCTACGCGTGCGAATTTTTGTTCGAATTGCCTAACAAATTGCTCGCCGCTCGTTCAGC
>JAFTIL010000054.1 GCA_017456905.1 Clostridia bacterium
CTTTCATTTCGGGAGAGTTGTTGCGGCTATCGGTCTGAGGGCAGATATTGCCGTGCCATAATTCTTTTATCACACTCATACGTACACCACCTCCCGCAAAACGATTTCTTCCGCGCTCGCCTTGATGTTGTTCATCTCGGCAACCCATTTGATGGCATCAGAAGCCTTTAATTCTTCGTCTATGCCGCGTTCACGGGCAAGGTTAGCAACTATGGTTTCTGTCATTTCGTTGGCTTGTACGTCAATTTCATGAAGGTATGCATTGATCTTACCTTCCGTGAGAAGTGTGATGTATATACCTCTCTTATGCTGCTTGATATAGTCGCGGTGAAGGAGTCCGTATTTGCCGATTTTGTGTTTTTCCTGCTCGGAGATTTCAAGCATCGGGTAGTATTGCTCGCCTTTGAGTTCATATTTGATGCCGTTTTGAGTGATGTGCTTTTCCATAATCATATTCCTTTCAAGTGTTGATTTTACTTGAAAACATAAGGCTTTAGGCACGTTTGGAATATGTATGGATAATGTCGAAAACAATCAGTTTCGTTATGAATATCCGTACCATATCGAGTGTTCATAACTGATGTTAGGAGCACTCGATATTTTTTTGCCTGTGTTTACTGCATATTTGAATGATTTGAGCAGATTCATCTGCTCTTTTTGTTTTTAGTTATAGACGTTTGCGGCTTGCATCCAAACATCAAATATCTGCAACACCGCTAACAGAACAACGGACAGACTTGCCGGTATAGGTATAATCGTGACAACCTTATGCATCACGGGGGCTTCTTTCCAGCCCATTTTTAGCTTCATATTGAATATAACGCCATTCCAAGCCCTGCCGATATGAGAATTAGCAATATTGGCGAAGTTGGTTTTTTCCTTATTTTCTTGGAGATAACAGCTGTTAAAGCAATGACGGCAAAAATAATCAAGCCCTTTATGTCGGGGATCGGTGTGCTGTCAATGTTCTTAAAGGCAAAAAGCGTACTCATAAGCATTGTAATTGCCGTTGCTAATATCAGTCCTACTACACACGGACGAATGCCGCCGAGAAACATCTGAACACCCTTGTACTTCAAAAAATTGCGTATCAGCGCGGCAATGATCAGTATGATGATAAAAGACGGAAGCACCACGCCAAGCGTTGCGAGAAACGAGCCGAGGATGCCACCCTGCGTAGAGCCGACAAAGGTTGCCATATTCACGGCGATAGGACCGGGCGTGGCTTCCGAAACGGCAATCATATTCAACAGTTCTTCCTCCGTGAGCCACCCGTGCATCAATACCTTTTCTCTGATAAGCGAGATCATTCCGTATCCACCACCAAAGGATACAGCGCCTATCTGCAAGAAAGTGAGGAATAATTCAAGGTAGATCATTTTTCAACCTCCTTCTTTCCTCGGAGCAGACCAAGTGCATATGCGAATATGCCAATACCGCCCGAAATTAGAATATAGAATATCGTCGAGAAGCTGACCGAGAATACCGAAAATACCACCATGCACAGAATGACGGCAGAAAGAATAAGGATATTGAATGCCGTTTTTTTCATCTGCTTCAGCATTTTCAAACCTGCCGATAGTATGAGGTAGATCACGCAGACCTGTATTCCTCTGAAAGCATAAGATACGACCGTGAAAGAAAGAAACGCGTCGAAGAACAGCGATATGGCGTATATGATCATAAAGGACGGGATACAAACCGCCACGGTTGCCGTAAGCGAGCCGAGAAAGCCTAACATCTTATAGCCAATATAGGTCGCGGCATTGATAGCGATCGGTCCGGGTGTGGACTCGGCTATGGCGACCATATCAAGAAATTCATCCTTTTCGATCCATTCCTTTTTGGATACGAATTCATTTTCAAGCAGAGCTATCATAGCGTATCCACCGCCAAAGGTGAACAGCCCGATTTTTAACATCGTAAAGAAGAGATTAAGATATTTTTTCATTTTGTGCCACCTGATTAGTATCACGCTTCGTTGACAAGCTTTCCCGTCATATGCTCGATCTCAAGGCAAAGAACGGCGGTGTTGCTTCCGAATTTTTCAATCTCGCTGCAGATGTAATCCATATCATCCGTAAAGCGCTTGCAAAAGTTCACCATCAGCTCGTCAGACCAATCCTCTACAATGTGAATGCGGCCGAATATGATCACACTTCTGATATTGAGCGACCAATGGCCCTCCATGTGATATCCTTTGTCGTAAACGCAGAAAGAGACCTTGTCGCTGTTTTCGATAGCATCGAGCTTATGTCCGATCTTTCCGCTGTGAAAATAGATCTTATTGCTTTCTTCATCAAAATAAAAATTGATAGGCAGAGCGTATGGATAACCGTCGTCGCCGTTAACGGCAAGCACGCCGCGCACCTCTTGTTTTAATATTTTCTCGCACTCATCCGCCGAGAGCTTTTGCTTCTTTCTCGTTAATTCTCTGAACATACTCTTCCTCGTCAAATTCTTGGGCATCTATAAAAACTCTATCGTTTTCCGTGAAATATTACACGGCTTTACGGTATGGGTATTTGCTTATACATTATAGCATAAACACGAGCATAAGTCAACTCACGCGAATATCGATAAAAAATCTTGAAAACCCATGGCATGCCAAGTGTTACGTATTGTATTTTTGCACTTTTTGTGATATAATCAATATATCAATTTTGAGAAGATCGCTTCAGGAGGCACTTATGGCATTAAACGTAAAAAAAGACACGGTCGTTTACCAGATCTATCCGCGCTCCTTCAAGGATACGGATGGAAACGGCGTGGGTGACATTCGAGGTATCATAGAAAAACTGGATTACATCGCATCCCTCGGGGTGAATGTCATTTGGTTGTCTCCCATTTATAAAAGCCCCAATGATGACAACGGCTATGATATTGCCGATTATACCTCCATCCAGCCCGAATTCGGCACCATGGAGGATTTCGACGAGCTGGTGGCAGAAGCCAGGACACGCGGGATCGGGATCGTGATGGATCTGGTCATCAACCATACCTCGGACGAACATGAATGGTTCAAGCGGGCGCTGGCGGGCGAGGAAAAATACCGCAATTATTACATCATTGCCAAGGGAGAGAACGGGAAGCTCCCTAACAACTGGGGAAACTTCTTTGCCGAATGTCCGTGGGCAAAATTCAGTGACAACGAGGACGAATATTACCTCCACCTTTTCTCCAAAAAGCAGCCAGATCTCAACTGGCATAATCCCGACGTCTTGGAGGAAGTCAAAAGCATTATGCGCTTCTGGCTTGACCGAGGCGTGGTGGGCTTCCGTTGCGACGTGATCAACGTCATTTACAAAAACTCCTTGGCAAACGGTAAAAAACAGCTTGTGCTGACAGGCAGAGAGCATTACCTTTCGACAGAAGGTTGTCACGATATTCTCCGTACGCTCCGCAAAGAAGTGCTGGAACCCTACGGTGCGTGGGCAGTAGGCGAGACCGTGTTTGTGGATATCTCCGGGGCAAAGGATCTCTGCGCCCCCGAGCGCGGTGAGCTGGATATGGTATTCTATTTTGAACACATGGAATGCGATCAGGTATTCGTAAAATGGTTCAAGACCAGGCTTGCACCTAAAAAGCTCATGAAAACGCTGACGAAATGGCAAAACGCCCTCCCGTGGAACGCCTGCTACTTTGAAAATCACGACCAGCCACGCTTTATCTCCCGATTCGAGGATCTGGGCGCGTACAGAAAAGAGGCCTCCAAGATGATGGCCGGATTGCTCATGACCATGCGCGGCACACCCTTTGTATACGAGGGACAAGAGATCGGCATGACCAACGGCGATTTTGAAAATCTCGACGAGGTCATGGACATTGAGAGCCACAACATCTACGCCATGGCCAAAGGTCTGGGCATTCCCAAAGGCATTCGCTGGAAAATGATCAAACGCACCTCCCGGGACAACGCACGCACCCCTATGCAATGGACGGGCAACAAAAATGCAGACTTTACCAACGGAACGCCCTGGCTTAAGATCAACGCCAACAGCAAGGAAGTGAACGTGAAAGCCGAAATGGAAGATCCCAAGGGCGTACTCGCTTTTTGGAAACAAATGATCGCCCTGCGCAAGTCCAACGAGATCCTGGCGGACGGCTCCTTCAAGGTGGTCTGCGAGCGTAAGCGTGTATATGCCTTTGAGCGTGAGTTGGACGGCCAAAAACTGCTGTCCATCTGCAATATGAGCGGCAAAAAAGTATTCCTTCCCTCCTTTGTCAAGGACTGGAAGCATACCGTTGTCTCCAACTACCAAGAGACCGACCCCACCCATATGAAGCCTTTTGAATTCCGACTGATGGCACAGAAAGAGGTAAAATCATGATAGAGATCAACGGGCGCGTTTTTAAGCTCGACACCAAAGATACCAGTTATATCTTGGCTATAACCGAAAAAGGCCATGCGGAGCATATCTATTACGGTCAAAAGCTTCCCGGGGCCGACGCAGATGCGCTTCGCCTGAAAAACACCATCGTTTTAGGCTCCACGGTAGACTACGACAAGGAGACCCCCGGCTATTCCCTGGAAACTCTGCAGCAGGAATATTCCGGCATCGGCAAGGGAGATTTCCGTCACTCCCCCATGGAGCTGATCATGCCCGACGGCTCCTTCGTCACCGACTTTGTCTATCAAAGCCACACCGTTTCGGATACGCCTTACGCCTCGGATTGCGGTCTTCCCTTTGCCATGGGACGGGGACAAACGCTAAGTATAGATCTCACCGACAAAAAATATCCCGAGATCACCCTTCGTCTAAATTACACGGTTTTCGAGGAATGCAACGTCATTGCGCGGAATACCGAGTTGATCAACAACTCCGCAGGAGACGTCTACATAAGAAAATTCATGAGTTTCATGTTCGATATACTTAATGCGGACTACACCATGCTCACCCTGGACGGCGGATGGGCTAAGGAAGCTCATATCCACGAGCGTCCCGTCTCCTACGGCATTCTTGTGAACGATTCCACCACGGGCGGCTCCTCCAATCGCCACAACCCAGCCTTTATGCTAAAAGCCAAGGGTGCCGACGAGACCCACGGCGAGGTGTACGGCTTTAACCTCGTGTATAGCGGAAACCATTATTCTGCCGTGGAGAAAAGCAACCACGACACCTTGCGGGTTATGAGCGGTATCAGTCCCCATTGCTTCCTCTGGAAACTCCGAGGGGGCCAACGGTTTATCACCCCACAAGCGGTGATGAGCTATGCCTTGGGCGGAACAAATACTCTTTCTGCCAATATGCATGACTTTGTCAATACCCATATCATCCGTGAAAATTTTCAAAACACAGAACGTCCTGTTGTGGTCAACAACTGGGAAGCCACCTTCTTCAATTTTAACCGACGCAAGCTCCTGGCCCTTGCGCGGAAGGCAAAAAGGCTGGGCGTCGAGATGTTTGTTCTCGATGACGGATGGTTCGGCCAAAGAAGCAACGATCATGCGGGGCTGGGCGATTGGGTGGTCAACTCAAAGAAGCTACCCGGCGGTATTATGTCGCTATCTGAAAAGATCCACCGCATGAACATGAAATTCGGTCTTTGGTTTGAGCCAGAATGTGTCAATGAGGACAGCGACCTGTACCGTACGCATCCCGATTGGGCTATCACCGTCCCCGGGAGACTTCCCGGCTACGGGCGCAATCAACTGGTGCTGGATCTGACCCGTCCCGAGGTGCGGGACTATATTGTGGATGCCGTGGACAAGGTGCTTTCCTCCTCTCGTATCGAATACGTCAAATGGGATTACAACCGTCATATCAGCGATATGTATTCCCTGTCTCTTCGCAATCAGGGTGAATTTTTTCACCGATACATCTTGGGACTTTACGAGGTGCTTACCCGCATCTTTTGTGAAAAGCATCCTGATGTTCTTCTGGAAAGCTGTTCTTCGGGCGGCAATCGCTTTGATCTCGGTATGCTCTGCTATTCCCCCCAAATCTGGACCAGCGACGATACCGACGCACGGGAGCGGTTGGATATCCAGCGAGGTATTTACTGCTTCTATCCGCCTTCTACCGTATCCAACCACGTATCCATGACCCCAAATCAGCAGACCCTCCGTTCCGCGCCGCTGTCATCTCGCTTCAACGTGGCTACCTTTGGTGTGCTGGGCTACGAGCTGGATTTCGGTGAACTGACCCCTGACGAGCGCAAGCAGATCAAGGAGCAGATACAATTCTACAAGGCTCACCGAAAGACCCTTCAGTACGGCCGCCTATACCGCTATTTCCCTAAGGAAAACGAGCGGGAGTCCTGGCAGATGGAAAAGGACGGGGAGATCATTGCCGCCATCTACAATCTTTCCTATCACACAAGCCCCGGGCGGGATATTTTGCGCATCCTGCCCGCCGAGAGCGGCAAGCGGTACATCATGAAGACCGTGCGCTCCTATCTGCGCATCGCACGGTTTGGTTCTCTTATCAAGCATATTTCCCCCATAGCCATTCGCTCGGATGGCGCCATCATGCGCTTTGTGGACCGTCACTTCTCTCTGACTGACGGCGAGGAATGCTACAACTGCTCAGGGGAGGCTCTGCAAAGCGGCATCCCTCTGGCCATGCAATACAGCGGCACGGGATACAACCCGTCAATTCGCGTTCTCGGTGATTTTGGGAGCACCCTGTATTCCATCGTTGAACACAATTCAATTAAAGGAGCAGACGAAAATGGATAAACAAATGAAACGGAACAAAATATGCTTTGGCCTCGGCACCATTGGCCGTGACGCCCTTTATTCCCTTGTCAGTATGTATCTTCTGGTGCATCTCACCGACGTGGTGGGCTTTTCCGACGGCGGTCTTGGCTTGATCGGCGTAATGCTGACGCTGTTCGGCATCTTCGATGCGGTCATCGACCCCTTTGTCGGCGCCATCGTGGACAATACGAAGACCCAATGGGGTAAATTCAAGCCCTGGATCCTCATTGGCATGATCGGAACAGGATTTCTGACCGTTCTGATGTTCCACAATTTTAACATGAGTGAAACGACGCACATTATCCTTCTCGGTGTCACCTACCTCTTATTCAGTATCTTTTTCTCGCTGAACGATATCGCCTATTGGTCGCTGATGCCCGCCATATCCAAGGATCAGAGAGTCCGTGAAGGAGTCGGCGCCTTTGCGAGGATCTGTGCCAACGTAGGTATGTTTGCCATGGTACTCATCTATCTTAACGTTCCCGGATTTTTCGGCGGTATGAGTCCGAGAGATGCATACTTTATTTTTGCCATCATCGTAACGGTCATTATGTGGGTGTTTCAGAGCATTACGCTTTTCGGAGTTAAGGAGGATAGAAGTCAGCTTGAAAAGGCAGAGCGCACCACGCTGAAGGACCTTTTCCGCGCCCTTGTGGGCAACGATCAGCTGCTTGTCACCGCTGTTTCCATGGCGCTCTTTATGATCGGCTACTGCACCACCACGGGCTTTGGTACGTATTATTTCAAGTACGCATATAAGAACGAGGGGATGTATATGGTCTTCGCAGCAGTGCTGGCGGTGGCACAGTTGACGGCGTTGTCTGTCTTTCCCCTGTTCAGAAAGAAATTCACAAGAAAGCAGCTCTATACGGGCTCCATGATCGCGGTAACCGTTTCCTACGTCATTTTTTTCCTCTCCTTTGAGTTCCTTCCTCTGGTGGTTCTTGCGGGACTTGGTCTTTTCTTTGCTCAGGCCTTCATCCAGCTACTCATGCTCCTGTTCCTTGCCGATGCGGTAGAATACGGAGAATGGAAGCTTGGCAAACGCAACGAGGCTGCATCCTTCGCGGTACAGCCCTTTATCAACCAGTTCGGCGGTGCGGCCAGCAAGGGCATCATTTCCTTTACCCTCATCATTTCGGGCATCAATATGATCGCCAACGCAGCAGGAGCTGACCCCGCGAGAGCCGAGGAGATCATCAACGCTACCCCTGGTGAGGCCATATGGATCATGAAGATCGCCATGATGATCCTGCCGCTCATATGCATTCTGATCGGTTTTGCGCTCTACGCAAAGAAGTTTAAGATCGACGAGAAGATGTACGCCGAGATCCTTTCCGACCTGGAAGCCCGTCAAAAGGACGGGGATGCAGAGACCGCTACAAAGGTGGAAGACCATGAAGTTTAAGCTGAAAGAAGACCTCCTTCTGGGCACGGCGACCGCCGCCACCCAGATCGAAGGCGGTGACCAAAATAACAACTGGGCAAGATTTGCCGCCCAAGGCAAAATAAAGGACAGCACCACCCCTGTCCGTGCCGACGATCATTACGCACGCTTCAAGGAGGATATCGATCTGATGGCCGAGATGGGGCTTCAGATCTACCGTTTTGGCATCGAGTGGAGCCGCATCGAGCCTCAAAGAGGTATGTATTCCGAGGAAGTTATCTCTCATTACCGCGAGGAGATCGAATATATGAAGTCAAAGGGGATCATGCCGCTTTTGACGCTTCATCATTTCACCAATCCTCTGTGGTTCGAGGACATGGGTGCGTTTGAGCACAAGGAGTCGCCCGAGATATTTCTCTCCTTTGTCAAAAAAGCGATCACGTCCTTCGGTGACCTTGTCAGCGAGTATATCACCATCAACGAACCCAACGTCTATTGCGTCAACAGCCTTTTCTGGGGGGAATGGCCTCCGGAAAAGAAATCCTTGGCGTCCTTGGTCAAGGCGTTTTCTAACATGACGGCAGCACACGTTTTAGCATATACGTATATTCACGAAGCAAGACGGGAGATGGGGTACACCGACACAAAGGTCAGCTTTGCCAATCACCTGCGGATCTTTGAGCCCGAAAACCCCAAAAATCCTTTCCATCGTTTAGCCTCGAGCCTGACCAACTACCTGTTCCAGGGGGCAATCACCACCGCAATGATGAGCGGCAAGTGCCGCTTCCCCGTACTTCGCCGAAAGGGTGTCAAAAAGGGAAAATTTTACGATTTTATCGGCATCAACTATTATTCCCGAAGTACGGTCAAGGGCCTTGCAGACGGCGTGAGAGATGATTGTCAGAAAAACGACATGGGCTGGGAGATCTACCACGAGGGGCTCCTTGAGCTGTCCGAGCGCTTGTATGAGAAATATCAGGCCCCCGTTTACGTCACAGAAAACGGAACCTGCGACAACAGCGACAGCTTCCGTCCGAGATTTATCTACGATCAGCTCAAGCTGATCTGTGAGCGTGAAAACCACATCATGCGTTACTACCATTGGAGCTTTACCGACAATTTTGAATGGAAGGAGGGCGAGAGCGCTCGCTTCGGCATCGTCCACGTAGACTATGAGACACAAAAGCGGACGGTGAAAAACAGCGGTAAGCTTTACGCCTCCATCATAGAAAATCAAGGAGTGACCGAAGAATCCTACGAGACCTTCGTCAAAAATTCGCAATACCATAATTAAAGCAAAAAGATCACGGCTCTGAGAGTCGTGATCTTTTTTATACAGGCGCATATAGTGACACCTTCCGTTAAATAGATTATTTTTATTCTTTTCCTTTTTTCAAATGTTGTGATATAGGAGTCTTTAAGAATTACCGATTGAACACGTACTCATCCATACGGCGGAAGGCCTCCTTCACGCGAGACAGGGGGAGGGCGAGATTGAGGCGGATATGGTTGCTACCGCCGTGCTGTCTTCCGTCCTGCCAAGCAACGCCCACGTCCCAGCCCGCTTTCAGAAGCTCGTCAAGGGTCATGCCGTGGGCCTCCAGCCACTCATCGCAATCCATAAAGACCATATACGTACCTTGGGGACGGGCGGCAGTCACGCCCTTGAAATGATCGCGTATGTAGCTGCAAGCATAGTTTATGTTGCCGCTGAGGGTCGCGCAAAGCTCGTCCACCCATTCTCTGCCCTCGGGCTGATAGGCTCCGATCAAGGCGTACATGGACATAACGTTCATGGAATTATAGTGGGAGAGGGAGGCTTCCTTCTCCACGCGGTCACGGAGGCGGTCATTATAAATGATATGGTACGCCCCGATGAGTCCCGCCAAATTGAAGGTCTTGGAGGGGGCATAAAGGGCGACGGTGCGCTGACGTGCATCCTCGCTAACCGACTGGGTGGGGATATGCTTATGGCCGTTCAGAATGATGTCAGACCAGATCTCGTCCGATACTACGTACACGTCGTGCTTACGGAAGATCTCCATCGCCTGCTCGATTTCCCAACGCTCCCACACGCGTCCCGTGGGGTTATGGGGGGAGCAAAAGACGGCGGCGTGGATATGATTTTCGGTGATCTTGCGCTCCATGTCGGCATAGTCCATGCGCCAGATGCCATTTTCATCAAGGACGAGGGGGCTGAGAACCACGTTGTAGCCACTGTTCTTGAGCGACATGGCAAAGCCCATATAGATGGGGCCATGGACAAGCACGTTGTCGCCACGGGAGCAGAAGGTACCCATGGCAGAGATCAAGCCGCCCAGCACGCCGTTTTCGTAGCCGATATGCTTGGGTTCAAGCCCTGTAACTCCGTTGCGCTCGGCTTGCCAGCCGATGATGGCATTAAAATATTCGTCTCTCGGATCAAAATAACCGAAGGCAGGATGCTCAATGCGCTTCCGCATGGCATCGCACACTGTGGGCACCGTGGGGAAATTCATATCCGCCACCCACATGGGGATGGCGTCAAAGCCCTCCTTGGGGCGTCCCGGGGTCCAGCCTTGACCCAAGGCATCTACAGCCAGGGCATCCCATCCGCGCCTGTCTATGATGGATTCAAAATCGTATTTCATGATAATCTCCAATCCGCTGTTTTACGGCAGAACAAATAAATTTTGTCATTCGACCGTGCCGTTAGGCAAACATGGGTTAGGTCCCATTTTAGGGAGAATTGTGCGTGAAACAGTATGCTGTGGTTTAGGCTTGCCGAATTTTCACGCCAAATTCCTTTCCCTTGCAAAAGCAATGCTCCGCTTTTATTATAGCAAAAAGCCGAGAAGATTTCAAGGGGTTTCTCAGAATAAAATGATCAAGCAATATGACCATCACGAGAATTCTGCCTACCACGGCACTCAGACTGAAACCAATCTTTCAATTGCCTATGGACATTTAGGTGCGTATATGGTATAATACCTATAGACGCCTCAACTTGGGCACGTTTTCCATAAAACACTTAGCCGTACGGAGTAAATACACATGAACTTATTTTTGACTGAAGCAACGCGCACACATCTTCTCGCGCACTATGCCGCTTATCCTCTTCTAAAGGCTGAGGATATTTTTAAATTTTTGTACCAAAGCGCCTTGGGGTGCGAGCATATGGTCTCCTCCCTTTCCGCCGCTGTTGCCTATATTCAAACTGAAGCCGCTTCCCTGCCCTCATATAGCGGAGGATTGACAGAGGCCCTGGACGGAGATTACAGCCGAGTGCATCTTGCGGCGCTTCGCCAGGGGATGTCCCCCGAGACCTTAGGACGCTTATTCTATCTGTCGGCACAGCAAAAGACGGATGGAATCGGGAAGCTGGAGGAAAAGCTGCTCGTGGCCGAAGAGCTTGTCCGCCAGGGGATCCTTCCCCTACCGTCAGATGAATTTTCCCAAGCAGCCCAGCATTGGAAGGAATTGCGCTATCCTGCCATCCATCACTCGTCAGCTTTTCGGGAGGCCTATCATCCTGCTTATCGCGTGATCCACAACAGCTATATCCCCCGCCTGCCCCTGCTTTCCGCCATTGATCAGGCGTTGTCTGAGCAAGGAACGGTCTGTCTGGAAATGGTGGGTGATTTTGAACACATAGCTGCCCTGTCGTCGCAACTGAGAGAGTTATACGTGGTTTCGGAGACGGAGGACCGTCTTGCCTCTGCCATGCTGACCTATGACTGCATTGAGGAGGCGCTGCGCTCAACCGCAGGCGCAGATCGGCCGTGCCGCCGTTATCTGCTCCAAAACAAATAAATAAATCGCCGTGGGTGTCTGCACTGTTACAGAAACCCACAGCGTACTTTTATTCATGCGGTTCGGAAAGCTTCGGATCCATCAAAGAAGGATGCAGATGAGTCCTCCGCTGCCTTCATTGATGATGCGCTCCAAGGTCTCGGACAGCTTGACTCGTGATGCCTCAGGCATATGCTCCAGCTTGGAGTGGATACCCTCGTTGACCAGCTCGTACAGGCTCTTGCCGAACATATTGGACTCCCAAATGCGGTTGGGGTCCTCCTCAAACTCACGGAGCATATATTTTACCAGGTCCTCGGACTGCTGTTCTGAGCCAACGATGGGATTGATCTCGGCTTGGATGTTGGCTCGGATCATATGCACCGAGGAAGCGGAGGCACGGAGCTTTACTCCGTAACCGCCCGACTGGCGGACGATCTCAGGCTCGTCGAGGCTCATATCAGCCACATCGGGCATGACGATGCCGTAACCCTTTTCGTTACAATCCGCCAGCGCTTCGGCTACCTTGTCGTAAGCGGTCTTCATCTCGGACAAATGGCAAAGTAAGCGGATGAGAGACTCCTCGCCGTCGATATCAAAGCCTGTTAGCTCGCTGATGACCTGATGGTAAAGACCGTCGGCCATGTGGAAGGTGACGGTGGCACGCCCGCGGCCAAGATCCACCTCGTCCACCGTAGCTTCCTTCAGATATTCATTGTCGGTCAGCCCCTCAAAGGCGGCACGGATATCTCCGATCTTTCTGACTCCGTCGGCGGCGCGGCGCAGAGAGGTCATGAGGGACATATGGATCCTATGAGTGGGAGAGAGTGCGGTGGTCCATTCGGGTAAACGGACACGGACCTCGGCAACGGGGAATTCGTGAAGCACGAGCTCCAGAATATGGCGGATATCCTCGGCATCCAGATCAATACAGGAGACCAGCGCCACGGGGACGCCGTACTTCCCTTCCAGCTCATAAGCCAAGGAAATGGCGCTATCGGAGGAAGGATGGGCAGAATTGAGGATGACTGCAAAGGGCTTGCCCATGGCCTTCAGCTCCCGCACCACACGCTCCTCGGCCTCCACATAGCTTTCGCGGGAGATCTCTCCGATGGAGCCATCGGTGGTGATCAGCATCCCAATGGTGGCGTGTTCGGTGATGACCTTGTGGGTACCCATCTCGGCGGCTTCAGCAAAGGGCATGGGCTCCTCGCTCCAGGGGGTACGAACCATCCGCGCCTGTCCGTTTTCGATGGTGCCAAGGGCTTCGGGGACGATATAGCCCACACAGTCGATCATTTTTACCCGCATGGTGGCTGTGTCGTCCAGGCTCACCGTCACGGCTTCGTCGGGGATAAATTTCGGCTCTGTGGTCATGACGGTCTTTCCCGCCGCCGATTGGGGCATCTCGTCCCTGGCCCGCTCACGGGCGTAGCCGTCGTCCATGTTGGGGAGCACCAGGGACTCCATGAACCGTTTGATAAAGGTGGATTTACCCGAACGGACGGGTCCCACCACGCCGATATAGATATCGCCCCCCGTGCGCTCGGCGATGTCCTGATAAATGGAATGCTCTGTCATATGCTTAACCTCCGCGTGTTGTGTTGATCGGTAAAGTATATGGTTTCGATACACAAGATATGACCTCACGGAAAAAAGATGCCTCTGCTTTTGAAAAAATGAAACTTGTTCTCTTGAAATCGTGCAGAACATATGTAAAATAGATTTGATCAAAAGGGCGTATGCTTTTTCCACATTTGCCGCATACTATCAGAAAACTCGCCAAGGCGAAGAAAAGGCAGGATATAACATGACAAAACCGCAGATCACAAAATGCTGTGCAAGAGAGATTTTGGATTCCAGGGGATTTCCCACAGTGGAAGCCACGGTGGTGCTGTGCGACGGCTCGGTGGGCGTGGCCAGCGTCCCCTCAGGAGCATCCACAGGACAATTTGAGGCCCACGAGCTCAGAGACGGCGACAAGAATCGTTACCATGGTAAGGGTGTCAGAGAGGCGGTACGCAACGTGTGTGACATAATCTGTCCTGCCATTTCGGGGATGTACGCCTCGGAGCAGGCCGAGATCGACCGCGCCATGATGACGTTAGACGGCACGCAAAACAAGAGTAAATTGGGTGCCAACGCCATGCTGGCGGTATCCCTGGCAACGGCACGGGCGGCGGCTAATTGGTATCAGATCCCCCTATACCGCTATCTGGGCGGTGTGAACGCCCAACGCTTGCCCATCCCCATGATGAACGTGCTGAACGGCGGTGCGCACGCCTCCAACAACGTAGAGATCCAGGAATTTATGATCCTGCCCGTGGGCGCGCCTACCTTTGCTGAGGCCATGCGTTGGGGGAGTGAGATCTATCATACCTTGGGTAAGATCCTCAAAAAAGACGGACTGGCCACAGGCGTGGGAGACGAAGGCGGTTTTGCCCCTGATCTGCCCTCGGATGAGGCGGCTATTGAATATCTGATCAAGGCCATCAAGGAGGCAGGATACAACACCGAGCAGGTAAAGATCTCCCTGGACGTGGCGGCCTCTGAGTGGCAAAAGGCGGGAGAAAAAGACACTTACGTGCTCCCCAAGGCAAACAAGACCATCTCCCGTGATTCTCTCATTGACCGTTGGGCAGAGTACGCGGAAAAATATCCCATTTTCTCTATTGAGGACGGCCTGGCCGAGGAGGATTTTGAGGGTTGGATGACGTTGACACAGCGGCTGGGTGACAAGGTGCGTTTGGTGGGAGACGATCTGTTCGTCACCAACACCGAGCGTCTTCGCACGGGTATTGAGCGTGGCGCTGGCAACGCCATTCTTATCAAGCCCAATCAGATCGGTACTTTATCCGAGACTTTAGCCGTCATTGGGCTGGCCAAGGATGCTGGGTACGATTTCATCCTTTCTCATCGTTCTGGGGAGACCGAAGATACCACCATCGCGGATATTGCTGTGGCCATGGGGGCACCTCTCATCAAATCCGGCGCACCCTGCCGCGCTGAACGTACGGCCAAATACAACCGTTTGCTAAGGATCGAAGCATCTCTAGGCAAGGCCGTCTATGGATTTGGAAGATAAAAAAATACCGCCTGCTTAAAAGCAGGCGGTATTTCTTGTATCTGCTAAAGTCAGTCTGCTTGCATCCTTTCCGATGCGGCAAGAGCCCTTACGGGTGATCTTACTGAGCGGATCTGTTGCGGAAGCACTCGCTGCAGTATACAGGACGATCGTCGTGAGGCTGGAAGGGAACCTTGCAGGGGTTGCCGCACTCGGCGCAGGTTGCGTCGAACATCTGGCGGGTGTTACCCTCACCGCGGTTAGCCTTGAACTTAGCGCGGCACTCGCGGCATCTCTGAGGCTCATGCTCAAAGCCCTTCTCTGCGTAGAACTCCTGCTCGCCGGCGGAGAAAACGAATTCCTGATTGCAGTCTTTGCAGACCAATGTCTTGTCAGTGTACATAGTATACCTCTATCCTTTCGTGCATTTCTGCACCTATAATAGTATTATTATACAATGCAAAATGCATTTTGTCAACCCCTTTTTGTGAATTTCCTCAAAGAATTTTCACGAAATTTTCTATTCTTCTTCACAAAAAGAGAGGAAAGCAGGTCTGCCTTCCTCTTTTTTTAAAATATTTCGCCTCAAAAATTACTTTTTGCGGGGCAGATCGGTCTGGAATTCCTCCAGAAGCAGATCAAGCTCGTCATTGACGGGCGTACGCTTCTTAGCTACGGGCTTTTCAACCTCTTCGACGGGACGAGCGGGCTTCTGAGCCACAGGAGCCTTGCGGATCACTCTGTCAGCGGCAGGAGCCTTTTCCACGGGAGCAGCCTCCACGACGGGGGCGGGTGCTTCACCGGTAGTCTTGTTGAAGCCGGTGGCGATGATGGTGATACGCATCTCGTCCTCCAGCTCGGTATCAAAGTTGACACCCCAGATGACGTTTGCATTGGGAGCAGCTTCGTTAGCGATCATGGTGGAAGCCACGGTCACGTCCTCCAGACCAACGTCGGGAGATACGGTGATGCTGATGAGCAGACCGCTGGCACCGGAAATGGAAGACTCGAGCAGAGGGCTGGAGATGGCGGCGCGCGCGGCCTCCTCTGCCTTATCCTTACCCGTAGCAATACCAACGCCCATGTGTGCGTAGCCTGCGTCCTTCATAACGGAAGAAACGTCGTTGAAGTCCAGGTTGATGAAGGCATCCACATTGATCAGATCGGAGATGCTCTTGGTGCCGCGGGACAGCACGCTATCGGCTACCTCAAAGGCGTTCATCAAAGTGATGCGAGTGTCGCTGACTTCCTTCAGACGATCGTTAGGGATGACCACGAGGGAGTCTACGTACTGGCTCAGCTCGGCAATACCTGCCACAGCCTG
Organism: Clostridia bacterium; assembly: GCA_017456905.1. Lineage (GTDB taxonomy): Bacteria > Bacillota > Clostridia > Oscillospirales > CAG-272 > CAMEON01. Next base: position 16,250 of record JAFTIL010000054.1, read on the forward strand.
ATCCATACGGCGCTTCTGCTCAAACTCAAAGGGCTTGGTAACGATACCGATGGTGAGAATACCCATCTCGCGGGCAATGCGTGCTACCACGGGAGCCGCGCCGGTACCCGTACCGCCGCCCATACCTGCGGTGATGAAGGCCATATCGGTGCCCTGCAGGATGCCCTTGATCTCTTCAATAGACTCCTCGGCGGCTCTTGCGCCGATCTGGGGGTTAGCACCTGCGCCGAAGCCGTTGGTCAGCTTTTCGCCGATGACCAGACGGATGGAGGCATTGGAGCGATTGAGGGCCTGTCTGTCGGTGTTGATAGCAACGAACTCAACGCCCTTGATATTGGACGAGATCATACGGTTGACAGCATTGTTACCACCGCCGCCGACACCGATGACTTTAATGTTTACGCCGGATGTAAAGCTGTTATCGTGTTCAAAGGTCATTTTAAATTCCTCCCGTTTTCACACGGAGAATATCCGCATAGATACAGATATCCCGTGAAATAATCATATTACATATATAATAAACTGTTTTGCGAAAAATTGCAATAGTTTTTTCAAAATTTTTTGAAAATTTACAACATATTCACTCATTTTCATGAAAAAAGCCTCTGAAAACCAAGTTTTCAGAGGCTTTGACTTTCTTATTAACCCGCCCACGAGGGCAAAACAAGCTCGTTGTCCTCGCGGTAGGTACACTTTTCGATATTAGAGACATCCAAAACGGCAGGCATTTTACTGCCGTCAAGCTCTCGGGACAGAATGGTCACGGCAAGCTCGAGCTTTTTGTCCAGCTCCTTCATACTGCCAAAACGGATCTTCACGTGTCCGTCGAACACGAGGTAAAGATCATAACGGTCACCCAACTCCATGCCCGTCACACGGCCGCGAAGGGCGTCATTTTTTTCAACGGCTTCCACAAAGCTCCAGACGTAGGCATATTCCTCTTCCGCTTCTCCGGTCACGATCTCGTAGGTTGCCAGCTCCTCGGGAGCGGAAACAGGCTCGTAAGGCAGATATGCAAAGGTGATCTTATCCCCTACCCTGATCCTGGCTTCCTCAGGAAGCCCCAGGTACATAGCGCCGTATTCTTTGTACTCCACGCCGTAGGGGGACACGCCCAAGACCTTAAGGTCTTTTGCTGAAATGATATAATAATTGCTGTGATGACAGGTATAGTACAGATCGGTTTCCTCCGAGACCTTGACAACCACGCTGCCGTTCAGCTTACGGCGGAGCTTGACCGAGCGGATAAGAGGATAATCCTCTTTCAGCTTTTCCGCCACGGTGCCGCGGTCAAAGGTGATCATACCGTCTCCCTTGGTGATACCCGCGGCTTCGGCGATGATCTCGGCATCATACTGCACCGTTCCCTCCACCTTCACTGAGGTGACCTTCCAAAGATTGCCCAGCAGAAGCACGGCTGTCAAAAGCACGGCAGAGGATATGAGTCCTAAAAGGGTGAAAAAGCAAGCCTTCCACGGCCAGAGAGGGGTATAACCTCGGCCGCCCCAAGAGGTATGCCGTCCGAACTTTTTATTGAAGGAACGGGATGTGAACATAGTGCTTCCTTTCCAACGGCAGGGCCGTTCTTTTTTCGTCGGTCAAAGACGATCCTTTGTCTTATTATGATATCCTCACAAGACTCAGCAATTCCTTGACGATGGTCTCGTTGGCTTCGGGGACGGCGAACTGCTCGTAAATATCCTTTGACATAGCCTTACGGCGGTCGGGATCATTCAAGAGTTCTTTAACAGATCGGGTCAAGGTGCCGCCCTTGAGGGTCTTTTCTTCAACACAAATACCCGCTCCCTTGTCGTGAAGGGCCATGGCATTTTTGTACTGGTGGTTATCGGCCACGTAAGGAGAGGGCACCAGCACAGCGGCCTTTTTCATGAGGGCCAGCTCGGAGATGGACATGGCACCTGCACGGGAGACCACCAGGTCGGCGGCGGCCATGCGGACGGGCATATCGTAAATATAATCCAAAAGGGTGAGACGGGGATGATCGGCAAGCCCGTACTCCTGAGCCATGCCGCAGATACGGTCATAGTCCCGCTTCCCTGCCGCGTGGCAGAAATAGGTGTTGGGGTATTCATGAGAGAGGGTCTGCCACATATTCATGACAGCCTCGTTGACGTACTCAGCACCCAAGCTACCGCCGAAGGAGAGGACGTAAACGGCGTTTTCGGGAATGCCCAAGGTCTTTCTCGCCTCGGCGCGGGATATCTGCCCGAAACCTGCCATCATGGGATTTCCCACGCGAACCACTCGCTTGTCACCCGCAAGGCACAGCTTTTCGGCTGTTTCGGGGAAATTGATCAAAATCTTATCCACCTTTTTCTTCACTTGACAGATGGCCTTACCTGGAAGAGCGTTGGACTCGTGGACAGCAGTGGGGATGCCCATAGCGGCGCCCACACTGACCACAGGCCAGCAAGCGTAACCTCCTGTACCTACAATGAGGTCGGGTTTGAATTCCTTGATGACCGCTTTAGCTTCGCCTCTGGATCTGAGCATGACGAAGGGAAGGCGGAGGTTGACGGGAGAAAACACGGGCCTGCGGAGGCCGCGGATATGGATACAGCGGAGCTCGTAGCCCGCACGGGGGATGAGATCTCCTGCTTTGTCCGTAGAAAGTGCGGAGGCTGCGAAAAGGATCTCGGTTTTGGGGTCATGGGAAGTCAAAGCGGCGGCGATAGCCAAGGCGGGGTTGACGTGACCCGCGGTGCCGCCTCCTGTGAGAAGCACTTTCATAGGGTAATCCTTTCTTTGAATTGATGTTTGGGGGAGCGTAAATTGTTGTTTAACGGAGGAGTACGCCAAGGGGAACTTTTTACAAAAAGTTCCCCTTGAACCCCTCAAAAACCTTTATCGCAAAGAATTTGCCAAGAGATCAAACAGCGGGTAGAAATTGTAAAGTTCTTGACCCATCGGGGGATATTCGCATAATAGCAAGCGCCCCGTTTGCCGCCCATGTGGGGCCCCTACCCCACAGCGATATCTCAACATTGTTTCGCGGGATGTGGTTCACATTGGTTGAACATCCCCGGCGTTGGCTGCCGGCACTGCCGGCAAACAACAATTTATCTCTTCTGATACGAATATCTTGAGATGGCCAAAATGATGCCCATTTCAAAGAGCTGGAGGATGATGGCAGTACCGCCCGAGGAGAAGAAGGGCAAGGCGATACCCGTATTGGGCATGGAATTGGTCACAACGGCGATGTTGAGAATTGTCTGAAGCGCCACCTTCAACACCAGGCCGTAAACCACGATGCTACAGAATTTATCGGGGGATTTGGCGGCGATCTTAAAGCCGCGCCAAACGAGAAGCCCAAAGAGCACCACGGTGCAGACAGCGCCGATGAAACCCAGTTCCTCGCAGACAATGGTGAAGATAAAGTCGTTCTGAGGCTGAGAGACGTAACCGTATTTTTGTTGACTGTTGCCCAGTCCTTTTCCGAAGAAGCCGCCCGAGCCGATGGCGTTGAGTCCCTGAAGGGTCTGCCATGCAGAACCGAGGGGATCCACGTCCTCAATGAACAGCCAGGTAATGACACGGGTCTGGGCGTAGTCGGATACGGCCAGCACCAAAAGCACACCTACCAAGCAGATGCCCACGATCCATGCGAGGTACTTCCCTCTCGTGCCGCCGATAAACATGGTGGCAAGGCCCAAAAGACCGATAATGATAATACCCGACAAATGTCTTTCCAGCATGACGAGAACACAGATGAAGCCAAAGATCACCATGGGATAGATCACGCCGTAGCGCAGGTGACCGCCGAACTTCTGATGATTTTTGATCTGCTTTTCGTATTTGCTCATGACCAGGGCTATGACCATGATGACGGCCATTTTGGCAATCTCGGAGGGCTGGACCGACACGGGGCCGATCTGTATCCATCGGGTGGCTCCCGAGCCATAGCTGGAGCCGATGATCAACACCAAAAGCAGGAGCAGGACCGCACCCACGTATGCCGCCACGCCGAACATCCGCCAGAACCAAGGACGGGCCTTCAGCACAAAGGGGATGGCGGCGACAACGCCAATGAGCAGATATATGATATGGCGCTTAAAATAATATGCGCTGTCGCCATGATACTGATCTGCATACACCGAGCTGGCGCTGTAGGCCATAACGGCACCAAACACCGTCAAAGCAATAACGATAAACAGGAAGGGGAGGTCGATACCTCCCTTGACCAGAACACGGGGGGCGGTGTCCTCGGGGGGACTATGGATGGGCCGAGTGAAAAGCGGATCCTCGGGTGCCATTTTTTTGTCCAGGGTGTCGCCCAGACGATCCACGCCGTGACGCAGATTATCCACCGTTTGGTCTACCTTTTTACCAAGGTCACCAAAGGAAAAGCCCTTCTTTTTGGGGTCTTGCTCGTTACCCATGCCGCACCTCCTTTCGATGTATTGTAAGATTTATTGCAAGCTGTAGGAAACCCAAATACCAAGCCCTGCCAACGCGCAAAACAGAAGTGACACACCGGCAAACAGTGCCACGATCTGCACTTCCTTCCAACCGCACTTTTCAAAATGATGATGCACGGGTGCCATTTTGAAGAGGCGCTTGCCATGGGTCAGCTTGTAGTAATAGCGTTGAATGAGGCTGGACAGCATATCCAGGACGAAGACAAAGCCTGCCAGCACAAAGAGCAGAAGCTGTCCCTCGGCCACAGCACAGCCCATGATGACGCCCCCCAAAAACAGAGAGCCCGTATCACCCATGAACATCTTGGCGGGATGGAAATTATAGATCAAGAAGCCCAGCATTCCGCCAAGGAGAGCCGCCGAGATAAAACTCACGCCCGCGTCTGTGCAACGGTCAAAGCCAAAGGTCAGATCATAGAAAAGCATAAAGACCGCAACGACAGCACAGACCGATGAGGCCAGTCCGTCCAGGCCGTCCGTAATGTTGGTTGCGTTGACAAAGCCCACCAGGACGATGAGGTAGACGGGATAAGCGAACCACTTGAGGTCGGGCGCCCAGTGAGTGAAGGGGATGCGGAGGGTGGTCTCTAAATTGCCCGTGATGGCCATCATGGCGATGAACGCACCTGCGGCCACAAACTGAAGGATGAGCTTTTGGATCTCGGTCAACCCTTCATTCTGTTTTTTTAAGAGCTTACAACGGTCGTCGATAAAGCCGATCATGGCATTAAACACGGCGTAGCAGACCACCAGAGCGAAAGGGATGAGGTCAAGACCCGCCTTCTTTATAGTGAAGGCAACGGCCACAGCCACCATACACAGAAGGAAAGGGATGATAAAGCTGATACCGCCCATGGTAGGGGTGCCGGTTTTACCCATATGCCATTGAGGACCGTCTTCGCGGATGATCTGCCCCACCTTTTTGGCGCGGAGAATGGGCAGAATGATCTTACCCGTAAGAGCGGTGAGGAGGAAGGATAACGCCAAGGTGGCAAAAACAGAAATCAAATACAACTTCGAGGGTACAGTCGGGCACGTTGTCAATGCCACGTTCGCAAAATTCAACAGCATTTTTATTCCTCACTTATCTATCAGTCATTTGATTTTACAGCCTTGGCGATGACCTCAAGGGTCATGGCGCGGCTGGCCTTGAACAGGACAGTATCTCCTTCTCGAAGCAGGGTCTTGAGGTGGCGGACGGCGTCCTCGTAAGGCGCGGGATCTCGGCTGACGAAAACACGGTCAGTGGGAAGCGCTTCGGTGGCCCCTCTTGCGATCTCGGAGCCCAATTCACCCACGGTGACAAGGTACACTTCCCCATTTTCACGGGAAAGCTCGGCCACCTTTTGGCCCACGGCACGGTGGAGGGCGATGGTATTATCTCCCAGTTCCTTCATGTCGCCCAGGACGGCGATCATGCGTCCCTTTGCTGTGAGCTTCAACACCGACAGAGCGGCGGCCATGGATTCGGGAGCGGCGTTATAGCAGTCCTCGATATAGGTCACCCGGTCTTCGGTCGTGATATTTTGGCGCATCCCCGCAGGCCGGTAGGTAGACAAACCGCATTTGATGCGCTCATGGGTCATACCGCGGAGGACCCCCACGGCGGCGGCGAAGGCGGCGGCCCACACCATATGATACCCCACAGCGGGGAGAGTCAATCCGCTGAGCACGCCATTTGGGGTATGCAGATCAAAGATCATGCCGCCCTCCTTGGCGGTGATAGCGTCAGCGTAGAAGTCAGCGGTGGCATCCGAAAGAGATACCCTCAGGCAAGTGATGCCTCGCTCACGGCAAAAACCGTGGGCTTGGTGCAGAAGGGGTTCATCGCCGTTAATGAGCAGGGTGCTTCCCTGTCTCATACCCTCAATGATCTCCAGCTTGGCCGTAGCGATACCCTCGCGGCTCCCCAGGTGCTCCATGTGGGAGGTGCCGATATTGATGATACAGGCCACGTCGGGGTGAACCACACGGGTCATGGACTGAATTTCACCAAAGCCGCTCATACCCATTTCCAGGACAGCAGCGGTGTGGTCGCGGCTGATCTCGGTCACCGACAGGGGGAGACCGATGGTGCTGTTATAATTGCCGTCCTTCTTGAAAAGACGTTCTTCTTGGCTGAGGACGGCGGCCAGGCACTCCTTGGTGGTGGTTTTGCCCACGCTACCGGTCACGGCTACGGTAAAAAGGTCGGCTAAAAATTCGTTTTTATAAGCCTCGGCCAGCTTGCCCATGGCAGTGACGGTATCGGGCACCACGACGGCGCAAAGAGCCTCCCCGGGCTGCTTTTGACAAAGCACAGCACGGCAACCCAGCTTCATAGCGGCCGAGATATAGTTATGCCCGTCCACCCGTTCACCCACAATGGCGCAAAACAAAGTTTCGGCGTCAGCCTCACGGGAATCAGTACAAATATAGCGAATATCGGGAACTGCTTTCCCGTCGGTCATGAGCACACCGTCCGTGGCTTTGGCGATCCACGAGAGGGTCAGGGGGGCTTCCTGTATCTTGATTTTCATATCAATATCCATTCTGCCGCCTTTGGCGGCACAAATATACTTCGCGTGAAACAGTGAACTTCGATTTTAGGTCCCCGAGCTTTCACGCTATCACTCTTTTCGGTATGGTCTACCCGTGTTGCTTCGGGTGATATCTTTCGGCGGCCTCGATCACCAACTCTCGCTCGGAGAAGGGATGACGGCCGTTTTTGTCAATTTCATAGGTTTCATGTCCTTTACCTGCCAGGAGGATCATATCACCTCTGCGGGCATACCGGACGGCGTATCGAATGGCCTCGCGGCGGTCGGGGATGACCACGTGATTACAAGTGGGATCCATACCGACCAGGATATTCTCAATGATGGACAGGGGATCCTCGGTGCGGCTGTTGTCGGAGGTCACGATGACCGCATCTGCCAATTGGGAGGCCACGGCGGCCATGAGGGGGCGTTTTTGGGGGTCGCGGTCACCGCCGCACCCAAAGAGAAGGACGATGCGCTCCCCTCGGCGACGGAATCGCTTGGCCGTGGTGAGCAAATTTTCCAGAGCATCGGGAGTATGGGCATAATCCAAAAAGACGGAAAAGCCCACGTGTTCAGCCAAAGGAACCCGCTCCATACGGCCCGGGACGCCTGAGAAGGTCTGTAAGGCCTCTTTGATGCAAGCGGGAGATACACCCAGAGAGAGGGCAGTCACAGCCGCCTCCATGGAATTGGTGACGGTAAAACTCCCGGGAACGGGACAGGTCACCCGAAGGCGTGCGCGGGGGGACATCAGGCGATATTCAATGCCCTCCGATCCCATGAGCTTGATTTGCCCTGCATACACACGGTTACAGCACCGTCCTGCATGATGGGTATCCACGCATTGATACATGGGAGAGGTGTGGCAGATATACCAGGTCTCGGCGGAAGTGGCGGGGTCGCTGATGAGCCGTTCCCCAAAGGGATCGTCGGCATTGACCACGGCGGTGCGACAGGAGGTGAACAAACGTCGCTTGGCGGCGTAATAATCCTCCATGGTGCCGTGCATATCCAAATGCTCGGGGGTAAGGTTGGTAAACACGGCGCGATCAAAGGCAAGCGGCGCCGTTTTATGCAACAGAAGTGCGTGGGAGGTGACCTCCATGACCACCACGGGGCGCTCGCTGTACCTCTCCCCTTCCCTCGCCATGGCGGCGAGGATGGCATACAGCTCCTCGGGGTCGGGGGTCGTCATGTTGGCGACCTCGTTTTGAGAACGAATGCCCAGCGGTTGTCCCGAAAGCCCGACGATACCCACGGTGCCAATGAGCCCTACGGGCATACCAGCGCATTTCAGGATATGGGCCAGCATAGCAGAAACCGAGGTTTTGCCATTGGTGCCCGTCACACCCACAAGGGTAAGTCCTTTCGCGGGATGGCCATGCCAAGCGTCGCATAGCAGGGCCAGCGCCAGGCGGGGCTCTTCGTGAGGGATATGGATGACCCCTGTGGGAACAGAAGCATGGGAATGAGCCACCACGGCTACGGCCCCTCGAGCAACAGCCTCGGGGATATATTTTGCGCCGTCGGTATGGAAGCCGTCAATGGCGACGAACAGGTATCCTTGTGACACACGGCGGGAATCCGAGGTCACACCGAGGACGTTAATATGCTCCGTCAAGGGTGGCGGTGAAAGTCCTGCTTGAACGCAGAGGGTTGCGAGGGAAATGCTTGTTTTCTCTGACATGACGGTCACTCCTTTGGGCCAGGGTGATACACGTCCTTGGTTTTATACGTCAGGCAGGTGGGATTTGCCGTTTGGGTAACAATTAAGCCTCAGGAAATCGGATACGTATAATCCATATCCTCTTTGTTGCGGAAGGTAACGGTGATAACAGTTCCCTTCTCCACCATGGTCCCCGGGGCATAGCTTTGAGCAATAGCCACAGCACCCGTACCGCTGAGATAGTTGTTGGTGCCTTGGATGCGGATGTTCAGGTCACGGTTGGCAAGGGTCTCGTTGGCAGCCACGGCGGTCTTACCGATGAGATCGGGGACCATAACCATTTCGGGGGCCGCGTTGGCTTCGGTATAGAAAATGATCTTGGCGCGGCTCTTTTCAACCTCCACGCCTGCGGCGGGAGATTGGGCGCGGATCACGCTACCACTGCCCACCACCTCTACCTCAAAGCCTGCGTCGGCTGCATATTTCGAGGCGGCACTGACAGACCACCCCACGTAATAGGGTGCTTCTACGGCCTGGTTGGCCAATTCCTTGTCGGTATAGACAGCTTCCACGCCCAGGTAAGGCAGGGCCTGTGCCATGACGTTGGCCAGATAAGGCGCGGCCACGTAGCTACCGTACAGCACGCCCTTGGTGGGTTCGTCCACCAGAATGAGCACGGCGATCTCGGGATCGTCCGCAGGAGCGAAGCCCACGCAGGAGCAAACGTAATAATTGCGGCCGTCGTTCATTTCATTTTTCTTGTCGATCTTCTCGGATGTACCCGTCTTGGCGGCTACGCGATAACCCGCCACGTAGGCGTTCTTGGCACCGCCGTCTCCCGATACGCCCTGCTCCAGGATCACAGCCAATTTCTTGGCGGTCTCGGAGGAGATGATCTGACGCTTGACCTCAGTCTCAAAGGTCTCGATCACGTTGCCGCGGCTGTCCTGTACCTCGTTGACCAATCGTGGGGTCATGAGATAACCGCCGTTGGCTACTGCCGTCACGGCCATGATCTGCTGGATGGGAGAGATCTTGAAGTTCTGGCCGAAGGCAGAGGTGGCCAGATCGAGGACGGAGAAATTGTCCTCTCTGTAGAAGATGCTGGTACCTTCGCCTGGCAGATCGATGCCCGTCTTTTCCAGGTAACCGAAGGCTGAGAAATAATCGTAAAAGGTCTCCTGGCCGATGCGCATACCCATCATCATGAGGATGGGGTTACAGGACTGCTGAAGTCCCTCGGCAAAGGTAAGGGAGCCGTGGCCCGTGGTCTTGTGACAGCGGATCTTTCGGCCGCTGACAACGTGATAGCCCGGACAGTTGAAATGCTCATTCTCCACCACCAGGTTTTCCTCATAGGCCATAGAGGCGGTGACGATTTTGAAGGTGGAGCCGGGCATATAGACCTCTGTGACCGCCTTGTTGGACCAGGTCATGAGCTGAAGCTCCTGCTTGAGCTTGAGGTATTCCTCCGTTCCTTCGGCATAACCGCTGGAATTTAGTATCGCCAAGCAATCCTCGTTGAGTGTGCGGGGATCATTCAGATCAAAGTTGGGATAGGTGGCCATAGCCAAAACCTCAGCGGTCTTGACGTTGACCACGATACCCGTGGCACGGTTGGCACCGCCCGACTCCACGTAGGTGGTGTGAAGCTGCTCCTCCAGCACGGCCTGAATGTTGACGTCCAAAGTGGTTACGATGGAATTGCCATCCTTGGCCTCAATGTAGCTCTGATATTCGTAGGGCATCTCGTTGCCGTGGGAATCCCGCGCTGTGATGTACTTGCCGTTGGTTCCCGCCAGAACACTGTTGTATTGCAGCTCAAGGCCGTACTGGCCCGCACCGTCGCTGCCCGTAAAGCCCAGCACGTGGGCGGCCATGGTGCCATTGGGATAGTAACGCTGACTGCCTGCCTGCAGGAACACCATATCGTTAAGTCCTTCCTCGTCGATAAAGGCCTTGACGAGATCAGCGGTATCCTGATCCACGTTTCTTGCGATGGTACGATCAAGATACTTGGTGTAAGTGGTCTGCTTCATCACGTCATCGTAAGTGGCATCCAAAAGCTCAGACAGCCCTTGGGCGATCTTTTCGGCATAGGCCTTGCCGTCTGCCTCGGCGCACGCCTGAATGGTGCGGGGCGCGATGAATACGCGGTAGGTGGTAATATTGGTAGCCAAAAGGACACCGTTGCGGTCGTAGATCTTGCCGCGTTCAGCCACCACCTCGGATTCGGTGGTCAACTGGTTGATGACCTTATTCTGGTATTTTTCATAGTCAATGGTTTGATATTTTAAAATGCGGAGCAGAAGTAAAAGCGCGGTCAAAAATAATACGATCAGCAAAATGGCGGCGCGCTTGACAGTCTCCGTATCCGATGCCCTCCACAAGCCGAAGGGGCCTTGATTCTTCTGAAAGGAGCCTTGCCCCGATTGGTGATATTGATTCATGGGTTCTCCCTTCTTCTTTTAGTTTTTATGTATGAAAATAATACAGGCGGCGTGTTGCACCGCCGCCTGAAACGATCATATCTGATATAACAGCGTTCCCTTGCAGGTTAAGGGAGTCTGCCGACATTACGGTCAACCTTGGTCAGGAGCGTCCATCAATATGGTATGAAACCAGACCGACCGATATGACTCGAAGTGACCGCCGCTCTGGGCGGTTTTGCTATAACGAACTCTCTTCTTCTAAATTTTTCAATCCCCAAAGCCGAAGGCGCTGAGCAAGGCGGAAAGACCGGTTTTCTTTTCCTCACCTTCCTCATCAAACACCTCCACGTAGTCTTCAGCTTGTCCGTCAAGATAGCCTCCATCCAGGTATCTTTCACTGACCATGCCGAATTCATTAGCGGCTCTGTCCTCAATCATTAACATATCAGATTTTAGCGCAAGCATGTCCGTAAGCTCGCCAATGGCGCTCTCGCGGGCAGAAAGCTCATCCCTGAGCTGGCTGATCTCTCTGGTAGACTGGCTTACCAACACCGTGCTGCTGATGACCATAGACATGGACACAGCAACTGTGACAAGCGTTGCTACCAGCCCTACGGGAAGAGATCTGCGGACCTTTTGAGGTGCCGCGCAAACCATCTCCTTTTCGCGGGGGAAGGTTTCACCTGCCCACTCGTTCAGCTTCATAAAGACCTTGTAGGTCAAAAGCTTCTGAACAATGGCAGGCAGCTTGTCAGTATCAGTAAGCCACCCGGCTTTTTTTAACGAAGGTACCCCCTTCGCATTTTCCCGGGCGACGACCATAGCTCGAATGGCCTCTTGGCTTTCGGGCGTTTGCTTCACGTCCCGATACTGAGGGTATCGGTAGTTCCGCTGGTCACGGTAGTAACGGCGGAAATCATCCGCTGTCATGTACCGCTTACCGTCGCTGACACCGCTTCGATAGGTGTTCGCGGAGCTTGTACCTGCTACCTGCTCCAACGCATCGGTCTTAACAAAAGCACCGGGAGTCTGTGCTCTATGCAAAGCCTCCTTTTTGCGTTGCTCTGCTGCCTCTCTGCGAACGCGGCCTGCAACTCCGCGATCACGATAACGCTCACAGAACATCGCTACGTAACGGCTGTCCGTATCCCCCGTTTCCGCTTCCTTTCGGCGGCGGATAGCAGGATCCAGCTCGTCACCGCAGATCACACGGGCGCTACTGCAATAGCTGACCGTCATATGATCGCTGCGATCGTACTCTCTCTCCATGACCGAATGCTCCTTCCTATCGTGATATGCTGACCACCCCTTCGGGTGGGGATTGACTAATGGTAAACACCGAAAGCTTCACAGCTTTTCGGCCACCCTGAGCTTCGCACTTCGGGAACGAGGATTGACTGCAAGTTCCTCGTCGCCGGGAAGCACGGGCTTCTTGGTAATGATCTTTACGCGGGGCTTTTTGCCGCACACGCATATAGGTAACGATTTAGGACAAGTACAGCCCGATGCCATATCCGCAAAGGTCTGCTTGACGATGCGGTCTTCCAAGGAATGGAAGGTGATGACCGCCATGCGTCCGCCGGGCTTCAAAAGCTCAAGCGCCGATTCAAGGGCAGGACGGATCACGTCCAGCTCGTGATTGACCTCAATGCGGATCGCCTGAAAGCTTCTCTTGGCGGGGTGGTGACCTCCCTCGCGGGCGGCCGCAGGAATTGCTTCCTTTATGATAGAAACCAGCGCACCCGTGGTTTCAATGGGGGCGGTTTCTCTCGCTTTGACGATGCGCTGTGCAATACGGGGAGCAAATCTCTCTTCGCCGTAATCGTACAGGATGCGTCTCAGCTCTGCTTCGCTGTAGGTATTGACCACATCGTAGGCCGTGAGGGAGGACTCACTGCTGTGAGGGTCATCAGGATCCTTGGGACGGCTGTCCATTCTCATGTCGAGAGGGGCATCCGCCATGTAAGAAAAGCCACGTTCAGGTGTGTCCAACTGGTAAGAAGAAACGCCAAGGTCGGCCAAAAAGCCGTCGATGTGTTTTATTCCCAATTCCCCGCACACGCTGTCAAGCTGTGCGAAATTGCTGTGAACCACACAAGCACGCTCTCCGAAAACCGCAAGGCGTTCGGTGGCGACCTTAACAGCCGTCTCGTCCTGGTCGAGGCCGATGAGCCGTCCTGTGGTGAGGCGCTTAGCAATCTCGGACGAATGGCCCGCGCCTCCGCAGGTCCCGTCCACGTAAATACCCTCTGGCTTGATTGCCAAGCCCTCCATACACTCGTTCAAAAGCACCGAGGTGTGGGAGAAGGTAATCTTTTCGTTGTCGTTGATCATAACAGACCAAATTCTTCAAGGTCAGCGCGGAGATCCTCAAGATCCTCCTCGTAATTTGCCTTGGATGCTTCATAAGCGGCCAGGGACCAGATTTCGGCGTAGTCGCCGCATCCGAGGATGACGATCTCCTTGGCTTCTTTCGTATCTATCCCCGCATATTCCATGAGGGGCTTGACGATGGTCGCTCTGCCCTGCCCATCAGCACTCTGAGGGTCGGCGTTGGGGAACAGAAAGCGCTTATATCTGGCCTTCAGGTCACCCTTCATCTGGTTGATCGGCTCGGTGTAGACCTTCCAAGCCTCTTCGGAGTAGATCTTGAGAATGGGAGCACGAAAATCTTTTGCGATCACGAAGGAAGTTCCCAAATACTCCCTCAGCTTCGCGGGAATGAAAAAGCGGCCCTTGGCATCTATGGTATGTCGGTATTCGCCTGTCAACTCGTCGAACATATCGCGCTCCTCCTTTCTCGAAAATTCTTTCCGATTGCTGTCAATAGCTATACTCGTTTTTGATCGGTCGGGTGTGAAAGATTTTGTTCCCGTCGGGGGAACCGATCTGTGTTTCTTTGCGCCATTTCAGTGGTTTTTCCACCACTTTCCCACACATTTGCTCCACTTTCCACCACCTTGCTCCAATTATACAATAAATAAGCAAAAAAATCAACAGGTTCTCGGAATGTTTACGAAAAGTTAAAACATTCCCTGTCATACTGCTGTTTTTGGTATTTGTTCAAAAATAATTTGTTTTTATTACGACATTTTCGTGCCATTTTTGGTATTTTTCGTTCTTCAAAGCGACAAAAAATGCCACATTTCCTCACAAAAACAACAAAAAAGGCCCTGTTTTTTCAGGGGCGTCAAAAATGACGTTTTTACCCCTGAAAACAGCGGCGTTTTGAAGACTTGGGGAGGAAAGTGGGGGAGTTATCGCAAATCCCGGTGAAGAGGGGGGAAAGTGGTAGAACCAACGATGAGAGGCCTTGGGTATGGTGGAAAGTGGAGCAAAAGACACGCAACAGGTGCGCGGCGGTGTGAAATGGAGAAATAAAGCCGACAAAAAGCGAGCGTGGAGGAAAGTGGAGGAAGATCACCATTCAATCAGCATATGGGTGGTATGCGGCGTGGGGAAAACAGTGTATTTTTCTCAAGAATTCTTCCCTTTTTGACCGCCTTGTGGGGATCTGTCCTTTCGCACGCGAAAAAATAGAGATTTGAGGGCACGGCCATTGAAGGGGATGAGGGGATACAGATAACTGCGGGTACCGTTGACCGTCACGTTGGTGAGCAGTAAGATCAAGATAAGAATAAAGCCTCCCGCGTAGCCCCACACGTTAAAGCACGCGGTGAGGATGAGCAAGCCGATACGCAAGAACTTAAAGGCATAGCCCAGTTCATAGCTTCGTTGGGTGAAATTGGCGATGGCCACGAAGGCCATATAAAGGATGACCTCGGGGATGAGCCAGCCGATACTGACAGCAAAATCACCGAGAATGAGACCACCCACCACCGACAAAGAATTGGACAGCATACTGGGAGTGTTGAGAGAGGCCATGCGAAGGCCGTCGATGATAAACTCCGTGAGCAAGAGCTGTGCCAGGATGGGGATGCGCCCCGTCTCGGTGGGGATGATAAAGCTGAGCCAATCGGGAATATAGGCGGCGTTCATGACCAGGAGGTACCAGGTGGGAGTGAGGAACAGGGTCATCCAGAAGACGATATGCCGCACCACGCGGATATAGGTGCCTGTCAGCGGCGGGAAATAGAAATCGTTGGTCTCCTGCATGAAATCGAAAATTGAGGTCGGAAGGATCATGATCTGGGGAGAGTTATCGCAGATGACCAGTACACTTCCCTCCATGAGCTGAGCTGCGGCGGCATCGGGACGTTCGGTATAGCGGATCTTCGGGAACGGGTTATACCATCGTTTTTTGATCAGCACCTCTGCCAAGGATTCATGGCCCATGGAGAGGGCGTCTGTATCCACGGTGACCAGTTTCTTCTTGAGCTTGTCCACGTACTCAAGATCTGCTCTGTCGTTCATATAGCAGATCACGATATCAGTCTTAGAGCTCTTCCCTACGTTCAAGTAGCTCATGGTGAGTGCGGGATTACGGATGCGGCGACGAATGAGGGCGGTATTAAATATGAGGGTCTCCACGAATCCGTCCCGCGCCCCTCGCATAACCTTATCCCCTTCGGGCTCTCCCGTTTCTCTGGCAGGATATGTCCGAGCGTCAATGATGACGGCCTCGTCTCCAAAAGCAGACCCCAGCATGAGAGCGGCACCCGAAAGCACCATCTGAACCATAGTATCCACCGAATTGGTCACGTCGGTCTCCACGTAGGGCAAGGCGTTACTGAGAAAACGCTCGGCAGGACTGCGAGGGTCTCCGTCGCGGAGGGGAAAGTCCAAGCCCTTTTGTGAGAGGAAGTGCATCATGAGCTTTTGCATGACGGTGTCCTTGATGAAGCCGTCGATAAAATACAGGGTCATCTCGTCCTCACCCACTCTGAGTGTTTTCTTGAGCAGGTCAAAATTTTCGCCTACGCGAAGCAGGTCATCCATGCGGGTGACGTTTTCACGATAGGAATTTGTGAGCTTGTTCATAGGGCCTCCTTGGATAAATGTTGTTTGCGGGCAGTGCCCGCAAACAACAATTTACCTATCTATTTACAATATAGTATTTCCCTCAAAGCCTCTATTATCCCTCCGAATCTTCAATCATAAAATTTTACCGCAATTTGACAATCCTTTTCATACTCTCGATATTTTACGCGCCACCCGTGACGTAGATCTTATGCACCCCAACGCCAAAGGCGGCTGAAAGAAGCTGAGTGATCTCGCCTTTGACCCCGGGATCGTTCCCTCCCGAGCAGACCACGCCGATACCAAGGATCTCGGGGACCCGCTCGGTAAGGTAGACCACTTTTTCCGAATTGCCGTTCCCAATGATGATATGCTCCAGCGTCTCACCGTTTGCAGTAAGCTTTTGGTCGGTGGCATAAACGTATTCGTAGCCTCCGGCCAAATTGACTACGGCATATACGTTCCCTGCCCCCCTCACCCGCGAGCAGATGGTGATCACCCGCTGTTCCATCGCGGTACGGTATTCCTCCATACTGAGCAGCTCCAGGCCCTCGCCTGCCGCCTCAGAAGGCGAAGCCGCGTTTTTTTCGTCATCGTCAAAAAACACCTTGGCCCATTCTCCCCCAAACAAAAGAAGGATCACGCCAAAGGCCAGGCTCACAAGCACCACCTTCAGCTTGCCGTTTTTCTTCATGGCACCTACGGTGCGGCTGATATTTTCCTGTTGATCCATTATAATCTCCATTCCGCCATCGGCGGCACAAATATAGTTTGCAATTCGACATGTCGCCGATGCGACAAAATGGGCGAGTCCCTTTTTAGGGAGAATTGTGCGTGAAGTAGTGAACGTCCACCGCCACCTCACAGGGCGCCGAAAAGGCAGATGACATACGGTTTCGGATAGGATACGGATCCTTTGCCACGGCACGTCCGCTGAGGACGATGCTCACCTTCGTTACGGTGGGGATACCATCCTCGCTTTCCCCCACTGTCACTTGGGCCAAGCAATCCTCTCGGTTGATCGAAAACTCGGTGCGGAGGGTATCGTATATCCAGCCTTCGCATTGCTCACGGGTCAGTCCACACAGACTTTCATTAAAGCAAGCCTCGTAGTCCTCAGTCATATCGGAGCCCGACAACCACGTATCCAAATCGCCGTCCTTCATATTCGTAAGCAGTTTTATCCCTTCCTTAATAGTGGGAAGAAAAGCCAACAGGATACAAAGTCCCGCCAAAAAGCGAAGGTGGCCCGTCAGCTTACCGCTTTTCCCTCCGGGGGCCAGCAGTTCAGCAATCGCCGCAAGCACCGCCACGGTGATCCATGCGTAAAGATAGTCGTTCATGCTGCTCCTTTCAAGGTATTGATACGAGGATATCGTGTTTTCGGTGAATACGATGACCTATCCTCCCAAGGCCGTTGCTCCGTGAGCAAAAAGAGACAGCGCCAGCACACACAATACCGAAGAGATCCCCGTAGCAGCGATCATATAGCCGTACAGGCTTTCCACCTCCCCCAAAAGTCTCGCCTCGCCATCACAGCCTATCATGGCGGCCACGGTAGCAGCCGTTTGATAGCAGGCGCGGAACAGAAGAAGCTGTATGAGGGTGGGCAGGAGCAAAAGTCCCAAGAGGATCAATCCGCAGACTCCCGACACACCGCGTAAAAGCTCTACCCCTGCCGCAACCGTCCCAAGGGTTCCGGAAACCGCACCGCCCACCACGGGGATCATTTGCCCCACGGCGTACTTGATGCCCTTCATGCTGAGGGTATCGGTGCGGGAGGCAAGGATCGTCTGAGTAGATAGGGCAACGCCCAAAAGAAACGTGACAAAGCCTAAAATCGTAATATACCAGCGTTTGATAAGCCCGCCCAAGGGAGCAAATCTCACCTGCTGACTTCCAAAGGCATCCAAAAGAGCAAGGGCCAGGCTGACACCGCAGACGGCGGGAGTCACGTAGGCGGTCACGTATTCGCAAAAGTTCAAAAAAATGGTCAGGATCCCTCCGTTCGCGGCGGCCTCCGTTACGTTGCCCCCCAAGGCGTACAGAGTCCCCATCACGGGGATCAGGCCTGTCAGGAGAGCGCAAAGATTTGAGAAATAAGTCTTGAGCCACGAAACCATTCCCGCGGCCTGTGTGACCATCAGCGCATACAGACACAGGCGCATACAAAACGCCACGCCTTCTCCACCTCCCGACAAGGTCTCCCGCAGGCGGTGGAGGATAGCAGACAGGCACAAGATCCCCAGGAGAGTACAAAAAAGGGACAACACCTCGTTCATCCGCAGACCTACCAGCTCTAAAATCACCCGCAGGAGGTATTCGGGGCGGGTCAGAGTCTCGGCGGCAGCCAGGGCTTCCTCGGGCGTTTGAGAAAAGAGCCCTTCGGGCAGCAGCTCCGCCATATCGTCGGGCAGGTGGTCCTCTATCCCTGCGTAACCGTCGGGAAGGGTCACCGACTCTTCGGAGGCCACCGAAAGCGAGCAACAACCGATGCCCCAGACCACAAAGAAGAAAAAGGAAAGAATTTTTTTCAGAGCCACGATCAGCCTCCCATGCCAAGGAGAGTCTTCGCGGTTGACAGCACTTCTTTGATCAACGGAAGAGCCAGGAGAAGGAGGGCTGTTTTTCCCGTCATTTCCACCCACATGGCTAACCCGCCTTCGCCGCTGTCCCGACAGATCCCCATGGCGATCTCTGTGACAAAAGCGACCCCCAGAGCCTTGAGGAGGATCTGCCACATATCTCCCGTGAGGGCTTGGCCCTCGGATATTTCCAACGCAAAGCTCACGATCGCTCCCACACCCGAGAGCATAACAACGCCCATGGCAAGCCCCAGCACAAGTCTCGTGGGAATTCCCCATTCGGGCTTGTACTGCTTGAAGATCAGCAGGGCTACGACACCCATGACGGCGATGGCGGCAACCTTGGTCACGTCCATATGACGGCCTCCTTTTTCCATAGGGTCATACACCGAACACCGAACGGATGGTGTCAAACAGACCACCGATCTCCTCGATGAGGAGCAGAAGTACCACCACGATGCCTGCGATGGTCACCAGCATGGACTGCTCGTCCCGCCCCGATTTTGAGAGGATCTGACAGGCAACGGACACGAGGAGGCCTACGCCGATGACTTTAATGATCAAGGAGATGTCCATGGTGTTTCCTTTCGGTGGTTGTTTTAATGTGGTAAATTGTTGTTTACGGGGGGCGCTTTGAATGAGGCCCCCTCCGGGAGGGGGCTCCCGACGAAGTCGGGTGGGGGAGCCCGCGATAAAACAGGCTAAATCGTTGTCGGATAAAGAGATTTAACTTTTTGTTTGCGCTTTCTCCCTCAGCCGCCCGTC
>JAFTIL010000027.1 GCA_017456905.1 Clostridia bacterium
ACGGTAAATTGTTGTTTAGCTTCTTTTCGCTTTTCTCTCCTCGTCGAGATGAAAACCGCCGCAAGCGGCACAAAAGAGCGCCGCTCAAGGGAGAAGCATCTCCCTTGAGAAACCCTCTCAAGGTGACGCACGCCGCTTTCAGCGGCTATCGCGTGTAGGCTGTCAGCCATCGCCGTTCGCTCACCCCCACGGCGGAGCGCCTCGGGGCTCATCGACGTGTTGGTTACTGTCGGCAAGTTGGTTCAATAGCCGTTCCTTTTCATCGCAGAGTTGAAACTATAGCTCTGACTGTTCGAGGTGATTTCTTAGGTAAAGAGCCAATTTCTCACTTCCATTCGCTGTCAGAACTGTGGGTTCACAGGTACGGCTCGGAATTTGCCCAGTCACTCCCAATCAGGGGACAGAAACAGGTTTTTGATGAGCCCCGAGGCGCTCCGCCGTGGGGGCGAGGAAACGGTTGTGTTGACTCTTCACACGCGATAGCCGCTGAAAGCGGCGTGCGTCACGATGGGAGTTGGGTTCTGAGGGAGAACCGTAGGTTCTATCCCTCAGCGGCGCTTCTTTTGTAACTTTTCTTCCGCTGCAGGAAGAAAAGTTAGTAAGATAAACAACAATTTATATGATAAGAGAAAGGAAAACCTATGAACCTTCAATCCATCCTCCCATATCTCCGCGCCTTTCTGATAGGCGGCGCCTTCTGTGTGATCGCCCAGATCCTCATTGATAAAACAAAACTCACCCCTGCCCGTATCCTTGTGGGTTATGTGGTGGCAGGGGTGTTCCTGGGGGCTATCGGCCTCTATGAGCCGCTGACCGAATTTGCGGGCGCGGGGGCAACCATCCCCCTGACGGGCTTTGGCTATAACATTGCCAAGGGCGTCAAGGAAGCCGTCGACGAAAAAGGCTTGCTGGGAGCTCTGACAGGCCCCTTGACAGCCGCCGCGGGCGGGACGGCCGCGGCACTGGTGTTCGCTTTCTTATCGGCATTGGTCTTTAAAGGGAAACCAAAGGATTGAGCGAATCATTCAAAATCCAAATCATAAAAGGTTCGTAAGAAGCCGCTGTCCTGCATGCTTGGCGTTTTGGGGCCGCGGTGCTTGCGGATGAGAGGAACGCACTCAGTATTTGCCACCAGAATGTGCTCCAGGAGAGGGATCTGGAAAAGCGCCAAAGCGTTTTCAATGACGTTTGTCATGTTGATGTCCTCCTCGGAGGGCAAGGGCAAACCGTCAGGGTGGTTGTGAGTGATTACCACGAAGGAGGCGTGCTTTTCCAAGGCCTTTTCAGCGATCTTTCGGGTCATGACCGACACGCTGTTGACGGTTCCGTGGGCCAAAAGGGTACAGTCAAGGATATGCATACTGTTGTCAAATAGTATCATATAGACCTGTTCCACCGTGGAGCCGACGAACAGGGAATGGCAATAGCGGTTCAATCGGCTGATGGTCTCAAAGGTGTCGCGGCTTTCTTCCTTTTCACGGCTGTACCTGCGGAACAGCTCAAGCAAAAAGGTGATAAAGGTAGCCGAGACGTCGCCGATCTTGTCAACCTTTTTGAGCTCGTCATAGGATGCCTCCAGCACACCGGGCAGGGAACCGAAGGTTTCTATGAGATTGTGGGCGATCTCGTTGGTATCGCATCTTGAATGAGTATGGTATAAAAGGAATTCCAAAACCTCGTGAGACGCAAAGCCTTCAAGGCCCGAGGAGCGGAAACGCTCACGCATCCGCTCCCTGTGTCCTGTGTGAGGGTTCTTGGCTTTGTCCGATTTCATGGGAGTGCTTTTTTCCATGGCTCACCTCCGTATAAATAAAAGGGCTGTCGTATCTTTGTACGACAGCCTTGATCTGTTTAACGCTCTTTTAGAAAGCAATCGTCTTCTCAATATAAGTCTTCAGCTCAGAGATGGGCAGTCTTACCTGTTCCATGGTGTCACGGTCACGAACGGTCACGCAACCGTCGGTCTCGGACTCAAAGTCGTAGGTAATGCAGAGAGGCGTACCAATCTCATCCTGGCGGCGGTAGCGCTTACCGATGGAGCCGGTCTCGTCAAATTCCATGTTGAAGTACTTGGAAAGCTCGTCAAAGACCTCGCCGGCCTTATCGGAAAGCTTCTTGGAGAGGGGAAGCACGGCTGCCTTAACAGGAGCCAGTGCGGGATGCAGGTGGAGTACCACGCGAACGTCGTTCTTTTCGGGATCCACGATCTCCTCGTCATAGGCATCGCACAGGAAAGCCAGAGCCACGCGGTCGGCACCCAGAGAAGGCTCGATGACGTAGGGAATATACTTTTCATTGGTCTCGGCATCGAAGAATTCCATAGACTCACCCGAAACGGTCTGGTGCTGGGTCAGGTCGTAGTCGGTACGGTCAGCGATACCCCAAAGCTCACCCCAACCGAAGGGGAAGAGGAACTCAATATCGGTAGTGCCCTTGGAGTAGAAGCAAAGCTCCTCGGGGCTGTGGTCGCGCAGACGGAGGTTTTCCTTGCGCATACCCAGATTGTAGAGCCACTCCTCGCAGAAACCGCGCCAATACTGGAACCACTCCAGATCGGTGCCGGGCTTACAGAAGAACTCCAGCTCCATCTGCTCGAACTCGCGGGTACGGAACACAAAGTTACCGGGGGTGATCTCGTTTCTGAAGGACTTACCGATCTGACCTACGCCGAAGGGCATCTTGCGGCGGGTGGAGCGGGCAACGTTCTTGAACTGCACGAAAATACCCTGAGCGGTCTCGGGACGGAGATATACGGTGTTGGAGGACTCCTCGGTCACGCCGATGAAGGTCTTAAACATCAGGTTGAACTTGCGGATGGAGGTGAAGTCACCGCTGCCGCAATCGGGACAGGTGATGTGCTTTTCCTTGATGTAAGCCATCATTTCGTCGTCGGTCCAGCCGGCGGGGTTGTCCTCAAGACCGTTCTGGAAGGCGTAGTCCTCAATGAGCTTGTCGGCTCTGTGACGGGAACGGCAGACCTTGCAGTCCATGAGAGGATCGGAAAAGCCGCCCAGGTGACCCGAAGCTACCCAAGTCTGGGGATTCATGATGATGGCAGAGTCCAGACCTACGTTGTATTTGCATTCTTGCACGAACTTCTTCCACCAAGCTTTTTTGACGTTGTTTTTAAATTCGACACCCAGAGGGCCGTAGTCCCAGGAGTTTGCCAGACCGCCGTAGATCTCGGAGCCGGGATAGATGAAACCGCGGTTCTTGCAAAGGGCGACGATCTTGTCCATTGTTTTTGCAGAATTATCCATGTTAATCTCCATTCCGCCGCCAGCGGCGGCACAAATATAGTTTGAAATTCGACTGTGTCGCTTTAGCGACAAAATGGGTGGTACTCCATTTAAGGGAGAATTGTGCGTGAAACAGTGAGCTTCGGTTTTAGATCATTGAACTTTCACGCTATACCAACCTTTCTTTAAGTCGTAAAAAATCACTGTATATTTTACCATAGAGAGAGAATTTTGTCAAGTGGGAAAAGGGATTTTATTTGAAATCAAAGGAAAATACCCTTGTTTCCTCCGTTCCGCCCCAGTTCTCTGACGGCACAAGCCGCAAAGCCTTGACACTTTGTTCAAGACGTATGTGGTGAGCGCGCTTCAGATTATCCTTACAGTCATATACCATGAACCATCCGTTCTCAGTCTCTGCCTCAAGGGTAAAGGCTCTGCATAATGTCCTTGGTACATAGGTTTGAGGAGAGTCAAGACGAATGTTACATCGCATGGTGTGGGAACGCTCACAAGCGTCGCCGGGCAGGGATAGCCTGTCAAGATCACTGTCGAAAACCAGATGTACGGCACCGATGGTTTGAGGGTGATCAAAACGGTAGATCAAGGGAGTGCCGTTTTTTACAGTCATACCGCACTCGCGGGTGCCGTACAGAATATTCGGTCTGTCTTGCCCGTTTTTAAGGCACTCGTTACCGTTTTCCAGTATCGTATCTTGGCAAATTCGGCTGACCTCCCGAGACTTCCCGGGGAGGAAGCAATCGGCGGACATGAGCCGCGCCTGTACCTCGGCTATCTTTTCCAAATAGACTCCGTGAGGTGTCAAATCGTATGCGCAGGCGACAGCCGCTGCGGTACCTACTGCTTGTCCCAGCAGAGCGCAGGTCGCCATGACACGGATACTGCTCATGGCCATATGGGTCATGCTGATGTTTCGACCCGCAAAATACAGATTGGACACATTCTTGGAATAGAGACAGCGATACGGGATTTGATAGGGCACCTTGGGCAGGATATTGGTGTTTGGTGTGCCTTTGTGGTAAAAGCCGTCGGGGAAATGGTCGTCAATGGGCCAACCGCCAAAGGCCACGACATCGTCAAATTGCGTATTGTTCAACACATCGTTGGCCGTGATGATATATTCACCCATCATGCGACGGGACTCTCGCTTACCGGGCAGAAAACTCAAAAATTCCAGATCCCAGTTGTCAGCCTTGTGCTCACCCGAATTTTTAATGTGATCCCAGGTGCCCAGGGCCAAGGCGAGAAGATCCTTGGAAATTTCTTCGGTGTCGTGAATGGTGTCACGGTTACCGCCCAGCTCCAGATACCAATAGTTTTCGTAAGAGCTATAGATATCAAGATGCCTGTCCTTGAAATTTTCCGAGGTGAGTTTGGCGCTCCATGAGGGCGGAGTGAATTTGACGGGGCGGATGGTCTCTCGTCCTTGTAAAAGACAGCTCATGCCCATGGTCAAATCATCTCGTTTTTCAACGTGTGTCGGCTCACCGTGATCCTTCTTGCCCTCGCGTCCTATACGAAATTCCGCGCCTGTCAAAGGTGCTAAAATGCTGTCTCCCGAGCAATCGGCATAGTATTTCGCTTCAATGTCGAAAAAGGTTTGGGTGGTCATCTGATAGCCCGTAACTTTGGTGATATGTCTGACACGACCAAAAGGGAAGTGACCTTGTTCCACTTCGGCATCCATACAGGTGCAGTTGAGCAACAGAGTAAGATTGGGTTCCCGACGGGCAAAGTCGTAGAGCACCGTATCCCAGAGATGATAGTTTTTGGTGGGATTGCGATAGTAATTTTCCAAGGCGATTTCTTCAATGATCCCTGTCTCGCGGTTGTTATCACCGTGAGCGCCACAGACCCACATACGTATTTCGGAGGAGGCGTTACCGCCAAGAACGGGACGCTCCTGCATCAGCAAGACGCGGCTTCCCTCTCTGGCAGCCGCTACTGCCGCGCAAAGACCTGCAAGACCACCGCCCACAACGCACAGATCGGTTTTGATGCTTTTTCTGTTGAGCATATAAATCTCCATTCTGCCGCCATTGCAGCACAAAAACATTTTGAAATACAACTTGGAATGCTGTATATATTATACTTTATTTTTTCTTTTTTTGCAAGAGGGGCGTAAGCTTTTGTCCTTCGAAAACAGAAAATATGGGAGGACCTCTTTACAAATTTTGTCCGATATGCTATAATATCAAAGAAATCAAATCACGATGATCGCACAAATAATTTCCCCCTCATTTTCATTTGTTTTCCAAATTTCAAGAAAGGATAAAACGACGTACGAACGTCGCCTAAAACCGTATGAACGCTTATGTAAAGCTCTGTGCTTTTGCAGACGAAGCCTCCGTAAGCACCGAAGGGCAGATCAAGGCTCTTTTGGAAAATGAAATTTCTTGTCTGGAGATCCGCGGCGTGAACGGCGTCAATATCGCCGCATTGGATAAGGCCGCCGCTCAAAAGTTTGCCCGTGATCTGAAAGCCCACGGCCTGTCTGTGTGGTCCATTGGCTCCCCTGCAGGCAAGAGTCATATTTCCGAAGACTTTTCTAAGGAAAGAGAACAATTTGAACGATTGCTTGAAATGGCGGAAATCTTTGAAGCACCCTGTATCCGTTTGTTCAGCTTTTACGGAACCGAGGGATCTGACGTTTATTTTGATGAAGTTTGCCGCCGTTTGGATACCTTCTGCACCATGGCCAAGGCACAGGGTGTTCGCCCCTGCCATGAGAATGAGAAGGGGATTTACGGAGACACGGCTGACCGTTGTCTCAAGCTCCATCAGGCGCTCCCCGAATTGTCCGCTGTGTTTGACCCCGCCAATTTCGTCCAGTGCGGGCAGGATATCATGACTGCCTGGGAAGCCCTGGCTCCTTACGTTTGGTACGGTCATATCAAGGACGCCCTGGAGAACGGCCATATCGTGCCTCCCGGCGAGGGCATTGGTGCTCTGCGGGAATATCTCCCCTTTTTCACGGCCATGGCCGCAGACGGTAAGAACAGCGGCGTGCTGACTTTGGAGCCCCATCTTATGGAGTTCGTGGGCCTTGCGGGACTGGAAAATGCCGACGGAAAGAGCGACGTTGGTGGATATGCCTATCCCAATGAGCGTGCGGCCTTTGACCACGCCACCGAGTGCTTGAAGAGCATTTTAAGCGAAATATAATACGGTAAATTGTTGTTTAGCGGCTAAGGGGGTGCAGGGGCGAAGCCCCTGCACCTCATGCGGGTGGCCGGCAGTGCCGAGGGCGGCCGTGAGCGCCTCGGCGCGCGGCGGAAGCCGCAAGAAAATTTCAGAAAAACAAAATTGGTGTTTCCGAAAAAGTAGAACCCACAAAAATTCTCTTGTGGAACAAGGAAGTTTTGCTTCGCAAAACAATTTAATTATTTTCAGGGCGCTCAAGGCCGCCCCCGAAACCGCCGGCCATTCATCATAGGTTCAGGGGGCTGCGCCCCCTGAACCCCCCTTGGTCATCTGACCCCCGAAAGGTTCGGAGGTTGCCCCGCTAAATAACAATTTATCTCCCCAAGTAAAAAAACTTTTCTAAACCCCCTTGACTTTAACGCTTTAGTGTGCTAAAATAATGGATATTCATCCCATCATAATGAATGAGAGGAACTATCCATGACCGACCGACATTATATCAAAGCCCGCGACGTCCTTGTCGAAGCCATCATGAAGCTGGATACTCCCGAAGAGTGCGCCGCGTTCCTTGACGATATCTGCACCATCCGCGAGCTTTCCGACCTTGCCCAGCGATGGGAAGTTGCAGAGATGTTGAATGAAGGAAAAAATTATCAGGAAATTTCCACCGCCACGGGAGCCAGCACGGCTACCATTTCCCGTGTCAACAAATGCCTGAACTACGGCAGCGGCGGTTACCGCGCTGTCCTCCACAAGAAAACTACCAAGGAGAATAGCGTGAAAGTTCAGTGATCTAAAACCGAAGTTCACTCTTTCACGCACAATTCTCCCTAAAATGGGACCCCACCCATTTTGTCGCCAAAGCGACACGGTCGAATTTCAAGGTATATTTGTGCCGCCGTACGGCGGCAGAACGGAGGTTAAAATGAAAGACCTTGATCTCTCCATGCTGACAAAGACCGAAGTAGCGGTCTACCGTTTACGCGCCCTTTATAAGGAGCATGGCTATACCCCCTATAAAATGAGCAAATTCGAGGCATATGACCTTTATGCCAGGAACAAGAATTTCCTTGTTTCGGACAATATCATCACTTTCACAGACCATGACGGCAAACTCATGGCCCTCAAGCCCGACGTGACGTTGTCCATTGTCCGTGAAGCCCCCGAAACTCCCGGGACGATACAAAAAGTTTACTACAATGAAAACGTCTACCGCGTTCCCAGAGGCGAGGACAATTTCAAGGAGATCATGCAAGTAGGTATTGAATGCGTGGGTGATTTAGACATATCCTGTGTCAACGACGTTCTGACCCTCGCCGCCGACAGCCTTTCCATGATGGCCGAATCTGACAACTACGTGCTGGATGTCACTCATCTGGGAATCATCTCGGCTGTTCTTGATAATATGGGCACTGTCGGTGCTTCAAGAAAGCAGCTTCTCAATCTCATGGGAGAAAAAAATCTCCACGAGATCAAGCGCCTCTGCACGGAAGAAGGCATTGACGAACAAAAGATCAACGTTCTTTGTCAAATCCTCTCGACCTGCGGCAAAGGAACCGTGGTCCTGGATACCCTAAAAACCATCCTCGCAAAGATCCCCGAGGTCCAAACCGCTCTCGCGGAGCTAACAGCCGCTGTGACGTGTCTTTCCGAAGCAGGTCATAGTGACTGCGTACAGATCGATTTTTCAGTGATCCACAACATGAGCTATTATAATGGTCTCGTGTTCCGTGGCTTTGTCCGTGGACTGTCAAAGAGCATCCTTTCGGGCGGTCAATATGACGCCCTCCTCGCCCGCATGGGCAAAAAGAGCCGTGCCATTGGCTTTGCTGTCTATATGGATCAGCTTTCCGAGTTGGATGTCACCGATGGAGATCTTACCATTCCCGTTGACGGAATGCTCAACGTGGCACTTCCCAAGGGCAGACTCGGAGAAAAAGTCTACGATATGTTTGAAAAGGCAGGATTCCCTTGTCCCTCCATCAAAGAAAACAGCCGCAAGCTCATTTTTGAAAATCCTGAATGTGGCGTCCGTTACTTCTGGGTCAAGCCCTCGGACGTAGCTATTTACGTGGAACGAGGCGCTGCCGACATTGGCGTGGCGGGAAAGGATATCCTTCTTGAATATAAACCCGACGTGTACGAGCTTTGCGACCTGAAAACAGGCAAATGCCGTATGGCTGTAGCAGCCCCCGTGGAGTTTACCGACGATGGTCGCAAGACCTTGAAGGTTGCTACCAAATTCTCCAACATTGCCAAAACCTACTATGCAGGTAAAAGCCGTGATATCGACATTATCCACTTGAACGGCTCCATTGAGATCGCCCCCATCTTGGGGCTGTCAGACGTCATCGTAGATATCGTTGAGACGGGCACCACACTCAAGGAAAACAATCTTGAAGTAAAAGAAGAAATTCTTCCCATCAGTGCTCGATTCATTGCAAATAAGTCGGGCTACAAATTCAAGCGTGAGGCCATTGACAAGATCGTATCCGGACTTGAGGAACAACTGCAAGACAAATAACCTATCAAAAAGAGGCATATCATGATTCAAATTCTTAAGTACGGCGAAGTTTCCGCCGATCAGATTTTTTCCCGTGTGACTCCCACGGTCAATGTGGAGGACATTGTTTCCGATATCATCGCTACTGTCCGCCGAGACGGTGATGCCGCTCTCTATGCTTATTGTAAGAAGTTTGATAAGGCTGACCTGACCACTCTACAGGTGACCGAAGCTGAGATCGACGAGGCGATCCACGCTGTCGAGCCCAAATTCCTTGAAATCCTGGAAAAGGCTGCAGCCAATATCCACAAATTTCACAGCCGCCAAGTGCGCAACAGCTTTATCATCAATGATGAAAACGGTATCGTGACGGGCCAGAAGATCATCCCTGTGGACAGAGCGGGGCTCTATGTTCCGGGCGGTACTGCCGCCTATCCCTCTACCGTCCTCATGGACGCCATCCCCGCTAAGATCGCAGGCGTACCCGAGGTGGTTATGGTGACCCCTCCCAACGCCCAAGGAAAGGTAAATCCCGTCATCCTCGCTGCCGCCAAGATTGCAGGCATTGATAAGATCTTCAAGGTGGGCGGTGCCCAGGCCGTAGCCGCGTTGGCATACGGTACCGAGACCATTCCCAAGGTCGACAAGATCGTAGGTCCCGGTAATGCTTTTGTGGCAGAAGCTAAGAAGCAGGTATTCGGCGTGGTATCCATCGACATGATCGCTGGCCCCAGCGAGATCCTCATCGTGGCCGACGGCAAGTCTAACCCTCGTCATCTGGCCGCCGATCTTCTATCGCAGGCAGAGCATGACAAGCTGGCCTCCGCCGTTCTTGTCACCGATTCCATGGAGCTGGCCGAGTCTGTCAGCGCCGAACTGGAGCGTCAGATCCCTCTCCTTGATCGCGCCGAGATCGCCCGTGCTTCCATTGACCAAAACGGCAAGATCATCGTAGCGCCTAATTTGAACGTGGTCATTGAAATCGCCAATGAGATTGCGCCCGAGCACCTGGAGCTCTGTGTAGACAATCCCTTCGACTATTTGGACAGCATCCGTCATGCCGGTTCCATCTTTATGGGGCGCAACTGTCCCGAGGCCTTGGGTGACTACTTCGCTGGTCCCAACCATACCTTACCCACCAGCGGTACGGCAAAATTCTCCAGCCCCTTGTCCGTTGACGATTTCGTCAAGAAGACCCAATACACCTATTTCACCAAAGAAGCCCTCGCCCGCGTCGGCTACGACGTCGCCTTCTTCGCCGAGAAGGAGGGTCTCACCGCCCACGCCAAGAGCGCCGTGGTGCGATTGGAGGATTGAATCACCATGAGCCGCTATTTATCCCCCACCCGCTCCGCGCTTGTTCCATACACCCCGGGCGAACAGCCCCGCGAGCGGAAATACATCAAACTTAATACCAACGAGTCACCCTTTCCCCCTTCGGAGAAGGCCATTGCCGCCGCCACCGAGGCTGTATTGAGGCTCAACCTCTACTCCGATCCCACCTGCAAGGCTTTGACCGAGGCCATCGCAACCCTTTATGGCGTTGATCCGACACAAGTCATTTGCACCAACGGATCCGACGAGGTACTGGACTTTGCCTTCCAGGCCTTCTGCGATGCCGACACCCCTGCTGTTTTTCCCGACATCACTTACGGCTTTTATCCCGTCTTTGCCGCCCGTAACAACGTTCCATACGAAACCATCCCCTTGAAGGATGATTTCACCATTGATATCAAGAATTACTTAGGTATTGACAAAACCATTTTTATTGCCAATCCCAACGCCCCCACGGGCATTGCCTTGAAAGTCAGCGAGATTGAAGAGATTGTGTCCTCTAACCCCGATACCGTGGTGGTCATCGACGAGGCCTACGTGGACTTTGGTGCGGAGAGCTGTGTGAAGCTGACAGGGAAGTACGACAATCTTTTGGTCACCCAGACCTTCTCAAAATCCCGCTCTATGGCAGGTGCGCGATTGGGCTTTGGTATCGGCAATTCCAAGCTGATCGCCGATCTCCACACCATCCGCAATTCAACCAATCCCTACAATGTCAACAGCATGACCATGGCCGCAGGCGTGGGCGTTCTCGCCGATGAGGAATACACCCGCAAGAATTGCTTGACTGTCATGGATAACCGCGATTATACCGCCGCTGAGCTTCAAAAGCGCGGCTTTGAAATGACGAATTCCTACGCCAACTTCCTTTTCGCCAAGCATCCGTCTTTGGATGGCGGTAAGCTTTACGAAAAGCTCAAGGAGATGGGCATTCTGGTACGGCATTTCACCGCTCCCCGCATCTCCGACTATAACCGTATCACCGTTGGAACCCAAGCCGAAATGGACGCACTGATCCAAGCCATAGACAAAATACTTATGGAGGGCTGCGTGAAAATTCAGTAATCAAAACCGAAGTATACTGTTTCACGCACAATTCTCTCTAAAATGGGGCCCCACCCATTTTGTCGCTAAAGCGACACGGTCGAATTTCTAAATGTATATGAATGGAGATTACCATGAGACAAGTCAACCTCAACCGCAAAACTAACGAGACCGATATCACCCTTGTCCTCAACGTGGACGGTAAGGGTGTCGCCAATATTCAGACGGGCTGTGGCTTCCTCGACCATATGCTTACCTTGTTTGCTCACCACAGCCGCATGGATCTCACGGTCACCTGCAAGGGTGACACCTGGGTGGATGACCACCACACCGTAGAGGACATGGGTATTACCTTGGGGCAGGCTTTGGCGCAGGCTCTGGGCGATAAAAAGGGCATTACCCGTTACGGCTCCATGATCCTGCCCATGGACGAGGCGCTGATCCTTTCAGCCCTTGATTTCTCAGGCAGACCCTGCCTTGTGTATGATATGAATATCCCCACGGAGAAGGTCGGCACCTTCGATACTCAGCTTTGCGAGGAATTTTGGCTGGCTTTTGCCCGAAACGCCGCTTGCACTTTACACATCAAGCAGATGGCAGGGAGCAACAGCCACCACATCATAGAAGGTGCATTCAAGTCGGTGGCGCGTTCGGTAAGAGCCGCTGTGGCCATCGACAAGGACTTTGCAGATGAAGTCCCCTCCACAAAGGGGGCACTGTAATGAGCGCCACCGTTACGATCATTGATTACGGCGTTGGCAATCTTTTCTCCTTGAAATCTTCCTTCGCCGCCATTGGTATCACTGCTACGGTGACCGCTGATCCTGCCGACCTTGAAAAAGCAGAACGAATCATACTCCCCGGCGTGGGTGCCTTCGGTGACGCCGCTCAAAAGCTCCGCACCTGCGGCATGGCCGATGCCCTCAAGGTCGAGGCAGCCAAGGGCAAGCCCATCATGGGCATCTGCCTTGGTATGCAGATGCTCTTTGACAAGAGCTTTGAGTACGGCGAACACGATGGCCTTGGCCTCATCAAGGGCGAAATACGTCCCATTGCCGACGTGATTCCCACAGGCCTGAAAATCCCCCACATCGGTTGGAATGCCCTGCTTTTTAAGGGCGAGCACCCACTTTTCAAGTATATCAAAGCTGATGATTACGTCTATTTTGTGCATTCCTTCTACGGTGCCGACTGTGACGATTCCGTCATCGCAACCGCTGAATACGGTGCCGAGTTGACCGCCGCCGTGGCCTCAGGTAACGTCATGGGCTGTCAGTTCCATCCTGAAAAGAGCGGCCCCGTTGGACTGAATATTCTGAAAGCTTTTTGTGAATTGTGAGGAAAGAACCATGAAAATAGAAAAGACAAATAGATTTGTATGTACTGAAGTCAGCGGAGGCGCCTTTGATGCTTTTCAGGCTCGCGTTCTAGTAGATCGCAAGACCGGAGTCAACTACTTGTGGACTACCGGCGGATACGCAGGAGGCCTCACCGTAATGTTAGATGCAGAGGGTAACCCCATCGTAACTGCCGTACCCAAAGACGAAGATTAAAGAGGATTTTCTTATGCTCATTTTTCCCGCCATTGACCTTTACGACGGCAAAGCCGTCCGACTCTATAAAGGTGATTACGCCAATATGACGGTTTACAACGATAACCCCTTGTCCGTCGCCCGCGATTTTGAAGCTGCTGGAGCCACCTGGATCCATATGGTAGACCTGGAAGGCGCCCGTGATGGTACGACTCCTAATCTGCCTATCGTAACGCAGATTGCCCGCGAAACGGGGCTCCAAGTGGAGATCGGCGGTGGCATTCGCTCTATGGACACCGTCAAAGCTTATATCGACGCAGGCGTCAGCCGTGTCATCCTGGGTACTGCCGCCGTCAAGGACCCCGATTTTCTCAAAGCCGCTCTTGCAGCATATGGTGACAAGATCGCTGTGGGTGTGGATATCAAGGACGGTAAGGTAGCCATCAAAGGCTGGTTGGAGACCTCCGAGGACGACGCTATGACCTTCTGCGAAAAAATGCAGACTTTGGGTGTAAAGACCATCATATCCACCGATATCTCTAAGGACGGAGCCATGATGGGGGCCAACTACGAGCTGTATCGTACCATGGCCGAGCGTTTTGATCTGCAGATCGTTGCCTCGGGCGGTGTTTCTTCCATAGAGGACGTAACCCGTCTCCGCTCCCTTGATCTTTATGCCGCCATCATTGGAAAGGCCTACTATACGGGTGCCATCGACTTGGCAACTGCTATTGAGGAGGGAAATAAATGATTACCAAAAGAATCATCCCCTGCCTGGACGTCCGCGACGGCCGCGTGGTCAAGGGTGTCAATTTTGAAGGACTCAAGGACGTGTCCTCGCCTGTAGCGCTTGGCCAGTATTATAGTGATCACGGTGCCGACGAGCTGGTGTTTTACGACATTACCGCCTCTCACGAAGGCCGCAAGCTGTTCACTGATATCCTGACCGAAGTGGCCTCTACCATCTTCATCCCTCTGACTGTGGGCGGCGGCATTAACACCCTCAACGACTTTGACCGCGTTCTCAAATGCGGCGCGGATAAGGTCAGCGTCAACTCGGGAGCCATCCGCAATCCTTCTCTCATTGAAGAGGCCGCCAAACGGTACGGTGACCAATGCGTCGTTCTGTCAGTAGATGTAAAGCGTGTAGACGGCGTGTTTCGCGTCTTTGCCAAGGGGGGGCGTGAAAACACGGGTATGGACGCCCTTGAATGGATCAAATATTGCGTTGATCACGGCGCAGGAGAGATCGTAGTCAATTCCATTGATACCGACGGCGTTAAGGGCGGCTTTGATCTTGAGATGTTGAAAGCCGTGTGCGATATCGTATCTGTTCCCGTCATCGCCTCGGGTGGTGCAGGCTGTATCGACCATTTCACCACGCTGTTCAACACCCTCCCCGGTGTGGACGCAGGTCTGGCCGCCTCTATTTTCCATTTTGGCGAGGTTGCCATTCCCGATTTAAAGAAAGAATTGAAAGCCCACGGCATTCCCGTGAGAATATGAGGTATAAAATATGATCAACATGAACATTGACGAACTGAAATTTGACGAAAAAGGGCTGATCCCCGCCATCGTGGTGGATGCCATCACCAAGCGTGTGCTGACATTAGCTTATATGAACCGCGAGTCTCTGCAGATCTCCATGGAAAAGGGTCTAACCTGCTTCTGGAGCCGCTCTCGTCAGGAACTGTGGCTCAAGGGCGAGACCAGCGGCAATTATCAGCATATCGTCTCTATCACGGCTGATTGCGATAAGGATGCCCTCGTAGTCATGGTAGAACCGGACGGTCCTGCTTGTCACAAAGGTACTACCTCTTGCTTCGAGTATCCCGTATACGACAGCGATGAGCTTTCCGAGTTCTCTTACGAAGGCCTCATGAAGCTTCTCATCGGTCGCAAGATTGAAAAGAAAGAAGGCTCTTACACCACGTATCTCTTTGAAAAAGGTACCGACAAGATCCTGAAAAAGGTGGGGGAGGAATGCACCGAGGTCATTATCGCAGCCAAGGCAGATGACAAGCGAGAAACGATCTACGAGATCGCAGATCTTTGCTATCACGTTATGGTACTGATGATCCAAATGGGTATTTCTTTGGAGGATATCCACCGTGAACTGGCTTCCCGTCACGTGATTGACAAGAAAGTCAAGCAAGAGAAAATGACTTGAACTTAAAACACGCCGCGATATTTCGCGGCGTGTTTTCATTTATCATTCCTTCACCGTAATGGCATTTTTCACATACCCTCATAAAAAGGAGGGAACTATGGAGAATTCAGATCCTTTGCTCTCGTTGTTTCTCAGGTGTCTTAACGCCCACTATATCCATACGCCCAAAGGCGGGGATTATGCCCTTGAGGTTGACAACGCTGCAGAACACGTTTATCTTTTGTTTGAATGGAGTGATGGACGGGAAGATTGGCACAATAATCTCACTTTTTTTGCAAGAACTGCTAATCCCGATGCTCCGCCAAAGGAAAGATGGTATTGTCACCGAGGATTTTGGAAGGTTTGGAACGCTATGAAAAAACAAGTGATACAAGAAATCACGGAAATCGACCGTCAAATAAGGATCAGAAAAATCACCTGTATCGGCTATTCCCACGGGGCGGCTATATCACTTCTTGCAACCGAAGAAATAACCCGTTGTTTCCCACATATCGTCCATATAGAAGGATATGGTTTTGGCTCGCCCCGAGTCGTTTGGGGCACACTTCCCAAATCAGTCAATGACCGTTGTTCGTGTTTCAGAACCATTAGAAATGTCCCCGACGTGATTACTCATCTTCCCCCGGCTATATTGGGATTTCGCCACGTTGGTCTTGAAACGATCGGAACAAAAGGGAAGTATTCACCCATAAAAGCCCATACACCACAAGCATATACAAAAGAATTGGGTAGCCTCCGTCACACGCAATCAAGGTTCATATATGGCAAGAAAAAGTATTGATCCATCAGCGTAAGAAATCAAAGGAAAGGGCAAAAAAACTCTTGCATTTTCAAGGAGAAAGTGGTATAATAGCCGTGTGATTTTAATGACAAAGGAGCTCACATATGAATATCGCTATTTATGGATATGGTAACTTAGGCAGAGGTGTGGAGTGTGCTGTCGCCGCCGCCCCCGATATGTCCCTCGTGGGTATCTTTACCCGCCGTGACCCCGCCACCGTCCACCCGCATACCGACGTCCCCGTTTATCATGCCAGTGACCTTTTGAATTATAAAGACAAGATCGACGTGCTCATTATCTGCGGCGGCAGTGCCACCGACCTGCCCGAAATGACCCCCGCGCTTGCACGTGATTTCAACGTGGTTGACAGCTTTGACACCCACGCCGACATTCCCGCACATTTTGCCCGCGTAAATACGGCGGCTGCCGAGGGAGGGAACATCGCCCTTATTTCAGCAGGCTGGGATCCCGGTATGTTCTCTGTCAACCGCCTCTATGCCTCGGCCATTCTGCCTGACGGTAAGGACTATACCTTCTGGGGCCGTGGCGTCAGCCAGGGACATTCGGATGCCGTCCGACGCATTGAAGGCGTTTTGGATGCCAGACAGTACACCGTCCCCGTCCCTGAGGCGTTGGACGCCGTCAGAGCAGGGAATAAGCCTGAGCTTTCCACCCGCGAAAAGCATACCCGAGAGTGCTATGTGGTAGCTGCTGAGGGTGCGGATCTTGCGCGCATTGAGCGCGAGATCAAAACCATGCCCAAATATTTTTCCGATTACGATACCACTGTCAATTTCATCACCATGGAGGAGTTGAAACGAGACCATATGGGTATCCCCCACGGCGGTTGCGTCATCCGTACGGGAGAGACGGGCTGGGATCACGAAAACAAGCACGTCATCGAGTACAAGCTGACTCTGGACTCCAACCCCGAGTTTACCTCCTCCGTGCTGGTGGCCTACGCCCGTGCGATCCATAAGATGCATGCAAGAGGCATGAACGGCTGTTATACCGTCTTTGACGTAGCTCCCGCCGACCTGTCGCCCCTGTCTCCCGAGGAATTGAGGGCGAAAATGCTGTGATATGACAATGACCCTCCGCGGTATTACCGTGGAGGGTCATAATTTTATCAATCTTCCTTATCAAAATTCCTTCGATACTGCGCTAACTGTGCCTCTTCCTTGGCCTTCAGCTTTTCCAGCGTGGCCATGTTCTCAATGGTCAGCTTAACGAAATTCTCCAGGGTAGAGCCTGCGGAATAGTCCGCCACACACACGAAATTGATACGCGCATCATCCACCAGGGGCTTGACGTGCTCTCTGTTGCCCGCAGGATAGACCGCCACAGACTTACCGCCTCGCTCCTTCACCAGCTTCATGCAGGGAATATCGGTCAGTCCGTCGCCAATATAGATCATGTTGTGATAGGCAATGCGGCGAAGACTTTCATCTTGTGAGCGGTTGAGGTTGTAGTCGTCAGTCACATCCAGCGTACCCTTGGAAATACGGTAGATATATTGGGTCTTGAGGGTATAGTTGATCGCCAGCGCGGGCCACAGCGCCTCGCCGTTTTCATCGTACATATATTTGCAGGCATAAATGCGCTTGAAGTATTTGGCGATGGGCGTGCCCTGAATGATCTCATACGTTCCCGAGGAAATGATGTAATGCTCGATCTTCACGCCCAAAGACTCGCCGAACTCATTGATACGGTCAAACCAGGACAGCACTCCCTTGTAAAGCACCACGTGCTCGCCGCAACTGTTGAGATAAGCCTCGGTCAGGGGAATGCCCTTTTCCTTGCATTTTTTGATCATCACGAACATATAGGCCAAGATCTTTTCGACCTCGTGCTTTGCGGTAATGCTTGCTGCCTCGCCCCAAAAAGCCTCGGATGTCATACCCAGGTTTTTGATGAAATCATACTCCTGCATATCCGTGGTACAAAGGGTCTTGTCAAAATCATATAAAATACCGATAGTGGTTTTTGCCATACGGGTCACCTGCTTTCTGTAGATTGAAAGGAAATGCGGCATAGTGCATTCTACAAATACATTGTAGCATAAATCCACATAAAAATCAATAGGAAACAAAGGTATTTTTTTACGGAAATGCCCCCGCCGTCGGCGGGGGCTCTCCTATTTTAATGTAGCTTATACTTGAGTCTGAGATTATCAGCTATCATGGCGATAAACTCCGAGTTCGTGGGCTTTCCTCTGTTATTTTGAATGGTATATCCAAAATAACTGTTCAGCGTATCCACGTCGCCGCGATCCCACGCCACCTCGATGGCGTGGCGGATGGCTCTTTCAACACGAGATGTGGTCGTGCTGTACTTCTTCGCTACAGAAGGGTAGAGCACCTTGGTCACGGAGTTAATGATGTCGCTGTCTTTGATGGTGAGCAGAATGGCCGTGCGGAGGTATTGATATCCCTTGATATGAGCAGGCACTCCGATCTGATGAATGATCTGGGTCACCTGAGATTCTATATCGTCCATACGGTCAGGACTGTTGGGAGAAAGATCCCGCATGGGCGGCAGAACACGGCCCTCTCTCGTCCTCATCAGTTCGTCAATATGAGCGATCAGATTGTCTCCACGCACAGGTTTGATGAGACATAATTGAGCACCCGCCCCTGAGGCTTGAATAAACATATGTTGGTTGGCCACGGGCGACGTAATGATAAAGGCGGGCATCTTATCCTGTCGATAATCTATCTGTCTTCCTGCCCTGATCACGCCGATCCCGTCCAATTTAGAAAGCCATATATCTATGATAACAATATCCGGATGCCGTTGCTCTATTTTTTGAAGCGCGTCTTCACCGTTACTTGCTTCTTCGATCATGTGAAATCCCGCGCGATGCAGGATATCCCTCAACTGATTGCGTTCCGTACTGCTTTCATCTGCGATCAAGACCTTAATGCTACTGTGATTTGTGAAATCCATTTACTCATACTCCTTGTTGGTATTTTTTGGTAACACCTATATTTTACCATAAAATACCAAAAGTTGCAAGTGAAAATTGCAAAAAATAATTGACAAAAATTACCAAACAAACCTGTCGATTTTGACGAATTTGCACATTCGCGCTGCTATATCGTAAAATACTCTTAAAAAAAGATTTTTCCTTGAAAATTTTTCTCAATACCTGTTGAAATTGAGCGAGAATTATGATATACTATATTGTTAGAAAATAGAAAAAAGGAGGTTCTTGCGTTTCTTTCTAACACCCCACGCGCAAGAACGAAAAAGAGTATGCTCGAATTTAAAAACGTATCCTACCGCGTTCCTTCCCAAAACGGAAGCGAACGGGAGATTGAGATCATAAAGAATATCAACCTGAAGATCGACGAGCGCTTCGTGGCCATCACAGGTCCCAACGGCAGCGGTAAGTCCACCATGGCCAAGCTGGTGGCAGGTATCATTACCCCCACCGAGGGTCAGATCCTGCTGGATGGTGTGGATATTACCCATATGTCTATCACAGAGCGCGCCCAGAAGGGCATCGGCTACGCCTTCCAGCAGCCCGTCCGCTTCAAGGGTATCACCGTTAAGGATCTCATTTCCATGGCAGCAGGGAAGAACATCAACATTCACCAGGCCTGTGAGTATCTCTCTGAAGTGGGCCTTTGCGCCAAGGAATATATCAACCGCGAAGTCAACGCCTCTCTGTCGGGGGGCGAGCTGAAGCGTATTGAAATCGCTATGGTCAACGCCCGTAACACCGCCTTCACCGTCTTTGACGAGCCTGAGGCAGGTATCGACCTTTGGAGCTTCAACAGCCTCATTGAGGTCTTTAAAAAGATGTATGACCGCACCAAGGGTACCATCCTCATCATTTCTCACCAGGAAAGAATTCTGGATATTGCCGACCGTGTCATCGTAATCTCCGGCGGTGAGGTAGCAGCAGACGGCACGAAGGAAGAAGTCCTTCCCGCGCTTCTCGAAAAGAGCGCCGGTTGCTGTCAGACCCGCAACGGCACCATTGGAAAGACCGTTGCAAACAATGAAACCGTGAAAGGAGGCGTCTGATATGGCAGAAACCAAAAAGCTTGACGCTATCCAGCTTGAAATGCTGAAGCAGGTGGCTGACCTCCACAGCGTTCCCGAAGGAGCCTACTCCCTTCGCATCAACGGTCAGCTCCACGGCAAAAATTCCTCCGAGCACATCACCATCGAGAAGAAGGAGGACGTTTCGGGTATCGATATCATCATCGCCCCCGGCACCAAAAATGAAAGTATGCACATCCCCGTGATCCTGTCCCAGGCAGGCATCCGCGAGGTAGTCTATAACGACTTCCACATTGGGGAAGATTGTGATGTCACCATCGTAGCAGGCTGCGGCATCCACAACGGCGGTTCCGAAACCAGCGAGCACAGCGGCATCCATCGCTTCTTCGTTGGCAAAGGTGCCAAGGTTAAGTACGTGGAAAAGCATTACGGCTCGGGTGAGGGAACAGGCGAGCGTGTCATGAACCCCACCACCGAGATCCATATGGCTGAGGATAGCTATATGGAGATGGAAACTGCCCAGATCAAGGGCGTTGACTCCACCGTTCGTCGCACCACCGCAACCTTGGAGGACCGCGCTACCCTCATTATCCATGAGAAAATCATGACTCATGGTATCCAGTATGCCGAGACCTACTTTGAAGTAGATATGAATGGCGAGGATTGCGGCGCTCACGTGGTATCCCGTTCGGTGGCCAAGGACCAGTCTCGTCAGAAGTTTGTCTCCCATGTCAACGGCAATCAGCGTTCTTCGGGACACACCGAGTGCGATGCCATCATCATGGACGATGCCAAGGTAGTCGCCATTCCCGAAATTTCCGCTAACCATACCGAAGCTTCTCTCATCCACGAGGCCGCCATCGGCAAGATCGCGGGCGAACAGCTCATCAAGCTCATGACACTGGGTCTTTCCGAAAAGGAAGCCGAAGAGCAGATCATCAACGGTTTTTTGAAGTGATCTTCATAGGAAATACTCTGCACTATCCCCCTTTCTCACAAGAGCCCCCAATGGTGTACCATTCTAAATCAATATAGAAACTGCGGCTACCTTCATATTCTTTGAGAGAGGGAAACATAAACATAATTCGTCCTCCCTACGCATAGATTAGATCAGATCTATACGTGGGGAGGATGTCATTTTGACCAAATTATTTAACAATATCAATAAATCTTGGGCTTTGGCCACCGGCATACTCCTGATAGCGTCTTCATATATCGTCAAGAATGCTGTTCAATCTCCCTATATTCTTCTGCATCAAACCGATGCTCTCGATTTACTGCCGCCTCTTTGGCTTCTCACATTATTATGGTATGTTCTATATTTTGTATCAGGCTTTGTCGCGGGTCATATCCTGTCCCTTGCCTGTGTTTCCACGGAGCTTGATGTAAAACGCTATCAAGGCGGAATGTTTTTTGTCATTGCCATAACGCTCTCCTTCGCTTGGTATCTTCTCCTTTTCGGTCCGGAAATGTTCTTTCTTTCCTGGATCATATGCGGCGTTGCGGCGACGTCGTTTCTTCTTACAGCTTTTTGTTGGCTTCGCCTGGGGAAAAACTCATTTTTGATTCTCTTGAGTGTTTCGATCGCTTTTTATTTTCTTTTTATCATCCAATTTTTTGTCATGTTGCATACTTGATTGGTGATTTTGCCCAACTATTTAAAACTCATTTTTCGCATTCCACTAAAATTTCGACTTGCCGGTTGACAATCAAATAAAAATGTAGTATAATATAACCATCAAATTTCAAATTTGGAGGTTAACCATGAAATTTTCTAAGCTTTTGGCCCTGCTTCTGGCAGTATGTCTGTTGGGCACCATGATGGTCGCTTGCGACAGCGGTAATAAGACTGAAGAGACTTCTGCTGAAGCCGCCACTTCCGTTACCATCTCCGTCACCCTTGTAATCAAGGATGCCAGCGGCGCTGAGGTTGCCAACGAGGCTGTTTCCTACACCGGTACCAACCCCACTCTGGGTGAAATCATTGGTAACTACTGCGCAGCCAACGATTACGCTGAAGCTTTCGACGCAAACGATCTGCTGTCTGCCATCGGTGAGCTTGCTCCCGCCGACGGTGAGCGTTGGATCGCTTACTACGAGTCCGAAGGCAAGAACAATGCGTTTGATTCTATCAAGAATCAGCCCGTTGCTGATGGTCAGAAGATCGTTGTTGCCATTGATTGATTTTCCAAATATAAAAAATAAGGATGCATGATGCATCCTTATTTTTTTATTCAAAATATTCCGAAACGCGCTTGAGATTTTGAATGATGGGCAGCTCCTGAGGACAAATGCCCTCGCACTGACCGCACTCGATGCAATCGCTGGCCCAAGCCGACTCGCGAGCGGTCTTGGTGTAGGCTTCCGCAATGGCCTTTTTCTTGTCGCCGTTGCGTTCGCTGAGATACTCATTATACTGAGAAAAATAGGTGGGAATCGGAATATTCATGGGGCAACCGTCGGTGCAGTAAGAGCAGGCGGTGCAGGGAATGGCGATACCCGCTTTGATGATATCCGCTGCCTTGTGGACCAAAGCAAGCTCCTCCTCATTCAGAGGCTTTAGATCCATCATAAAGCTCGTGTTGTCCAGCATCTGCTCCATGTTGCTCATGCCCGACAGCACCATCATCACGTTGTCAAGGCCTGCGGTGAAGCGCACCGCCCAGGAGGCCACCGACAGGGTGGAATCATAGGCTTTGAACAGCTTTTCAACGGAATTGGGGACGTTGGCCAGGGTGCCGCCCTTGACGGGCTCCATGACGATGACGGGCACGCCGTGCTTGCAGGCCACCTCGTAGCACTTGCGGGACTGCACGTTCTCGCTCTCCCAGTCCAGATAGTTGATCTGAAGCTGAACGAACTCCATTTCCGGGTGGGCAGTCAGTACCTCGTCGAGGAATTCGGCGTTGTCATGGAAGGAGAAACCAATGTGCTTGACAAGGCCCTTTTCCTTTTTGTCCATGATCCAGTTGAAGCAATCCAGGTCGTTGTAGACCTCGTAGTGGGATCTGCGCATATCGTGGAGCAGGTAGTAGTCGAAATATTCAACGCCCGTCTTGCGGCGCTGTTCCTCAAAAACCTTGTCGCGATCCTCCTTGGTCTTGATAAAAGCGGCGTGGAGCTTGGTAGCCAGGGTGTAGCTGTCGCGGGGATGACGCTTGACCAGCGCCTCCTTGATGGCCTCCTCGCTCTTGAAGGCGCAGTACATCCAGGCGGTGTCAAAATATGTAAAGCCTCGCTGGAGAAATGTGTCAACCATCTGCTTGGTTTGTTCGATGTCAATGTTGCCGCCGTCCTTGGGGTCATTGAGGGGCAGGCGCATAAGGCCGAATCCGAGTTTTTTCATGGTAATTCTCCTGTTACTTATTTTTGTTCTTAAAATATCGGTAAATACGGTAGCGGTGATGAATGCATACCGCCACAAGGGCTTCCAAAAGGACGAGTGTCAACGGGATGATCCAGGATAGCGGATGTTGAAAGAAGATAAAAAACTGAATGGAGCATAGCGCAGTTATTACGAGGATTACGGCAAGGCTGATATATGCCGTTTTATAGTATCGTTCATAGGGATTAAAACTTTGCCATTTGCTAAAAGCCATGTTTGAAAAAATGATATAAGCCATCATTACAAGGAATACGGTCAGGCCTACGCGAAGAAACACAGGATCATCCAGCATGAAATAGATATACAAGCATTCGGCCATCGTGTTGATGCCGATGCAGCAGTCAGACCAGCAGCAGATCAAGTGTTGGGTTTGCTGAGGCTCTTTCATTGAGAGAATCTTTTTCTTTTCTCTTTTCATTAAAACTTTCTCCATACCATCTTATCCACCACACCCGTATAGGACTGGATGATCTTGACCACCTTGGTGGACACCAATTCTTCGGTGTAGTCGGGCACGGGGATGCCTTGGTTGCCATCCTCGGTCATGCTGACCGCCGTATCCACGGCCTGGAGCAGACGTTTTTCGTCAATGCCGGCCAAGATAAAGCAGGCCTTTTCCAAAGCCTCGGGACGCTCGGTGGAGGTGCGGATGCAGACGGCAGGGAAGGGGCGTCCGATGGAGGTGAAGAAGCTGGACTCCTCAGGTAAGGTACCGCTGTCGGACACCACCGCGAATGCATTCATTTGCAGATGGTTGTAGTCGTGGAAGCCCAAAGGCTCGTGACGGATCACGCGCTTGTCCAGCACAAAACCGCTCTTTTCAAGACGGTTGCGGCTGCGGGGATGGCAGGAGTAGAGGATGGGCATATCGTATTTTTCGGCCATCTTGTTGATGGCGGTAAAAAGACTGGTGAAATTCTTCTCGGTGTCAATATTTTCCTCACGGTGGGCCGAGAGCAGGATGTATTTCTTGGGCTCCAGCCCCAAGCGTGTGAGGATATCGCTGCCCTCAATGTCAGCCAAATTGCTATGAAGTACCTCGGCCATGGGGGAACCGGTAACATAAGTACGCTCCTTGGGCAGACCGCATTCATGCAGATAACGGCGGGCGTGCTCGGAGTAAGCGAGATTGACGTCGGAGATAATATCCACGATACGGCGGTTGGTCTCCTCGGGAAGGCATTCGTCCTTACAGCGGTTGCCCGCCTCCATGTGGAAGATGGGGATGTGCAATCTCTTGGCGGCGATGGCCGACAGGCAGGAGTTGGTGTCACCCAGAATCAGGAGAGCGTCGGGCTTGATCTGATTCATGAGCTTGTAGGAGCAATTGATGATGTTGCCCACCGTAGCGCCCAGATCATCGCCCACAGCATCCATGTAGACCTCGGGGGCATTCAACTTCAGATCCTTGAAGAAGACACCGTTGAGATTATAATCGTAATTCTGTCCCGTGTGAGCCAGAATACAGTCAAAATACTGACGGCATTTGGTAATGACGGCGGCCAGGCGAATGATCTCAGGGCGAGTGCCCACGATGATGAGTAGTTTTAATTTGCCGTTGTCTTGGAATTTGATATCACTGTAATCTAATTTTATGTTCATTCTACCACCTCAAAAAATGTATCGGGTTTTTTGGGGTCAAAGCACTCGTTAGCCCACATGATCGTCACCAGATCCTCGGTCTCCGACAGATTGGTGATGTTATGGGTGTATCCGGGAAGCATATGCACTGCCTCGATCTTGTTTCCTGAAACCTCAAAATCCAAGACCTCGTCGGTACCGATCTTGCGGAGCTGGATGAGCCCATGTCCCGCAACCACGATGAAAAATTCCCACTTGGTGTGGTGCCAATGCTGTCCCTTGGTGATACCCGGCTTTGAGATATTCACAGAGAATTGACCGCATTTCTCAGTTCTCATCAGCTCGGTAAAGCTTCCGCGTGCGTTGCAGTTCATTTTGAGAGGAAAGGCGATCTTCTCGGGGGGCAGATAGGACAGATAGGTGGAATACAGCTTCTTGGCAAAGCTACCCACCGGGATCTCGGGCATAGTGAGAGTCTTGGGCTGGTCTCGGAAGGCCTCCAAGAGACGGACGATCTCCCCAAGTGTTACCCGATGGGTCATGGGAGCGGCACAGTAGGTCCCGTCGGGAGTAAGTATCGTCTTAATACCGTCGAACTCACAGCGATGAGGCTTGTCCTCCAAGGCACAGAGCA
The DNA here is from genome assembly GCA_017456905.1 of Clostridia bacterium. GTDB lineage: Bacteria > Bacillota > Clostridia > Oscillospirales > CAG-272 > CAMEON01. The sequence continues at coordinate 25,381 of JAFTIL010000027.1, forward strand.
TCTCGTCGGTGAGATCATCGATGTAGAGAAGCTCCAGCTCCACGGCGGGGTCACTAACCGTCATGGGGAGGTCATTTGCAATATTGTTACAAAAGGTAGCCACCACGCTGTTGTAATTGGGGCGGCACCATTTACCGAACAGATTGGGGAAGCGGTAAACGTAGACTTTGGCTCCCGTCTCTTTAGCATAGCCGAATAACAGCTCCTCGCCTGCCTTTTTGCTCCGTCCGTAGTCGTTGTCATAGCGCCCGACAAGGGTCGCTTGGATGGAAGAGGACAGCACCACGGGACAGGTGTTCCCCTGCTTTTTCAGTGTTTCCAAAAGGGTAGAGCTGAACCCGAAATTGCCCGCCATGAACTCGGCGGGATCCTTGGGGCGGTTGACCCCTGCCAAATGGAAGACGAAATCCGCCTTGGCACAGTATTCATCCAGAAGAACAGGGTCGGTGTCCAAATCGTAGAGGTACAGCTCATCAATCGCAATGGCAGGATGGGTACGATCTTTGCCGTCTCGGATGTTTTGCAGAACTGCCGTCAGGTTTTGTCCCACAAACCCTGCGGCACCGGTGATCAGTATATTCATATCACTTTCCCCACTTGGCAAGCTCATCCTGAATGTATGCGAGAGAAGCGATTTTGGCTTTTGTCTCTTCAACGGTCAAAAGCTTGGTATTATTGGAGTTAAACTCAGTAAGGGGATTGCGATCGGCATCGCCTTGATTGAAATACTTATCGTAATTGAGGCTGCGTTTGTCACAGGGGACGCGGTAGAAATTACCCATATCAATGGCGCTTGAGCACTCCTCGTTGGTGAGCAAAGTCTCGTACATCTTCTCGCCGTGACGGATACCGATGATCTTAATGTTCTCCTTGTCGCCGCCAAACAGCTCGCAGACAGCCTCGGCCTGGGTCTGAATGGTACAGGCGGGTGCCTTCTGGACCAAAATATCACCGTTCTCACCGTGTTCAAAGGCGAACAGGACCAGATCCACCGCCTCGTCCAGAGACATGATAAAACGGGTCATACCGCCATCGGTGATGGTAATGGGATTACCCGTGCGGATCTGGTCGATCCACAGGGGAATAACGGATCCGCGAGAGCACATGACGTTGCCGTATCGGGTACACATGATCTTGGTCTTCTCGGGGGAAACGGTGCGTGACTTGGCAACGATGACCTTCTCCATCATGGCCTTGGAGGTCCCCATGGCGTTGACGGGATAGGCAGCCTTATCGGTAGACAGACAAACAATTTTCTTGACCCCTGCCTCAATGGCGGCAGTCAGCACGTTTTCGGTGCCCAACACGTTGGTTTTGACAGCTTCAATAGGGAAGAACTCACAGGAGGGAACCTGCTTGAGCGCCGCGGCGTGGAAGATATAGTCCACGTTGTGCATGGCATTTTTGACCGATGAGATATCCCTGACGTCGCCGATATAGAACTTGATTTTCCCGGCTACCTCAGGCATCTTTACCTGAAACTCATGACGCATATCATCCTGCTTCTTCTCATCGCGGGAGAAAATACGAATTTCTCCAATATCGGTCCTCAAAAAACGGTTCATCACGGCATGACCAAAGGAACCTGTACCACCTGTGATGAGTAACGTCTTTCCTGTGAAAAGAGACATATATTTATACCTCCTTCGTTTTATTCCTTAATGATCATGCTGGCAGGGATGCAGGAAAAAGTCGGTAAGATCCATAAACCATTGATCATTTGCATTCTTTTTAAAGCCGATGGCCTTGATCATGGCTTCATCGGTAAAGCTTGTATCCTCGAAATAAGCGGTATGCACACCGCAAAGATCAATGAAATTCAGCGCGGCCCGTCCCATGACGAAAAGCGCTTCACCGCGATCCTTGGGTGTGATCTCCATATCCTTGACAAGACCAAAAGTGCAGATCCGCCCACCGTTTGAAGACATGGAAAATTGACAAATACCTTTGAGATCACCGTCGATCATAGCCTTATATGCCAGGAGATCAGCATCAAAGATCATGCCGCAACGGGCACACATGGCCTCCTGCTCGGTTTTGGATTGAATGGGTAATACTTCTAACATGATGATACCTTCCTTTACAAACCTTTTAATTGACGCAGCTCTTTGGCGTTCAGATGGCGCCATTTGCCCTCATCCAGATTGCCGAGCTGCAACGGGCCCTCGGAAATACGGGTCAATTTGCGGACAACCAGGTTCTCGCGTTCACAAAGACGACGCACCTGGCGGTTGCGTCCGTCGTGGATGGTCACCTCCAGCACCGTATGATATTCAGTATAGCCCGCCTTGCGAACGGCGGCAGGTGCGGTCATACGTCCGTCGATCTCTATGGGGCGGCCCATACCCGTGATCTGCTCGGTGGTCACGTTGCCGTCCACGTAGGCGTAATATACCTTGGCAACGTCGTGCTTGGGATGTGCCAGTTGGTTTGCCAGCTCACCGTCGTTGGTGAGGATCAAAAGACCGTCAGAATCCATATCCAAGCGACCAATGGGATAAAGTCGAGCGCCTGCGTCCTTGACAAGCTCTATGACTGTGGGACGTCCCTTTTCGTCTTTGAGGGTGGTCACGTATCCACGGGGCTTATTCAGCATAATATAGACCTTGCGGTTATCTTTGGGCATGATGACAGGCTTGCCCTTCCAGGTTACCTTATCTACACCCGGGGTCACCTTTTGGCCAAGCTCGGCGGTCACACCGTTGATCTTCACCTCACCCGCGCTCACAGCCGCATCGGCGGCACGGCGGGACATAATACCGCAATCTGTAAAATACTTTGAAATTCTGACAGGTTCCATTTTCAACTTCCTTCAATAATCAATATCAAAAACCGAAAAATTCGGAAATTTTCTCAAGTAGCGATTTTTTATATATCACCGCATTTACCTCATGTTGAGCGTAAAGCGGAATTTTTCCAAGTAACAGCATCCCTCCGTCGGGCAAGATCTCGTAAAAGGCCAAGTGACCTATGATCTGTCCTTCTGATAAGGGGGCATAAACAAAGCGTGGCATTTCCACCACAAGGCGGATACTGCCTCTATCTTTGGGTAAAGACAGTCGCAGACCCTCCCGATTTCGAACCATAACGTACTCGTGTGTGCCGCCAATCACCCACAAGGGTGCCTCAAAAGCGCCGGCAACGCAAAGTTCCGTGTTATCATACAAAGAAAAACCGTAATCTAAGAGTTTTGTGTGATCGCGCCAATCATCGGGCGCGTTGAGGGTAACGGCAATGAGTGCCAAATCATCCTTCTCGGCGGCACTGACAAGACAACGACCGCTCTTTTTGGTAAAGCCGGTTTTGACGCCTACGGCACCGTCATATGTACGAAGAAGTTTGTTGTGATTGAGCAGTAAACGTACCCCCTCCTCTCCGTTGTGAGGAATGGTCTTACGCTCGGTGGATATAATAGTTTTCAAAAGATCGTGGGACATGGCTTCCTTGGCAATCACGGCCAACTCGTATGCCGTGGTATAATGCTCGGGATCGTCCAGACCGTGAGGATTGACAAAATGGGTGTTTTTCAGTCCCAAAGCTACTGCTTTTTGGTTCATGCGCTCAGAAAAAGCCTCTACGCTCCCCGAAACCGCCATGGCAATGGCCACAGCCGCATCGTTGGCAGAGGAAAGCATGAGCGCGTATAGCAGCTCTTCTAAGGTCAAAACCTCACCTTCGGTCAAATAGATCGAAGAACCTTCTATCCCTACAGACTCCTTCGTGATCGTCACAAGAGTGTCGGAAGGCAGTGCCTCGACCGCCACCAAAGCCGTCATGATCTTGGTGGTAGAAGCCATGGGCAATCTTGCGTTCTCGTTTTGTCTGTATAAAATTTCTCCCGTATCAGCATTGATCAGCACCGCGCCTTGGGCAGAAATACCCGTAGGTACAGAAGGGAGAGAACTTGCCTCATTAGGAAAGAGATAGCCTTCGAGGGAAATCTTTCCTTTGTCCGGATCCGTATAATCCGCATGGACCCGCAGCGGAAATGATAGGGTCATAAACTGACAAGTCAGAGTAAAAACCAAGGCCAAAAGGAGTGCCTTTCGAGCGAAAAGCCACCACGCTGCTCGTCCATTGTCGCGCACAAAATACATCATTTTAACCGACCTCCCGATTGAACTCGGTTAAGATATATGAAGGGCGGACAAAGGTTATGACAAGCAATCATGCTTTTGCGGACGAGGATACAGTGACACCTCGTCCGCAAAACAAATAGAAATTATTCCTCAGACTTATCTTTGCTGAGAATAGCCTTAACCTTGGCCAGGATCTCGGGGGAACGTTCAATGAAATCAGCGATCTGCTCAATGGGATCAGAGGGGTTCTTAACGCCTACGTTGATCATATCCACGTCGCCGTCTGCATTGATAACCAAGAAGCCAAGAGGCTGAATGGACAGGCCGGTGCCACCGCCTGCACCAAAGTTCTGAGCCTTGTTGGGAGCTTCGTCCTTGCCATTGTAATCAAGTCCACCCGTAGCATAGCCCATAGCGATCTTGGACACGGGAATGATGGTGGTACCGTTAGCAATGATGGGGGTACCGATGATGGTGTTGGCATCAATCAAGGTCTTGATGCTTTGCAGGGAAGTCTGGATAATGTCTTGCAGCTTGTTTTCGGAGGTTGCCATAATGGTAATTCCTTTCTGTATGTGTATTTTTTTATTTCTTTCCAATGGAATACAAGAGATTGAGCCGTGTCACATGACGGGAGGCAGGGGTGCATCCGGCGGTTTCTCCGACCCAATCGCCTTGGGTGGCGAGGGCGGCGAGGGGATGACAGGTAATGGAATCTTGGGCGCGTGAGGAATATCGGGGACGGGAACCGCGGTTTCAGGATGATCGGGATCGGGCTTGATCTTGATATATCCCTTGAGAAACGCGAATCCTGCTTTCAAGAGAGCACCCACCAAGTTACCGAGGCTGACACGGAAGGTCAAGTCGCAATCAAAGACAATACCCGCAAGGGTATAATCGGGCACCACAGAGATCTCCGCCTTTTTCAATCCGTCCACGTGGCAGATCTTTTCAAGTAGCTTCATAAGATAGCCAACGGACTGATAGACCACGCCGTACGTCATAGCCACAGCCATGGCGTCTCCTCCACCCACACGGATGTTGAACCGCGCCACCTTGATATGGATCTTGCCAAAGAATCTTGAGAAAAACAGACCCACGATACGGGTAACGAGAGGGATAAGCTCTGTCATCTTGGGACGCTTGGCCTTTTTGGCTTTTTTGAGTGCCTTCTTTTCGGCCTTGGTCAGCTTTGCAAGCTCGGCCTTCTTTTCGGCTTTCTTTTTTGCCTTTTCCGCCGCCTTCTTTTTAGCGGCAGCCCTCTTCTTCAGAGCTTTTTTGGCGGCTTTGGCATCCCGTTTCCGTATTTTCTTCAGCGTGTATTTTTTGATATTGTATTTCTTTGGCTTTTTGGGCAGGATCTTTATGGGAATGCCCAAAACTCTGACCGTCAAGGCAAGCTCGTCCTTCAGGTCGATATTGATATAGGCGTGTACCGTGAACAGAAGCACCAGGAGGAGGATAATAAAGCCAAACACTCCAAGTATGATCCAACCGACCATAGAAGAACTCCTTTCTCATTTATTTTCACAATTTGAAATTGATCTTATTCGCTCTCCTGCTCATCCGTTTGCACGTCATCAATGGTGAGCGGAATAGCCCGATCGTTCATAGCAGCTTCCGCCACACCAAGTGCCTCGGTCTCAGGAAGATCCGCAAGAGTGGAAAGACCGAATACACGAAGAAATTTATCTGTCGTAGCGTACAGCATAGGACGACCGGGAGCATCCAGACGCCCACAAGCCTCGATGAGGCCCTTATCCAGCAGAGAGGACACGGCATAAGAGCTGTCCACACCTCTGACCGTATCAACAAAAGCACGGGTCACAGGCTGGTTATAAGCAACCACAGCCAGCACCTCCATAGAAGAAGCAGACAAGTTGCCGCCACGGCGGATACCTAAAGCCTCTCGTATGTAAGGAGCATATGCCTCTTTGGTGCAGAGCTGACAGGCATCGGGATACATGAGCAGTTGGATTCCCCTGTCCTCATATCCTGCAGCCATATGCTCTACAAAACGTCGGATATCACGTTGAGAAAGACCGATCACCAGGGACAGCTTTTCATAAGTCACGGGATAGCCTGCAGCATAAAGAATGGCTTCAATGGCCTTATCTACGTCGTGAATGTCCAGGGGAGAAACCTCTTCTGCAGTCTTCTTTTGATTTTTGGAAGCTTTTGCTTCAGCATCAGCTTCGCCCGAAGGGATTTCACCTTGGGACATCATTTTTTCGTCGTTCATGCTTTGGTCGTCTCCTTTTCATTCGTAAACAGGGAAGTATCAATGCTTTGGTCAAAGTCACTTTCGATGGCTTCTCCGCTGTCCTCACCGAGGACAAAGGAAGTATCGAGACCAAGGAGTGAGCCGGCGCGATCGGCATCCTCTACGATACGAAGCCGCCTTACCTTAACAAGCTCCAGAACACCAAGGAAAATCGCGATCATATCGGCGAGAGAAACAGAATCGTCAAGCAACTTATCGAGGGACATTTCCTCTGTGACCTCAAAGTGCTTGAGAATGCCTACGATCTTAGCTTCAACAGGCACGATGGGAGAGCTGATCATGGGCGAGAAGGTAACCTTCTCGGCTCTCGGCTTCTCCTCACGGTAGGCAATGATGCGACGCACAGCAGCGCACAGAGAAGTAACAGACTGATCAGCCACGTAGGTCTTGTCAACAGAGATTTCATCTGTGTCCTTGACCATACGGCCGCTGAACTTAGGGTAAAGAAGGGCCATTTTAGCGGCGGCCTCTTTCGCCTGTTGGTATTTAAGCAAGGCCTCGGCCAGACCGGCTCGGGGATCTTCTTGCTCTTCTTCTGTCTTGGGCAGGAGCATTTTACTCTTGATGAGCATAAGCTCGCTGGCCATAACGATAAATTCGGCGGTAAGATCCAGATCCATCTCCTGAGCGGCCTCGAGATAAGCCATATACTGATCACAGATCAGCGCGATAGGGATGTTCGTGATCTCCACCTTGTTCTTTTGAATGAGTGTCAGGAGCAGATCCAAAGGGCCGTCAAAGGGCTCAGCCAGATCAAAATCAATATGGTATTGTAACGTATCCAACGGTGGACTCTCCTTTCTCAAAATTCATTAAAAAGCCAAAGTCAAAAGCTGCTCAATGTATGTGAGCATGACTTCCAAGACACCGTAGGTCTTGCTAAAGCCAAAGTCAACGGGAAGTCCCGGGACGGTAAACGCTTCGCCTGCATACATACCCGAGACGAAGAACAGGCCGTTCGTGACCTTATTGAAGATCCATGCCAACGGCGTTTCAAGGAAGCCGAAGAAGAACAGCACCAACATGACCATCATGATGATCCGCTCGTATTTCATCACGCCCCAATAGAGCTTTTGAGGCAGAACGGCATAAAAAATACGTGAGCCGTCAAAAGGAGGGACGGGGATCAAATTGAAAATTGCCAAACTGATATTCATCACGATCCCAAGGTACAAAAGATAAACGATCAGGGAATAGATCGTAAAAATCAGTGACCCTTTATAGACGGTCTGACCGGTGCTGAGCACAAAGGTCACGGCCTCATCGTAGCAAGCGTCGGTCAAGAACAGCATGACAATTCGAAGAATGACAAGATGTATGATAGCCAAAGCTAAGTTCGAAAGAGGTCCTGCGGCTCCCGTCAATGCCATGTCTCGCTTGGGATTTTTGAAATATCTTGCGTTGACAGGTACCGGCTTAGCCCAACCGACGTGAAAGATCATCATACAGATAAAGCCAAAGGGATCTATGTGCTTGATAGGATTCAAGGTCAAGCGCCCAAGAGAGCGGGCAGTAGGATCACCCAATCTGTATGCCGTATAGCCGTGTGCCGTCTCGTGGACCGAAAATGCCATGAGAAGCACGGGCAGACTGAGCAGATACAGGGGAAGATCGCGTAGAAGAGAGGTCAAATAACTCAAAGGATAACCTCCTTTCAGGATACGATATGATAACGTGTTATTTACGGAAAGACAGCCCCGTAAGGGTTGCAATACAACCCAGCACCTCGTCTCGCCCCTCGTTTTTTAAGGCAGAAAAAGGGATAATGCGAGTACCTTCGGCCAATACGGGATGCTCCAGGATCGCGGTAAGATTTTTCTTTCGCTCGGTGACGTTCAGCTTGTCCACCTTGGTGGCAATGACGAAATACGGAATCCCCACCTGATTGAGGAAGTCCACCATGGCCTCATCATCGGGCGTGAGACCGATACGGCTGTCCACAAGCTGAGCTACGGCGCAAAGGCGGTCGATGTTAGGATTCTTGGTAAAGAAGCCATCGGTGAGATTTTGCCATTTGACCTGATCCTCCTTGGGGCGCTTGGCAAAGCCGTAGCCGGGGAGGTCAACGAGAAAAAGCTTTTTGTCTATCTCATAGAAGTTGACGGTAATGGTCTTACCGGGGGCAGAGCTGACGCGGGCCAGACTCTTGCGGCCAAGCAGAGAATTGATCAACGAGCTTTTCCCCACGTTGGAGCGCCCAACCAGCGCGATCTGAGGAATGGCGTCAGAAGGGAACTGACGAATTTCCCCCGCCGTCATGCGGAGATTTACGTTTTGTAAAATTACAGGAGATGCCATGTTCTGTATCCTTTCAAAAGTCAAGGGGTTCGGACAAGGGCGGTTGCCAGCACGTCAGCGGCACGGCGGCAGGGAACAAAGTTCAAGTTTTCTTTGGCTACAGGATCAATCTCGTCAAGATCGCCCATGTTGTCGGCAGGAATGAGCACGGTATTGACCCCCGCGGTATAAGCAGCCATGGTCTTTTCCTTGAGACCGCCGATGGGCAGGACATTGCCGCGCAAGGTGATCTCACCCGTCATAGCCACGTCACGGCGCACGGGAATACCGGAGAGAGCGCTGACAAGGGCTGTCATCATGGTGACACCCGCAGAAGGACCGTCCTTGGGAACGGCACCCTCGGGTACGTGGATATGAATATCCTTCTTCTGGTAGAAGTCGGTAGGAATACCATATTCGTTAGCTATACTGCGGGTATACGTCAATGCCGCATGGGCAGATTCCTTCATGACGTCACCAAGAGAACCGGTCAACTCCAGCTTGCCGGTACCGTCAAGGACGGCAACCTCGATCTTCAGCATATCACCACCCACTTCGGTATAGGCAAGGCCGTTGACCGTTCCCACCTCGTCCTCGGCTGCAATATGATCGGGGCGAGCCTTTCTGGGACCGAGATATTCCTTGATACTATCAGCACCAAGAGAGATTTGCTTTTTGGAGGTGTCCTCCAATAGCTTCTTTGCTGCCTTGCGGCAAAGCGATGCAATGGCGCGTTCCAGATTACGAACACCTGCCTCGCGGGTATAATAGTCGATCAATTCAGTAACAGCATCTTCGGTGATCTTGAGCATACGGCGGTTAAGGCCGTGCTTCTTGAGCTGCTTGGGGATCAGATGATGCCGGGCGATGCTCATTTTTTCTTCTCTCGTGTAGGACGTGAGTTCAATGATCTCCATACGGTCAATGAGAGGCTTGGGAATGGTATCCAGCGTATTGGCCGTGGCAATGAAGAAGCAATCCGACAGATCGAAGGGCATCTCGATAAAATGGTCACGGAAGAACTTGTTCTGCTCGGGATCCAGCACCTCCAGGAATGCGGAAGAGGGATCACCATGGGCATCTCTCGTCAGCTTATCAATCTCGTCGAGGAGGATCAGAGGATTGCGTACGCCCACCTGGCTAAGGGCCTGAATGATCCGTCCGGGCATAGCGCCGATGTAAGTTTTACGGTGGCCGCGGATATCGGATTCATCCCTGACACCGCCGAGAGATACTCGAACGTATTTACGCTTCATGGCACGGGCGATGGAGGCGGCTACAGAAGTTTTACCAACGCCGGGAGGGCCCACGAGACAAATAATCTGGTTTTTCAGTTCAGGGCTCATCTGCTTGACGGCCATAAATTCAAGGATACGCTCCTTGACCTTTTCAAGTCCGTCGTGATCGGCATCCAGCACCTTCTGGGCGGCAGTCACATCCACACGGTCGCGAGTGGATTTGGTCCAGGGCAGACCGAGACAGGTGTCAAGATAATTGGAGATGACAGACGCCTCAGCAGAGCCGAAGGGAAGCTTCATAAGCTTCTCGTTGTCCTTCAGGAGCTTCTTCTTGATCTCCTCAGGCAACCGTGTTTCCATGATACGGTCGAAAAATTCATCCGCCTCGGAGCCTTCTCCCAATTCCTCCTGAATGACCTTAATCTCTTCACGAAGATAATAATCTCTCTGGTGTTTATTGAGACGGGCTCTGACTCTTCTGTGAATGTCGTTTTCTGCGCCCAAAATCTCGATCTCATGATTCATGATGAGAATGAGGGTGTCGATCCGCACCATAGGCTCGAAGCATTGAAGGATCGCCTGCTTGTCCTCATACTTGTTGAGGATATTGGCGGCTACAAAGTCAGCAAACAAGCCGGGATTTTTGATGGTAGAGACGTGCGTCATAATATCCTCTGCCACGGCGGGAATATAACGCACGATGTGCTGAAGCACCTTATTGGCTTCTCTGATGTAGGCTTCACCTTCAAGGCCTCCGTTGTCATCAGACACAATGGTTTTGGCAACCACGTTAGCCACGGTATAGCGATCCAGAGGGATAATAGACGTCAGCGTGGCACGGCATTGGCCTTCAGCCACAAGACGGGTATCACCATCGGGGGTGCGGATCAGTTGCTTGATACGAGCCACAGTACCTACGGGACAGAGCTTTGTAATTTCAGGCTCCCCTGTGTCAGGCTCCGAAATATCGTTGAGAGAAGCAAGGATCACCAATTCCCCCGAGGTAGCGGCGGCCTGAGCGGCGGCGGCAGAACGGAAGCTATCCTTAACCACCTCACAATTGACCATCATTCCCGGGAAAGCTACAACGCCGCGTAACACGATCAACGGCAGGGTTTGCACCTCAGCTTTTTCTATATACTTGGACATAATAAACGAATTTCCTTTCAAAACGGCTTCGTTGGCCGTCAGCGAGTAATTTTACATGATATAAATATACCTTCCGTTTATTATATCACACTTTCTAAGAAATTTCCATAGTTATTAAAGAATATTTACAATTTAGACGATAAATTAACTCAAAAAGAGCGGACACGCAAGGCATCCGCTCATATCTTACCATAGAGGTCTCAGGAATACATAGCGTTGGTCTTCATATACTGGTAGATTTTTTCGCCGTGCTCCTGCTCATCCGTCTGAATTTTATTCAACACCTGGCGAAGCTCCGGGCGCGTGAATTCAAACACACAGGTGTTATACAGGGCGGACACGTGTTTTTCAGTAGCAAGAAGATCCGAGCAAAGATAGGCATCGTCCTTCTTTTCTTGGGTGTCGGACATATTGTAGGTTGCTGTAAACTGTCCGTTTACGTTATTGCCTTGCCCCGAAGCAGGCAAACGTCCGCTTTCGATATCCGTAAGCATCTGATAATGTGCGTTTTCTACCCCCGAAAGCTCGGTGAACAACTGCTTGAGCTGAGGATCGTGAGCGCAGGCCGCGTGTTTTTGATACTTATCGGCACACAGCTTTTCCTGCTCCTTGAGATCCTTTAACAGGGTAGTTTCTTTCTGTGTTAGGTTGAATTGCATGATACGTTCCTCCGTTTTTTTGGGCGAAAATATGTCTTCGCTTCTTGATTGGATTATGGACAGGGCAAAAGCGGTATATACAAGGTCGGGTAATTTTTTCATTTCTGTCATGAACAACACACACCTTTCATAAATTATAGTGAAATTTATAAGGGGGAACACATCATGAAAATTCGAATCCTCGGTCCGCGGCATCAGCGGTGCCTATTCAGCATTTTACTTGTATCTGCGTTGGTTCTGTCGTTATTTATTCTGTCAGCCTTAACGATATCGGCGACAGAGACACAAGCTGAAGACCACGAAGCAGTACCATACGGAAGCACGTCGGGTACGGTGACAAGGCCTACGTATGCACCCATTTCCTACGGCCTTCGTGTGTTGGCCGCCCAAGACGAAATCGTTTTCACGGGGATCTGTGGGAACGAGATCACTCTGACAGCAAAAGATATCTGCCGAGCTATGAATCTATCCGAACTGAATTACATTACCATCACAGGCCTTCCGGATACTGACGATGGAACCCTTTATGCAGGTTCTATGGGAGCATCCAAGGGGCAGGTCATTTCCGCAGGCAGTATCTCCAATCTTTCCTTTGCCGCTACTGATGACAGCCGTCCCTGTGAAGCCACGGTGACTATGTCCGTTAACGGGAGTGGTTATGACGTGACCTGCCGTTTTAAGCTGATCAGCACCATGAACTATACACCCACCGTCAGTCTCGCCCCCGAGATCTCGCTTTCTGTTGAAACCTTCGCCAATCTCAAAACCTCGGGTACGCTTTCGGCTTATGATCCCGAAGGGGATGAAGTTACCTATGAGATCGTCAGATACGCCTCTCACGGTCGGATAGTGCTCACCAATCGCCATACAGGTGCCTATACCTATACCCCCGATGAAGGCTATACGGGTACGGATGCGTTTTCCTACGTAGTCCGCGATCAATACGGCAACTACAGCACCTCAGCCGTTGTCAACATTATGGTATCAGAAAAGCCCACTTCCGTGACATACGCCGATATCGACGGTGAGATCGCAGCCGCCTCTATCCTGCGTATCAGCTCTCTCGGGCTGATGAACGGGACCCGTGTAGGCGCGAATACTTATTTCAAGCCCGCGGAGGCCATGAGTCGCGTTGAATTTCTGGTCACTGCTATGCACGCCGCAGGTATCGGTGAAAAAGATATTGCGGGTTTATCCGCGCCTTCCTTTGCCGATGCCTCTGCCATCCCCGATACCATGGCTGGATACGTATCTCTTGCGGTTCGAAGGGGATACGTCACAGGGAAGGAGATCGACGGTAAACTTTGCTTCTGTCCTGATGAGACCATCACCAAAGCAGAGGCAGCCGTGATCCTCAGCAACATCATCGGTTATGCAAAGCAAACCACCGTTACCGCCTTTGCAGACACCGACGATATGCCCGCCTGGTCAGCCAAAGCCCTCACATCACTCAAATCTTTAGGTATTCATATGCCCGAGGATGGCAACGCAGACGCCCGTTCTCTCATGACTCGTGCCGATACAGCTCTTTGGTTGGATCGTACGATTCGAATCGCTGCTGAAAACTGAATGACTAAAAACGTGGGGTTGACTCTTTTCGAGCCAACCCCAATTTTATTTTTTGAAAGTAATGGATATCTCGGCTATTTCAGTTCTATGTAAATTTTATGTAAAGTCAAGAAAAGGGTATGGCTTGAACCATACCCTTGAGACGGTTATTTGAATTTCCGATCATAAAGAAGTGCCGCTATAAGAACGACAAAAACTGATCCCGCATTATGCACCAACGCCCCCGTTGTAGGCGTCAACAGTTCAAAGAAGGACAGAATAATAGCGGCGAGATTGATGAGAAGCGATAGGGAAATACTCAAACGTATTGTGTTGACAGTTGCTTTAGACAAGCGTTTGAGATAGGGAAGCTTGGAAATATCATCGCCCATCAACGCAATATCAGCGGCCTCAACGGCAATGTCACTACCCATGGTTCCCATAGCTACACCCACATCGGCTGTTTTGAGGGCAGGAGCGTCGTTAACGCCGTCACCGATCATGCAGACGACCTTGCCATTTTGTTGCATAGCTTCAATGCTGCTCACCTTTTCTTCCGGCAGAAGCTCAGCCCTCACTTTGGAGATACCGATTTTATCCGCAAAATAATCAGCCGCCCTCTGGCTGTCACCCGTCAGCAAGACGGAGCTTACACCATTTTTCTCTAAGCTTCTGACCATATTACCTGCCGTGGGACGCAGCGTATCAGACAGCGCGATGACCCCTACAATACGGTCATCCTCTGCGCAGATCACCACCGCTTTTCCTTGCTGTCTCAAATGAGCCAAGGCTTCGCTGATCGGTGCGCTGACAGATATACCGTGCCCCTTTAAATAATGCTCATGACCGCAATACATGCACCTGCCATTGACTTTTGCGGACACACCTTTGCCCGCTTCCATGCGGAAATCATCAGTCTCGGTCAAGGGTAATTGCTGCGCCTTGGCATATGTTACGATCGCCTTGCCCAAAGGATGCTCGCTCTTACTTTCGGCTGATGCCGCAAGCATGAGCAAAGTATCTTCAGAGAGAGCGGGATCAAACGGTATCACATCAGAAACGTCCAATTTACCATAGGTCAGCGTTCCTGTTTTATCAAAAGCGACCGTATCTACTTTGCCCATCTTCTCTAAGGCCTCGCCTGATTTGATAATAACGCCGTGCTTTGTCGCCTGTCCAATGGCCGCCATGATAGCTGTAGGGGTAGCCAAAACCAAAGCGCAAGGGCAGAATACCACCAGCATGGTCACGCCAACGATTAGAAAATCAGGATCTCCCATGAAATATTTGGCGACACCTGAGATAATGGCCAAAAGTAAAGCCACAGGAACGAGCCAGGAGGCCCATTGATCGGCAATACGTTGCATCGGTGCCTTCTTATCCTCAGCCTCCTGTACCATGCGGATGAGACGCTGGAGAGATGAGTCCTCTCCTACCTTGGCGGCTTTGATATCTATCGAACCGAAACGATTCACGGTACCGCTGAATACACTATCTCCAACACTCTTATCTATCGGGAGAGATTCTCCTGTCATAACCGATTGATCTACCGAGGTTTCACCGCTGACGATCATACCATCCACAGGGATGGTCTCGCCCGGCAGAATTCGGAGCACGTCACCTACCCGGATAGTCTCAGCAGGAACCAGGACTTCTTTTCCGTCCGTAATTCTGCGTCCTTGCACGGGGGTAAGGCTGATGAGCTTTTTCAGGCCCTTTCGTGCGCGGGCAGTGGTCTTGTCTTCCAAAATCTCACCAATGGCCATGATAAAGGCAATTTCACCCGAGGCAAAAATGTCTCCTACGGCCACCGAGGCGATCATAGCCGCCGTGATGAGCAGGGCGGAAGAAATTTTACTGATGCCCTTGTTTTTGATCAGGCGCTTGACCGCCAAGACCGCAAGGGGAATGCCCGAAACAAAGACAGCGATCCAGGCGGGATCGAGATAAACAGGGACCACCACCTTGAAGATAGACAGAAGCAAGCTTGCTACTAAGGAAACACCGCCAATGATGGTGGCTGGCACACTTTCCAATTTTTCCACGAATTCATGGAGCAATTCTTTCATAGATCCTCCTTGTATTGACAATGCAGGAAATTTGATGTATAATATATTCGTTACCGAACACATTGTTTGATTATATTATAGTAAAAAATCGGATAAAAAACAAGAAGCAAAATGAGAGATATGTAAGATACCGAACATTTTGTTTGAATTGTATGGTAAATTGTTGTTTGGCGGCAGTGCCGCCAGCCAATGCCGGGGGTGTTCACCCCATGCAAACAACATCCCGCGATAGGAAGTTTGGATATCGCTGTGGGGTAGGGGCCCCACATGGGCGTTAAACGGGGCACTCGCTATGATGCGAATTTCCCTCGACGGGTCAAGAGATTTCCCCCCTCTTTCCGCCGTTTGATTTCTTGGCAAATATTTTTTTGTTAGAGGTTTTTGAAAGGGTTTTAGGGAAAACTTTTTTCAAAAAGTTTTCCCTAACCGTACCCCTTCAAACAACAATTTACACCTCAGAAAGGAGACCTATGGACCGCCGTCAACAAAAAACACGTAAAGCCATTTTCACGGCCTTTCGAACACTGCTTGAAAAGAAACGTTATGACCACATCACCGTTCAGGATATCATCGACGAGGCTGACGTAGGGCGAAGTACCTTCTACGCCCATTTCGAGACCAAAGATCTTCTTCTCGACGCCATGTGTGCCGAGATCTTTGACCACGTTTTTGAAAAAGATCCCTGTCCCTGGGGAGGAAAGGACTATGACTTGGAAGGCAAGCTCTCTCACACTTTATGGCACATCCGCGAAAAAAAGACCGATTTGACGGGCATTCTCCTGTCAGACAGCGGAGAGCTTTTCATGAACTACTTCAAAGCCCACCTACGAGTTCTTTTTGATGGCTATCTCGAAACCTTCCACAGCGAAATTCCCCGAGAATTTTTGCTCAATCACCTGACAGGGAGCTTTGCCGAGGCGGTCAAATGGTGGCTGAGCCAGGGAACTAAGACCACACCCGAAGAAACGGCGAGGTATTTTATGCTCTCTTGTGGACTTGGAGAGAAATAGTAAATTGTTGTTTAGCCGCAGTGCGGTTCTACAACACCTCACGCCGAAATTCCACCCAAATTTTCCCAAACGCATTGACAAATAAAAACCTTGCAGGTATAATATAGATACGGGATACCCCGTAAAAAATCGAATTTTGACCCCGAAAGGAGTTTCATGATGACAAACTACAAAAAGCAAGTCGCAGGTGGCCCCCTGATGGCCGTTGACGCCCTTGGTCGTCCCACTCCCGATACCTCAACCGGCGCGCCCGCAAACCGTGAAAACCGCTTGGTAGGCATGTTCTACTTCCTTTGGCTGGGTGAACACGGCCGCCATAAGCCCTACGACATCTCCAAGATCGTCGCCGAGGACCCCGATATCGGCTATAAGCCCGCGTCTCCCCTCTGGGGCGGTCACGGCGTGTATCATCACTGGGGCGAGCCTTTCTACGGCTATTATTACTCCAATGACGAGTGGGTAGTCCGCAGACACATGAAGCTCCTTATGCAAGCGGATATTGACTTCCTCTTCTTCGACACCACCAACGCCGCTATCTATTGTGAAAACGCCAAGCTGGTCATGCGGGTGTTGCAGGAATACCACGACGAGGGCTGGAAAATCCCTCAAGTTATGTTCTATACCAATACCTCTTCCGGTCTGACGGTTCTGGATATCTACGACCACATTTACAAGATCGGCTACTGTAAGGACACCTGGTTCTGCCTGGACGGCAAGCCCGTCATCATCGCTGTCAAGGAAGAATGCACCCCTGAGTGCCGTGACTTTTTCAATATCAAGATGTCCCAATGGCCCAACGAGCCCGACAAGCTGGGCGGCTGGCCTTGGATGGACTTCACCCACCCCCAACGCGTCTTCGCCAACCTGGACGGCGTGGACGAGGTTATCAACGTGTCTGTGGCACAGCACAGCGGCAACATCCGTTTCGGGGATTCTGTCCTTTACGGAGAGACCTCCAACTGTGGTCGCGCCTACCATAACGGAGCAAATGACCCTGAGCCCGACGCATGGAAGAAGGGCTATAACTTTGCCGAGCAGTTTGATCGTGCCATCGAAACCGACCCGCCCATCGTACTGATCACGGGATGGAACGAGTGGATCGCAGGCTACTGGTCGGGCATTCCCGAGCGCCCCGTTATGTTTGTGGACGCCGCCAATTACGAGTACAGCCGTGATTTGGAAATGATGCGTGGCGGCTACTTCGACAACTACTTCATGCAACTGGTCAGCTACGTTCGCAAGTACAAGGGCACCGATGAAACTCCTGTATACCCCGCTGTCAAGAGTGTGGCCGTGGAGTGGAGAAAGAGCTTTGACGCATCTCCCGCCGTGTACGATTGTTTCCTGGACGGAGACATGAACCGCCACGCCGAGGGTCAGGGCGGTGTGATCTACACCAACTTCACCGCAAGAAATGTCATGGATCAGATCGCCGTCATGCACGATAAGGACAGCATCACCTTCACCATCCGCACCAAGGATCTCATTTCGGATCCTCTGGGCGCAGGTTCCTGGATGAAGATCTTCCTCAATGTCAAGGGCGGTTCCAACTACCAGTATGTCCTCAACCACCACACCCGCAAGGACGGCACCACCACCTTGGGCAGAGTCGTGGGCGAAGGCGACGACCTTACCTGTGTGGACGTGCCCGATATGCTCCTGCGTTACGAAGTTCGCGGCGACGTCATGAAGATCAGCGTCCCCCGCGCCGTCATCGGCCTGGATCACGACAACTTCACCCTGTGGTTCAAGGTGGCCGACAGCCGAGAGAAGTATCGCAACATCGAAGACTTCTATGACAAAGGCGACGTGGCGCCTCTGGGCAGACTCAACTTCGTGTATCGCGGTGAATAATAATAACTCTCCCCGTCAAATCTTCTTGGCGGGGTTCTTTTTCGTGTCGGGGGTACCCAAGGGGGTACCCGAGGGGGTACCCGAGGGGGTACCCGAGGGGGTACCCAAGGGGGTGTCCAAGGGGGTACCCGCGGGGTTGTCCAAGGGGGTACCCGAGGGGGTGTCGCACCTAAGTTAAGTCAAGTTAATTCCAAGATAAGTTGATTTTAGTAGAGTTTGAGTTAAGTCAAGTAACGAGGGAGTGGGCAGGCCCCAAAGCCTGCCCACTCCCTCGTCTCTCTCCTTTGCGAAAAGAGATCATTTTTACCTATAAACGGGGATTGACTTTTGAGGGCAAAAGGCGTATAATGTATTCCGTCAGCACGGCACATAAACGGCAGATCTGTCTTTCAGGTCTGTGATATGCTCCTGCTGTCATCTCTACGGGACATCTTTTTCTCCCCAAAACCCTTGACAATCATCCTTAAAAAGAGTATAATCAATAAGTTAGAAATATTTAATTTAAAGAAGGTAAATACACATGACAAAGATCGACATTTTTTCCGGTTTTTTGGGTGCCGGTAAGACCACCCTCATCAAAAAGCTCATCACCGAGGCCTACGTAGGCGAAAAGCTGGTGCTGATCGAGAACGAATTCGGTGAGATCGGCATCGACGGCGGATTTTTGGCTGAGGCGGGTATCCAGATCAACGAAATGAATTCGGGTTGCATTTGTTGCTCTTTGGTGGGCGACTTCGGTAAGGCGCTCTCCAAGGTGCTGACCGAGTACAACCCCGACCGTATCCTCATTGAGCCCTCGGGTGTGGGCAAGCTCTCCGACGTAATCCGCGCCGTGCAGAACGCCGCCACAGAAGGGGCTGTCCTCAACAGCTTCACCACCGTGGTAGATGCAGGGAAGTGCAAGATGTACATGAAGAACTTCGGAGAGTTCTTCAATGACCAGGTAGCCAATGCAGGCTGCATCGTCTTGTCCCACACGGACAAGCTCTCCGAAGAAAAGGTGGCTGACGCTGTGGCTCGCCTCACCGCCCACAACGAGACTGCCATTTTCGTCACAACTCCTTGGGATCAGTTGAACGGTGCCGATCTTCTTGCCGCTATGGAACGCAAGGATACCCTGGAGGCAGAGCTGGAAAGACTGACCGAGGAAACACACCATCATCACCACCATCATCATGATCACGACGAGGAATGCCATTGTCACGATCATGACCACGAGCATCACCACCACGATCATGACGAAGAGTGCCACTGCCATGATCATGACCATGAGCATGAGCATCACCATCATCATGATCACGACGAGGAATGCCATTGTCATGATCACGAGCATGAGCATGAGCATCACCATCATCACGATCACGACGAAGAGTGTCACTGCCATGATCATGATCACGAGCATGAGCATCACCATCATCACGATCACGACGAAGAGTGTCACTGCCATGATCATGATCATGAGCATGAGCATCATCACGATCATGACGGCGAGTGCTGTTGCGGTCATCATCACGACCATGACCACCATCACCACGCCGATGAGGTGTTCATCAGCTGCGGTGCCGAGACAGTCGTGAAGTTCGATAAGGCCGATATGGCCGTCAAGCTGGCTGAACTCTTCAACGAGGAAAAATACGGTATCGTCCTTCGTGCCAAGGGCATCGTAGCCGCCACCGAAGGGTCTGATTGGATCCACTTCGACTACGTTCCCGGGGAGCCCGACGTGCGTAGCGGGGCTCCTGCGGTCATCGGTCGTCTCTGTGTCATTGGATCTAAACTGAATCTGCCCGCTCTGTCCGAGCTTTTCGGTGTGACGCTGGCATAAGAAGGAGAAATTATGGCATACAGCATACCCGTATATCTGTTCACAGGCTTCCTGGAGAGCGGCAAGACCTCCATGATCCGAGAAAGCATGGAAAATCCCAAATTTGACAATGGCGAGCGCACCCTCATCATCCTTTGCGAGGAAGGCATTGAGGAGCTCGAGCCTTCCCGCTTCGCCAAGGGAGGGAAGAACTGCTATATCGAAACGGTGGAGGACGAAGAGGATCTGACCTACGACCTACTCTCCGCCATGCACAAAAAATACAAGCCCAACCGCGTCATCATTGAATACAACGGGATGTGGCAGCTCAAAACTCTCTATGAGAATATGCCCGAAGCCTGGGCCATCTACCAGCAGATCCTCTTTGCCGAGGCCAAGACCTTCTTCGTTTACAACCAAAACATGAGATCTCTCATGTTTGACAAGCTCATGGATGCCGAGATGGTCGTCATCAACCGCACGCCCGATGATTTTAACAAGGAAGAGGCCCACAAGATCGTCCGCGGCATCTCCCGACGCGCTCAGATCGCTTACGAGTATCCCGACAGGAGCATTGTTTACGATGACATTGTAGACCCCCTGCCTTTCGACGTAGACGCACCCGTCATTGAGATCAAGGACGAGGACTTTGCCCTTTGGTATCGCGATCTGTCTGAAGAAATGGATAAGTACGACGGCAAGACCGTCACCGTCAAGGGCATGGTTGCCCGTGATAATAAGCTTTCCAACCACGCCGTTATTGTGGGCCGTCACATCATGACCTGCTGTGCCGATGACATCGCCTACAGCGGTCTCGTGTGTAATTTCACCCTGCCTGTGACACTCAAGACCCGTGATTGGATCACGGTTACCGCCAAGATCAAGCTGGAGTCTCACAAGCTCTATGGCGGTCGTCGAGGCCCCGTCCTCTATGCCCCCAACTTTACCATGGCCGAAAAGCCCCAGCAGGAAGTAGCGACGTTTTATTAAGGGGCGCACAAGGGGGAACTTCTTGAAAGAAGTTTTCCCTCGACCCCTTCAAGAACTTTTATAAAGGGAATCAATATGTTTGATATGATTGAAAGAGAAATTGCGAGAGATGCAGAGATCGCCGTCCGCGAACTGATTGAGGCCGCCCGACTGACCGAAGGGCAGATCCTCGTCATCGGTTGCTCGTCTTCGGAAATGATCGGTCAGCGCATCGGCAAGAATTCCTCCATGGAGGCTGCTGTCGCGCTCTATGAAGCCATTGCGCCCATCCTCGCAGAGAAAGGTATCTACCTAGCCGCTCAATGCTGTGAGCATCTTAACCGTGCCATCATTATAGAACGAACTTGCGCTGAAAAGTACGGTCTTGATCCCGTTTGGGTGAAGCCCCAGCCCAAGGCAGGCGGCTCCTTTGCCACCACCGCGTGGGAGCATATGACTGACCCTGTGGCGGTGGAGACTGTCAAAGCCCATGCCGGCATGGATATCGGCGGCACTCTCATAGGGATGCATTTGCGACGCGTGGCCGTTCCCGTGCGCTTGTCTGTAAGCAAGATCGGTGAGGCAAGCCTTATCTGCGCCCGCACGAGACCTGCCTATATCGGCGGTCCCAGAGCGCAGTATCAAACGGAAGAACCGTAACCCAATACAACAAAAATCCGATGAGGAAGTGTCTCTCCCCATCGGATTTTTTAATTGATATCTTAATCGATGTTTTGCAGATAGTTAAATGTCTCAGGCAGAAGGTCCTCGGGAACGATCAGATTGATATAGAATTTTTCATTGGTTCCGGAAATCCGTCCGTTGATACCAAAGCTATAATAGCGATTTTGACCTTTGTCATTACCCTCGTATTCGTAATAGTAAGTACCGCGAAGCTTTTCTTTTTCTTCGGCGGATAAGGTATTGTACTCTTTAATAAGGACCTTATAGAAAGCCTTCAACTGAGCATCCAAGTCGAAGGTAACAGACTCTACGTACATATCATCCTCTAAATATTCCGCATGAACGTGCGTGAGCTCCTCCACCTCAGGCAGAGACCAGAACAGATCTTCGTCTATATGGATGGTGTTGATGTACTTGTAGCGTACCTCGCTGTATTCACTATCCGTGAAAGCAACGCGGCGGGTGACGGTCATGCCGTTTTTGAGTTTGAAATCAACCGTCATCCATTCGACACTATATTTTCCTGCGTATGGATCGTATTTACCTTGCCTCTTAAGGAAAGAGGAATAATCATCTAAGCGGTCACACTCCACGGTCTCCACAGCGTTTGAAACCATGATGCCGATCACTTCTTCGTCATAGGAAGCACTGTCTTGAAGCAGGTACTGTTGATAATCGTCCCATTGTGCATTGGTCTCGTCAATGGAGACAGAAATGACGTCGGAGGGCTCGTCGGGCGTCATGCTGAAAACGGTCCATTCCACGGCGTGGTAAGCGCCTACGAAAAGGAAGCAGCAGATCACGGGAACAGGGAGAAGCAGGGTGGCCTTGCCAAAGCCCTTGAAACGCTTGGTGGTGATAAGCTCGTAAAGGTAATACACCAACAGGGTCACAACGGCAAGCACCAGAAGCAGGGTGATCTCGGTTTTACCCTCCTCCATGATCTGGGCCATAGGAATGAGCAGAATGAAGGGAAGGGTAAAGAGGATGCGGAAGATGTGCTGTGCCATACGGTTGGGGGCGGTATTTCCCGCCATCTCACTCTTGCGGATTTTGTAGAAGAACCAGGCGACAACAAACAGAACCACAGTCACTACCAAAGAGTAGATGATGTTGGCAGGCGACTCAAAGGGGTTGAAATCAATATACCGACTGCCGTTGAGGGCATAGCTGAACATACCAAAGGGCAAAAACCAATCAAAGCCCAGATAGGGCAGATCCTGCGGATAGATGATATCCATGTTGGTGTCAATACAGCTTGACAGATAGAACATGATCAAGCGTGTAAACAGGGTGAACAGGGCAAACATCAGCATGGTGGTAGTGGGCGTACCCGTGAGGGAAAGCGCCAACATCATGATGGCCGAGATCTCAGCGGCGGCCAGCATACACATGAGCGTCAGCGTGATCAGTTCCCAAAATCTGAAGGTGGTAAAGGGATTGAGCGCCCAGATGATGCCCGCTGTGGCGGCAGAGGCGGCCATGATAAGAAAAACGAAGGTTAAAGCCGCCGCCGCAAAGCTGAGGTAAACGCAAGTGCGGGTGTAGGGGATGGCGTGGAAAAAGTCGGACTCTTTTCTCTTGTGTAAAAAGGAAAACAGCACAAGAAAGAAGAAGGGTGCCAAAAAGATCACGACATACAGAGGGAAGCAGAGCTGGTTCTGTTCAATCAGATCAACAGTTTCCTTGCTGAGCGGCGTGTCCATCCATTGAACGATGGGGATGAGAGCCGAGATGGTCATGGACAGAATAGCCACGGCCATGCCGATGACCTTGAGCCGCTTGAGACCTTCAAGGTACAAACGGATATTGAATAGCTTTGTGTTTAACATAACTTAGAGAAACCTCCTATAAAAATGAGTAGAGGCGGATCATTGATCTGTTTCTGCATTTTGCTGTATGATCAGTTCTTCTAAAAGATCGCGTGTCTCATAGGTCTTGTCTGTGATCAAAAAGATCGTACTTGATTTGCTATCGCCTCTGGTGATAGTGATATAGCCGTGAACAGACGCTTGCTCTCGGATCTGCCACTTGTTCAGACCTTGGTGTGCGGTCTGCTCTTTAAGGGTGAGAAGCTCGTATTCCTCAAGATAGGTTTTGATGAGAAGCTCTGACGCTATATGTAATCTATAACCATCGTTATTATTGTAAATGTCCGCGTTTCGGATTTCCTCTGCGCGAAGCGCCAGCATCTCGCTTTGCTTGAATTGGGGATTTTCGGCTTCAAGTCCTTCAGTGAAGTTGAATTTAAAATCATTCAACTTATTTGTACCGAAGTAAATACGGCGTGTGATAGTGCGTCCGCCCTTCAAATGAATATCGAAGGTAAGCCAATGGGCATCCGTGAGAAGGGTGTTGGTCCAGTTCGTTCTGTCCCCGTATTGTGTCGCTTCCAATTGCTCGGCCACGATCTTGACAGCCTCGTGATCTGCTGAGGTCAGGTCATCCACACCGTCAAAGCATTCCGATAGATAAAGCATTTCATAGGTAGAATGATTCCCGTAAAGATCGGAAGGATCGGCCAAGGTCACGGACTTGATCTCGTCGGCCTCCACGTTTTCGTAAAGAAGATAGAGATCCACGCCCAATCTGACACCTCCGAAAAGGAGCACACCTGCCAGAACACCCAAAAGCCATGGAGTAGCTTTCGGGAGGCTTTTCAGCTTCTTGGTGGTCAGAAGCTCATAAATATAGTAGACAAGCAGAGTACACACCACAATGATCAAAATTTCAGTGGCGCTATCCCCAATAACGTAGATAAGCAGTGCCACGGGCAGGGCAAACAGACAGCGGAAGATATGTCCCAACAGCTTGTTGGGCGCTGTCTGTCCCGCCATCTCGCTCTTGCGGAGCTTGTAGATCACACCTGCAAGAACAAAAAGGGTCACCGTGACAAGAAGGGAATACAGGATATTGGAAAATTCCCAATAATCGGCGTAGCTGTCGTAATAGCGAGCCTCGGTCAAGGCGTTGCAGGCGCCTATGGGTAAAAACCAGGTGAGCTTAAAATAGGGAAGTTCATCCAGAGGATAGATATGATAACTCCAGAACTCTTCAAAAAGGTACAGAACATAGCGCCAGAAGGCAGAAAAGAAGCCGAAGAATACCACAGAAGAAGCAGTCGTGCCCGTCAGGGTGATGGCCAGCATCATGATGCCCGACAGCATAGCCGAGCCCAGCATGGCCACCAAAGCCTGCAGGATAAGATCGGCAGCGTGAACCTCTGCGTAAGGATTGACCGTCCAGAGAATACCCGATACGGCAACGGAAAGGGAAATGATGGTAAACACAGCCGTCAGCCCCGCCGACAGAAAGCTGATATAAGTACAGGTACGGGTATAGGGGATGGCGTGAAAAAAGTCACACTCCCGTCGCTTGTGCAGAAAACCGAATAACACCAGGAGAAAGAAGGGGGCGAGGAACATCACGCCGTAAATGGCAGGGACAATCAGGGATTGCTCAATCCGATCAATATATACCTGCGGAGGGGGAGTGTTGACCTCTATATGAATGGTATTTCCGTCTTCATCAACGACATATCCATCGTCATATCCGTATACCCCATCGTACGTCGGTTGATATTCCGAATATTCGATCCAATGGGTCACGGGGATCAAGGCAGATATGACCACAGCAAGGATGAGCGTTGCCATGGCGATGACTTTCAGCCGCTTGAGTCCCTCGATATATAATCGGAAATTAAAAAAGTGAGTCGAGACGCGTTTTTTCACGGTAACGCCTCCTTTACATGAGAATGTCCTTAAAGGCGTAACCAAGAGCCTCCATTTCATAGATAAAGACTTCCTCAAGATTCAAGGGAAGGATATCCAGGAGCAGAGGATTCATACAACGGATCTTTGCCTCCACAGCCTGCTTTTCACCGCGAACGATAAAGGAGCACACGCTACCCGTCTGGGTATAAGACAAGATCTCGATGCCCACGTTCTCAAACATGGTTTGAGAGAAGGGGGTGGAGAAGGCGGTCTGCACCTTGAAGAGAGAGGTCTTGAGGTTCTGAATATCAGATTCAAAAACGATACCGCCCTTGTGGAGCAGAGCCAACTGG
Source organism: Clostridia bacterium (assembly GCA_017456905.1). GTDB lineage: Bacteria > Bacillota > Clostridia > Oscillospirales > CAG-272 > CAMEON01. The sequence continues at coordinate 51,071 of JAFTIL010000027.1, forward strand.
TCACAGGTGTCCTCCAGCTCACGAAGGGAGTGAGAGGTGATGATGGTGGTGGTGCCGCGCTCCAGGACGTCGTTGTAGATGACCTTCTTGACAAGGTTTCTCATGACGGGATCAAGGCCGTCGAAGGTCTCGTCAAAAAACAGATAATCGGGCATGGTGGACAGCGCAAGGATGGTGGCCGCCTGGCGCTTCATACCCTTGGAAAAGGTGTTGAGGTTGGCATCCTCGTCAAGGTCAAAGGTCTCGGTCAGGTTATAGTATCGCTCCCAGTTAAATTTCTGATAAATGGCCTTATAGTAGTGAGCCATTTTCTTCATGGTGGACTGGGGGAGGAAATACAACTCGTCGGGAACGTAGACGATCTTATCCTTAGCCTCGGGATTTTCCCAGACCGAGAGACCGTCGATGGTCATCTCACCGCTGTCAGCCTTGTAAACGCCCGTCAAAAGGCGAAGAAAGGTGGATTTACCTGCACCGTTAGATCCAACGAGGCCATAGATGCAACCGCTGGGGATCTCGCAGGAAAGCTCGTTGAGGGCTATGTAAGGCTCCTTCATACCTGCGCTGAAAAAGCTTTTTGTCACTTTATTAGCTTTAATCATGTGTTGTTACCTCCGTTTTTCGTGTTGAATGAAGCGTTGGCATAAATGCCTTCGGGTGGATCCCCCGCGTAGACCTCGCTGACCGTTGCCAGCACGTCTCCTTTGGGAATTCCAGCCAGCCGAAGCTCGGCCGAAAGGGAACGTATCATCTCCAACTTTTCCATAGCGCGGGCGCGGATGAGCTCAATGGCGTTGGGAGACACATAACAACCGCTACCCGGAGAAGGACAGATGATCCCGCGGCGGGTCAGTTCGGCGTAGCTTTTCTGAATGGTGTTGGGGTTGATGCTGAGAGTCACAGAAAGCTCACGCAAGGATGGCAAAACACTCCCTTGCGGAAAGATTCCAAGGAGGATATTCTTCTCAATACCGTCAATGATTTGCTCATACACGGGCGTCGCAGAGAGCTTGTCGATAAATAACATATGTTATAAACTCCTTTCTGTGCAGAATTGCCCTAACTGCACTATTTGAAGTAGTACACTTTGAGTATAGCATATCATAGCCGTCATGTCAAGGCTTTTTGTAAAATTTAATAAATTTAATATTTCACCCCTATGACATAATCCGCAAGACACAGCCATATTCTGTGACAAGAGGTGATGTAATTATGTCAAAGCTGATAAGAAAAATGTGTTGTCTTTGTCTTGCCGCCATTATGATGTGCCTGTCTCTGCCGGTAGTTTCAATCCAAGCCGAAGCACCGGTGCTGATATCCGAAAACGCGCCCACACAATCTGTAGACCTTGGGCTCAATTGTAAGAGCGCCGTGCTTATGGAGGCATCTACGGGCGAGGTGCTGTATCAGCACAATCCCACAGAAGCCATGCCTCCCGCGTCTGTGACTAAGATCATGACCCTGCTTTTGGTCATGGAGGCGATAGAGGCGGGAAAGTTATCCATGGATGATCTGATCACCGCCAGCGCCCACGCAGCGTCCATGGGCGGCTCTCAGATTTATCTGAAGGAAGGGGAACAGATGACCACCCGTGACATGATCAAAAGCGTGGTCATTTCCTCGGCAAACGATGCTGCCGTGGCCCTCGCAGAACACGTGTCAGGGAGCGAAGAGGCCTTTGTAGATGCTATGAATAAGCGTGCCGTCGAGTTGGGCATGAAGAATACCCGTTTTGAGAACACCAACGGTTTGGATGACACAGCGATAAACCACGTGACCTCTGCCCTTGATATCGCCATCATGTCCCGTGCCCTGATTGAACATAAAGAAATATTAGAATACAGCTCTATTTGGATGGACACCATCCGAAACGGTGCCTTTGGGCTGACAAATACCAATCGTTTGGTACGTTTTTACCGCGGCTGTAACGGGCTGAAAACAGGCTCCACACAGAAAGCGGGGTTTTGCGTTTCCGTCACCGCCGAGCGGGATGGGATGACCCTCATCTGCGTCATCATGGGCGCTGAAAGCCGTGACATCCGAAACGCCGCCGCAACCCGCCTTTTGGACTGGGGCTTTGCCAATTACGGTCTTTATACCTGTGATGGAGAGATATTGGATAGCATGAAGGTCACAGGCGGCAAGCTGATGAAGATCGGGATCAGTTATCCTACCTTTACCTGCGTTATGTCAAAAGGAGATATTCCATCCGTTGAAAAGAAGATCAGTCTTCCCGAAAGCATAGCCGCGCCCGTTCGATGTGGGGAAGCAGTGGGCGAGGTGATTTTCACCAGTCACGGCAACGAGATTGGCCGCGTGGCCATCTCTGCCGCCGAAACCTCCGAAAAGATCAGCTTTTTGGGCGTTTTTCAACGAATTCTTGCTAAATTTCTTCTAATATGAGTACCCATACCCTAAAAAGAATTGTCATGAATATTATCTGCACCTTGCTGACCGTCAGCCTCATTCTCCTTACCTGCGCCTGCAGTATGAAAAAGAACCCCCCCGCTTCTGCGGCAGAGGTGCTTTCCGCTATGCTGAAAGAGATAGATCCGCCTCACGGGCAAATCAGATCCTTGACTGCGGAAAAGGAAACAGAGAAAATCCCCCCAGATCTTTTGGTTGCCTTGTATGGTTCAACTGCAGGAAAATGGTATGGGGTAGAAGAATATTCCATCGTTGATGACGGTGCCGTATATCTGTCGGAGGTCATGCATCCCTTTGAAATTGCGGTATTCCGTTGCGTAGACGAACGGGATGTCCGCGGCGGCATCGCTTCGGTCCTGGGCGTTTGCTCCACACGGTTGGACACCATTAAAAGTACTTGGCAGGGAAGTGATTATGAACCTTTGGTACAAAACGCCGTGGTCACTTATTGTAACGGTTACGTGCTCCTTGTGGTAGCCGAAGATCCTGAGACTATGATCAGGGCTGCGACGAAAATCATCAAGTCATATTGAAAAAGTGGGTTTAAAAACCCACTTTTTTCACGAAAGGACTATGAATATGTGGACAACACAAGGTTTTTGTGATATAATATGATCAATTCATGAATGGAGTATAAGACTCTCTATATCGACGACCTCTGCGTGGACGAAACTCTACGCGGACAGCATATTGGCAAAACTCTTTACAACTTCGTGGTCGGCTTTGCCAAAGAGAGCGGATGCTATAATCTGACCCTCAACGTGTGGTCCTGTAACCAAAGCGCTATGCGTTTCTATGAAAAATGTGGCCTCAAGCCTCAAAAGGTGGGGTTGGAGTTGATTTTGGAAGAAGGCTCTCTTGATCCCGCTGTACGTTGATCGCTTGTTCTACAAGCGCTTGTTCTACAAGCGCTTGGCGCAATGTGTTTACGATGACCAGCGCCTCGGAAGAAGCATTCTGAATATTTGGATGAAGCACGTCTGACAGAGACAGACTCCCGTCCTCGTCGGGGTCGGCTCCCTCCGTCAGCCGTGCTTTTGTTTTATCTAATTCTCCCAAACGTAAGGTAACAAGGGTGCCATTCTGATCTAAGGAGAGCCACGTCACACCGAGATATAACGACGAACCGACAACACTTGAAAAGACACTTTCGTATTGCAGTTCGCCATCCAATGATATTTCGTAGCCATGGTCAATACAGGAATGACCGTCGTGACAGGTATATCCGTGATATCCTAAACGCTCAAGGGCGAGATCGCTCAGTAAAAATCTGCCATGAGTCAATAAGCCGTTTTCTTGAGACAGATCCCTCGTTACGTCCACATGATAATAAACACCATCTATTTTCACGTGATTCCATGCATGGTCCATGGGCAGGGACGTGACCATATCCACCTCCAGATCCATACTTCTCCCCAATAACACATACATGAGAGAAAAAGCCTGACAAACACCGTGGCCATCCGTCATCATCGTATAAATATCGTAATTTTCCAGGCCCTGGGGGCTATACGTATAGGATGCTGCCAAATGATCGTGGATAAGTAATGCCAGATCCCCCTCACTCATGGATTCGTCACGCTTCAGCAGAAACGTATCTATATACGTTTTGATCTCCCGTCGTGCCGTTAATACTGCCTCGGGAGACATGGTGTACGCGGGGTAAAGGGCTGTGACAAAGCCTTGGGAATCAAAGGCATAAGATATCGTGGGCTTGACGTAAAACAATTGGGGTTGTGTTTCCAAAAGTTCTTGATAAAGCCTGACCGCCTCCTTGGATGTCATGGGATGATCTGTTAGCGAGATACTGTCGCGGACAGCTTCCAACGCGTGCAGAACGTATGCTTTGGTATCAAAAGAAGTATCCACTGTCATCGTATCATCCCCAAAGCAGGGAAGCGGCCAATTAAAGATAACGGTTAGACATATAAAAAAGGATAAAATACGGCATTTCATAAGCACCTCCCTTGATAATATATGAAGGCAGTGCTTGTCTACATACCGTAAAGCGCTTATCTCTGCATTTCATGTTTTTCTCTTGACTTTTTTAGGGAAATGATTTATAATGTTGTCATAGAAATCCACAAAGCAGAAAGGAGACCGTATGCCGTCACTTTCTAATGAAACCGCATTACGAAGCCAAGTCAATCGTTTGGGATGGGCCCTGTGCATCATGGTGGCATCCACTCTTGTATTTGGTGAGATCAGCCTCCTGGTCAATCAGATCCTCTGGAACATAGGAAGCGAAAAACTGTCTGTGGCCATGGGCGCCCTCAGTGATACCATCTGTTATTTGGGCTATTTCTTGGTGCCCGCATGGTTTTTCTATGCTATTTCCAAGAAAAAAGTCACCGAGCCTGTCAAATTCGTCCCTAAATTCAATCGCTACGTGCCGCTTATGATCTTTGCGAGCATTGGCATCGTGTTATCTACCGCGGTTCTCAACGATTGGTTCTGCGAGTTCATCGGCTATCAACTTCCGGAAGACGATTATTCGCAGTACATGAGCGATCCCGAGCTGGTGGCTTTGTTTATGACCATGTCCTTAGCCCCCGCCTTTGCCGAAGAACTTTTTTTCAGAGGCGTGATCTATACGAATCTGCGCCCCTACGGCAAAGTCCTTGCCATTCTCGTCAGCTCCGTGGCCTTTGGCCTGATGCACCAAAACGTTGGTCAGTTTTTCTATACAACGATCGCCGGCATCGTTATGGCGCTTGCGTACGAAGCAACGGGATCGATTTGGACCAGCGTTTTCATTCATATGTTCAACAATCTATTTGCCGTATTCCAGACGTCTGTGATCTATCGATACGATGAGACGAGCGCCGCCGTTATCATTTATCTCTCCCACGCTGTCGTTATCTTTATCGGTATCATGAGTGCTGTTTTGTTGCTTTGCGTTCAACGCAAGCAGGAACGGCATCAAAGGGAAGTAACGGAAAAGTATCCTTCACAGGGTGTTTTCGGAGCCGCTCGTTCTGAAAACGGTTTTTCAAGTGATGAAGCTATCCCGTTTAGTCGGTCGATCCGTATCGTTATGAAATCTCCCGCCATGATCACGTTTACGGCTATATCCGTAGCGATCATGCTCCTGCTTGCTCTGATGTTCTCGGGAGGAGGGACCATCGCATGACAATGGATTTTACCTCCTTCGACCTGGATATGATGGGCGAAGCCTTAAAGGAAGCCGATAAGGCCGCCGAACACGGCGATGTACCCGTGGGTGCCGTTTTAGTGGACCAACGTACGGGACAGATCATTGCCTCGGGACATAATACACGCGAAAAAGAGGGAAGCGCTCTTGGCCACGCGGAGATCTCAGCGATCCAAACGGCTTGCAATATCAAAGGCACCTGGCGATTATCGGATTGTACCTTGTACGTAACGCTGGAGCCTTGTCCCATGTGTGCAGGCGCCATTATGGCCGCCAGGATCCCAAGGATCGTCTGTGGAGCCAAGGATGCTGTGGCCGGCGCCATGGGAAGTGTTTGGTCTCTTCATACCCATCCTGTAAATTCTCATCACACGAGTATCAGTTTTGGATGTTTGGAAGAAGAAGGATCGCAAAAGCTTCGCAAGTTTTTTCAAGAAAAGCGATCAGAATCTCAAGACGGGAAGTGCTGATTTCGGCATACACACAATTATACAAAATCAAAATTTTGTATAATAAAGGGAACAATAAATGCATAAATTCGCGTATTTGGGGCCTTCGAGGTGCTTTTTACGGTCCGTATACTGTTTTTCAAGGTTTTAGGCTTTTTCTTGACGTTGTCAATATGTCCTGTTTTAGCCATCCTAAATTGTTTAATCCTACAAATTAAAATTACTTTTCAAAATCCCTTTTCTTTTTTCACGAAATATGTTATAATATTAAAAAGATGCATTGTCTTGATAAGATCATGCTGTTATTAGGAGGATAAAGATTATGGCAATCAAAATGAGAGTTCTTTACGAGTCCAAGAAAAAAGGTATGGCTCAGGCCGCTTCTGCGATTCAGGCAAAATATGAGCTTCCCGTAAATGCTGTGGACAACCAGATTCCCCCCGCATATTCCTGCGATCGCGAGCGTATCGTTATCATCGCTGTGAGTGCTAAGAATGATGTCAGTGACGCTGTCCGTCGTTTCTGTGGTGAATTCAAGAAGGAGCGCGCTGCTAACGTTGCCGTTCTGGTAGACGGTAATCAGGCTGTGGTGGATAAGCTGTCCGAGGTCATTTCCGGCGCAGGCACCAACCTCGTTGGTACCAAGCTCATCAATCTGGGCGGTTTCGGTCCTTTCGGCGGCGGTCTCTCCGAGGAGCTGAAGGCTGAGCTTTTGGCTTGGGTCGAAGAGCTGATTGCTAACTGCAAATAATCACGATGTAACAATACCGAACAATACATAGCTCAGCGGGACACATGATGCTCTCTTGTGTCCCGCTGAAACTAATTCCCCACAATTATACAAAATCTTTTTAATATAAGAAGTGAGAAAAATTTTCTAAATCTATTGACAAACGGCGGTATTTTGTGATATACTATATGTCGCGTTCGATCAGTTTTCCTCACATGAGGGCCATTAGCTCAGTTGGTCAGAGCTACCGGCTCATAACCGGTTGGTCCAAGGTTCGAGCCCTTGATGGCCCACCATAGGCGGATCAAGCGCCATACTTCCCCGACGATACCGTCGGGGAAAAGTTTTATCTGCCTCCATAGTTAAATGGATATAACAGCCCCCTCCTAAGGGGCAGTTGTGAGTTCGATTCTCGCTGGGGGTGCCAAAACAGCCTATGAGTCCTTTAGGAATCATAGGCTGTTTTTGTATTCCCACGTATTGAAACCATCAATCTTGAAAAATGAAAAAAGCACTCAATATACACCGTAAAACGGGATATTGAGTGCTTTTCCATTAACCTTCCGCCTTTTCCAAAATCAACAGCATCCCCTTATGCTCCGCCTTGACCACGTAGCCCTGGTCAAGGTAAGCATTGAGCTGCTCTTCGTCAATGGAATAACGGGCATCGAAGATCACGTAGTCGGTATCTCCCACGTTGCCGTGGTAGCGAAGCTCGTAGACCTCCTCGCGGTCAGCCACATGAGCCAGCAGGAAAGAGGAACAAGTCACAGAAGCATCCTCGGGAATGGTGTCCAGGATCTCATCCATTTTTTGATAGGTGTCCTTCCCTGCTTCCCATCTGTCGGTGTAGGTGGTGTATTTGGGAAGAACGGAAACCAGGTACATACAGCAACAGGCTGCAGCGGCAAAGCTCAGCATGATCCTGCGGTTAGGAAGGTGCATTTCGGGCAGATTGATGATAGCCACATACACAAGGAAGGCAATGATGCCGAAATGATACTGGAACCCGATGTCGTACTGGTACTGATAGTTGGTAAGCAGGTTCATGAGCACAGGTACGATGAGTAGCCAGCGGGACACCTTCTTGGTGCAGAACGGCAAAAGTCCCAAGGGCAGGAACATCTGGAAGAAATACATAAACTTTTCCCAGCCGCTCTTTGAGGTGGTAAACAACTGGGTCAGAAGATATCCGGGGTTGACCAGTGCTGTTTTAATAACACCGATGAGCCCCTCGGCCGAGTCAAAGATCAGATTGTTAAATCGATTGATCATGGGTCCGCTGATGGCAGGATTGGGGGTGGCATTGGCGTAAATTTCGGCGTAGTGGGCGCTGGTGGCCTGCAGAATGGCCAAGGCGATGCCGAAATAGGCCAAAGACCCTGCCATAAGAATACCGCCGTGTAGGAATTTTTTCTTTGACAGCAAGACAAACAGGGCGAACAGAATCACGTAGATCGCCGCATCCTCCTTGACCATGAGGGTCAAAAAGGCGAAAAGATACATGAAGGGATATTTCTCACGCTCGAAGAAATAGAACATCCACAAAAGCAGAGGCGTGAGGAAGCAGTTCTCGTGAATATCGTAGAAACAGCCTGCCGAGAGCGCGGGATAAAGAGCATAGATGAGGGTCACCAGCATGGTCACCTTCCCCGACAGCTTGAAATGGCGACACAAAAGCATGACGGGAACAACGCCCGAAGCCAACACCACAGCCTGTCCGATCTGAAGGGTCATGGGCGAAGGAAAAATGAAATAGAAAGGCAGAAGCACGTAGTAGATGGGAGAAATATGCACGACGAAGTGGGACAGGAGCACGTCACGCTCTGCGGTGGACAGCGGGAGGCCCGTCTCCTTCATGTTATGGAACATATTGACAAACAGACCAAAGTCAAAATTAGGCGACGAGAAGGTCAGATAGCGGCAGCAGGTAATGGCGGCAATGACAAAACCGCTGAACACACCGCAAAGGATAACCACTGTCCAGACGGTTCTTTTGCCGGGATTCCACTTCTGCCACAAGAGGTCGTTTCGTTGAACGAAATAGACCACAAACAGACCGTAAATGACGATGACCGCCATCATAAATAAAAATTGATTTTTGCTGTTGTTATAGACCGAAAGCCAACGTGCGACACAGATAGTGGCGGCTGTCATGAGAAACCACGTGTCACTTTCGTATTCGTTTACGAGAATGTTGATAATGGAATAGATAGCAAAGAACAAGGCAGTCATCAGAAAAACGCGGATCATGGATGTGTCCTGAGCAAAGGAAAGCTTAAAGAAATCTCCTTCGGCAGTAAACAGATTGATAGCAGCAAAGCTACACCAAGCGGCAATCAGGCGACAGATGACCCGTTCCCAGGTAAAAGCGGGACGGACATTTTGATTAAAGTGATTCGTTGAATTTTTAGATTCCATATACGGCTCCATTTCTGGATGATTGATACTTTATTATATACTAAAAGCTTCCTTATGTCAAGAGAAACATGGATAAATCAGGGCAGATCCGCCTGCCTGTCCCTTTAAAGTCATTTACAGCCCTCGCTGTCGCAAATTCGACACAAGTCCCACGTAGAGCTCGCGCACGTCAAATCCGGGAATGTTTTCGCGGTTGAGGTCGATCATATCTCCGTGAGAGATACCGCGCTTACCTTCGGTGGTGATAAATGTATAGGTGTCCCCCCAGGCAAAGGAGTCTTCTCCCACGAGACCGTCGTTGGCGCCGTCATAATATTTGACAAAACGGTAGGAAAGATTCAGCGGAAATTGACCGCCCGTGGCTTTGTTGAGCTTGGAACCAAAGCTTTGTCTGACGATGGGGTCAGGTACCGCCAGCTCCTTGTCGAAGATCTCACAAGCAGAAGCAGTCAGGTCCGAAATGGCAGCAAGGAAATCAGGGCTTTCGTCACCCAACTTTTTGAGAGTGGTGTTGTAAACGCTTGCGACCTTTTCTTGCACGGAAGCAGGAGCAAAGTTCAGCAGACGATCTGCAAAAACACATCCGCGATGCGGGGTGTTGATGGTGGTGAGAGAAGCCACGTAAGGCGCCATTCCCAGTTTGGCGATAGCATAACGGCTGTCCAGGCCGCCCTTGGAATGGGCAATGATATTGAGTTTTTCACAGCCTGTTTCTTCCACAATGGTCAGGATACGCTCTTTCAGCTCAACGGCGCTGTCAGCAATGGGACGCGCTGACTGATGTTCCCCATAATAGACTTTAGCACCGTTACACTCCAGCTCCTTGGGGATACGTCCCCAATAATTGAACCGCTTGGAATCACGGAAAAACGCGCCGTGGACGAACAGAATGGGGTATTTGGTAGCGCAGACCTTTTGGTCGGCTCTTTCTTTGTTCAGCACTTCCCTGCTGATCTCAAAGCTTACCTCCTCCGTGACGGTGCCGATGATAATGTTCAGCACCACGAGGTTAGCGATGGGGATCATACCGCAGACGGCACCGATCACGCGCCATCGAATACCCAACTGCACCGAGGAACAGTAAACGCTGATAATCCCCGCCCAAAAGACAAAGGCCGACACGCAGATGCACATCACGGCACTCCAGACGATCACCATATAATCCCCCCGCAGGTAAAGTATGAGCAGAACCACGTGATAAATCACGGACGGGATCAGCGACAGCGCGAACATTGTCAAGAGATTTGCGCCAAAGCGACAAAAGATCAGCCGAACCGTGGTAGTTTTCAGCCTTGTTCTGAAGGATAGGAGTATGATGATCAAAAAAACGGCAATCACAGCCGCCAGCGTCACGGGATACGTGCGAATGAGCAGATAGCCGTTGGCGACCACGGTCAAAAAACAGGCCAAAATCATATTGAGGGGGCTCAAGGCTTTTTTCATGACAGCCTCCTTTGATATTTTATGTGTATATTGTACCATATAATGAGAAAAAACGCAAGCCAAAAATATGGTGGTTTGCGTTTTTTTGTTGGCGCGGTGTAGGGACTCGAACCCACACCTCGCCGCTTAGCGGCAAGCTGGTCATGTTGCTATCCGCTCCTTCGTCGCTGCAGATAAATCATTTCTTGTTCATTTGGCAACCTGAACGGAGCTTCTCATCCCAAACACAACAGCAACAAAAAAGCCCGAGGCTATTGCCTCGGGCTTTTTTGTTGGCGCGGTGTAAGGGACTCGAACCCCCGACCTACTGGTTCGTAGCCAGGCACTCTATCCAGCTGAGCTAACACCGCAGGGTGCTCTCCTGAGCACTCGTGTATTATATCACAACACTTTCGGTTTGTCAAGAGGGTTTTGAAAAAAAGTTCAAAAATTTTTATGAGAAAACAATATGTGGAATTATGATGAAATAATTATCGCAATATGTGGGATACCACTTGAAATCATGCGAATTTTCTGCTATAATATTATAATGTATAGTTGTATCATGAGATTACTGCGCCCAAGCGCATAGCATATATTAGGAGTAAGAACCATGCCTTATAAAATCGCCCTTATGGATGCTGACAATACCCTGTTGGATTTCACCCGCTCAGAGCACGATGCCCTTTGCGAGTGTCTTGTTGCGAGAGGCATCCCCACCCGTCAAGAGATCATCGACAGATATTCAAAGATCAACGACGATCACTGGAAAATGCTGGAACGAGGAGAGATTACTCGCGAATATCTCCGTATCAACCGCTTTGCTCAATTTTTCAAGGAATATGGCCTGGACCACGATCCAACGAACATGGCTAACGATTATCTGATGGCTCTGTCTACCAAGTCTTATCTGTTGGACGGTGCCCTTGAGCTATGCCAACACCTGTACGGCCGTTGCCGCTTGTTTATCATTACCAACGGTAACACCTTCGTACAAAAGGGCCGCTTTGATCCCTGCCCCATCGCTCCTCTGGTTGAAAACTGTTTTATTTCTGAAGAATTGGGATGTTCAAAGCCCGAAAAAGCCTATTTCGATATCGTATCTGACATGATCCCAGGGTTTGACCCGAGAGAGACCATCGTCGTAGGTGATTCTCTCACGTCGGACATTCAAGGCGGGATCAACGCAGGTCTTGACACCTGTTGGTTCAATCCCCAAAGCAAGCCTCTGCCGAAGCACATCCCCGCAACTTATGTGGCGCAAAGCTTTTCCGAGATTGAAAAGATCATTTTAGACTGACAAAAGGAGAGACTTCATGTCTACGCCAACCTATTTATACCCATATATGGACTTCTTGGAGGCTCTTTCCTCCATCAGTCCGTCCCTGTCCTTTGACGAGCCGCTTTCAAAGCATACCACCTTTCGTGTGGGAGGTCCTGCATCCATTACAGTGTCTCCTCAAAGCCGAGAAGAGCTGGTCAAGGTCTTTGAACTGGTAAAGCGGATGACCCCGTCCCTGCCTATTTGCCTTTTGGGTAAGGGAAGTAACGTTGTTTTCGATGACGAAGGCTACGGGGGTCTCGTGATCTTTACCTCAGGTATGCAAAACGTCAATTTCCATTCTGCCGATGAAGAAGGCTACACCAACGTTACTGCGGAATGCGGTGCTTCGTTGACCGTATTGTCAAGACAATGCGCCACCGAAGGACGCTCCCTGGAAGGTCTTGCCTTTGCGTACGGTATCCCCGGAACCATTGGCGGTGCTATTGTCATGAACGCAGGCGCCTTTGGAGGAGAAATATCCGACATTGTCCACTCCGTTGATTATTATGATCCCCAAACGGGTGATATCATAACCGCCGATAAAGAAGACCTCCATTTTGCCTACCGTCATTCACTATTTACAGAGCATCCCGAATACGTCGTTCTGTCCACGACCCTTCGCATGAAAGAAGGTGTCAATGAGATCATCGTTGACCAAATGGCGGCAAACATGACAACACGCCGCCTAAAGCAGCCTGTAGAACTCCCCAACGCGGGAAGCGTTTTCAAACGTCCCGAAGGGTATTTTGCAGGAAAGCTCATTGAAGACAGCGGTCTAAAGGGCTTCCGCATCGGCGGTGCACAGGTATCCGAGAAGCACGCAGGCTTCATCGTTAATACGGGCGATGCCACGGCAGAGGATATCAAGTCACTGGTAGCGCACGTAGCTCATGTAGTAAAGGTCAACTTTGGCGTGACCTTGGAAAGAGAGATCCGTTATATCACAACCAAGCGAAACGGAGATTAAAAATGTCCTATTGCACTCAAATAAAAGATGAACTGGTTTCCCATACACCCAAAAACACCTGCTGTCGGAAATCTCTTTTATACGGTCTTTTGTATGGTTCACAGTTGCCTGCAGTACGGGGGGATGGCTTGCTTTTAAAATATCCTCTTCCTGCGAAAACGACGGAGAATCACGCAGCCTTCATTTCCGATCTGTTTCAGAATCAGTATCGTCTCTCTCCTGAGATCACTTTTGAAACACGGGGCGCTCACCGTTACCTCAACGTTCGCTATCATCACAAGCAGATATTAAAAACGCTGGCCCTCCTCTCAGAAGCCACTGAAGCCAATCAGGAAAGGCTGGCGGAGCTCTTGGGACTTCGCTGTGCTGAATGTACTTCCAATTTCGTACGGGGCGTGTTTCTGGCATCAGGCACGGTAAACGACCCGCAAAAATCCTACCACTTGGAGGTCAAGACCCCAGCAGACGGACGGGCAGATCTTCTCTGCTCCCTGTTCATGAACATCGACTCCATGCCCGGCAGTACGCGGAGAAGCGGCGACGTTGGCTTTATCTGGAAAAGCGGAGCCGCTGTGGTAGAGCTTCTTAACTTCATGGGCGCAACGACAGGTGTTTTCGATATTCTCAACACCCAAGTGGAGCGCGAGATCAAAAACAACGAGAACCGTGCCACCAACTGTGACACGAGAAACATCGAGCGCTCCATGTCTGCGGCTGCAAAATATATCAGTGCCATTGAATATCTTGCAGAACATCATTTGCTGGATTCCCTGCCCCCCGATCTTCAGGCAACAGCCAAGCTTCGTATCGGCCACCCCGAGGTAAGCCTTCGAGAGCTGGCCGAGCTTCATAATCCCGCCATCACAAAATCCGGACTGAATCACCGCCTTGAGAAGATCATGGCCATATACGAAAACATTAAAAATCCTGCATCACAAGCATAAAGAAAGGAAATTTATCTTATGACTTACGTAGTTTCCAACCTTCACGGACACCTGGAGGAGTTCAAGCGGCTCCTGGATACCATATGTTTTAGCCAGCGAAGAGACGTCATGTATATTCTCGGCGATATCGTGGACATCGGCCCCGATTCCATTGAACTCGTCAATGATTTGTCCCTGCGCAGTAATGTTTATCCCATTGCTGGCGAGCATGATTTCAAAGCGGCCAAAATGCTTTCCGGCTACGAAAAAATGATGCAAGCCAGACAGAACGGTGAGGCCCCCGATCCCGATTTTGTAGCCGAGTTTACCGCGTGGGTAAGTGAGGGCGGCGCCAAGACCATGGAGGCCTATCGTGAACTTCCCGATGACGATGCCCGCGAGGGTGTGCTGGACTACCTGTCGGATATGCCCTTTTATGAGGAGATCAGTGTAAACGGCGAGGACTATCTCTTGCTTCACTGCGGCATTTACGACTTCACTCCCGACGTGGAGCTTGACTGGCTGGAGCCCGATGACTTTTTCTCCGAGGCTCTTGACCCTACCGCCAAGTATTTCGAGGATAAGACCATCATCGTCGGCCATACCCCCACCACCGACGGAAACGGTGGTGCAGATCGCATCTTCTACGGTAACGGTACCATCTTCGTTGATTGCGGATTGGGTCGCGGCGGTCGACTGGGTTGTCTGCGTCTGGAGGACGGAAAGGAATTTTATGTCTGATCAGAGAAAAAAGAATGGTAAAAACGGCAAGGACAAGTCATATGGACTCTATACGGTAGAGATCACCGATCTGAACAATTTAGGATGCGGTGTGGGACGACTCCCCAAAGAAGCCAAAGAAGCCGAGGGGCTGGTGGTATTCGTGCGCGGCGCGGTGACGGGTGACGTTGTTAAAACAGAGATCATCAAGCAGACCGCCTCCTTTACCGTGGGCAAACTTGTGGAGGTGGTCAAGCCGTCCCCCATGCGGGAGACAGGAACCTTTTGCACCGCCCCCGAGGCTTGTGGCGGATGTGTTTACCGACATCTCAAATACGAGGATGAGCTTGTGTCCAAGCATAATCGAGTGACACAAGCCTTCAAAATGGCAGGGTTACCCGATGTGGCGGTACGCCCTGTTCTGTCCACGGGCAAGACCCAAGGCTACCGCAACAAGGGAATGTACCCTGTCCGTCAGGGCAAGAACGGCGTAGAGGCGGGCTTCTTTGCCGCCAAATCCCACAAGCTCATCCCCGCCACGTCTTGTGCGCTACAGCCCGAGGTGTTCGGGGAGATCGTGGCCTGTATCTGTCAGTTTTTCAACCAAAACCGCATCCCTGCCTATGACGAGATCACGGGCAAGGGGATTTTGCGGCATATCTATCTCCGTACCGCCGCCGACGGAGCCTTGTACGTATGCCTTGTGATCAATAGCCGCGAGCTGCCCGGAGGCAAGCGCACAAAAGAGGACTTGGTCTGTACCCTGATCGGCAAGTTTCCTCGCATCGTGGGTATTCTTCTGAACATCAATACCGAAAGCACCAACGTGGTGCTGGGTGCCAAGTACGTGACCCTTTGGGGGCAGTCCTATCTTGAAGATACGCTGTGCGGCAAGCGATTCCGCATCAGCGGCGGCTCCTTCTATCAGGTCAATCACGATGCCGCAGAGCTACTCTACAGCACCGCCGCCGAGATGGCAGATTTCAAAGGTGACGAGGTGTTGTGGGATCTGTACTGCGGCGTGGGCACCATCGGGCTGTCCATGGCTGACCGCGTGCACCGTCTGGTGGGCATTGAAATCGTCCCCGAGGCGGTGGTCTGCGCCACGGAGAACGCCAAGCATAACGCAGATCTGGGACTGATCCCCGAGGGCGTGGCGCAGTTCTTTTGCGCCGACGCCACCGAGGCCGCCCGTATCTTCGCTCCCGCTGACAAGGGCGAAGTTCCCTCCCCCGACATTGTCATCATCGACCCGCCCCGCAAGGGCACCACACCCGAGCTGATCAAAGAGATCTCCAAGCGGGATATCAAGCGGGTTGTGTATATCTCCTGCGATCCCGAGACGCTGGCGAGAGACTGTGCCGTGTTCAGAGACGAGGGGTATGAGATCGGCGAGGTGCAGCCGGTTGATCTGTTCCCGAGGACAGGGCATGTTGAGAATGTGGTGCTCCTTTGTCGTTTTAATTAGTTGCCTTTCGCGAAGAATACAATGAGTGTTTTGAAATATCAAGTTCACTGTTTCACGCACAATTCTCCCTAAAATGAGCTCCATCCATTTTGTCACAAAAGCGACACGATCGAATTTCAAAGTATATTTTTGCCGCCATCAGGCGGCGGAATGGAAATTAACATGAAAACAACCAAACAACAAAATTTTGAACGAGAGCTGCCTACGGGCTACAAGCAGGCTTTATACATCAACGCCAAGGACGCGAAATTCGGCATCATTTTCAACTTGATCGCGCTTGCTGTCTTGGCAGTCGTCATGATTCTTGCCGTTCTTCTCCTACGTTTGGGCGACAAGCTGTCCTTGGACATCCTGGACATGGAATACGTGCAGCTCCTGGTTGCGTATGCGGTCTTCTTTGGGGCTATGATCGGATACGTCGTCCTGCACGAACTTGTGCATGGTATTGCTTACAAGACGCTGACCGGTGAGAAGCTGACCTTCGGCCTGAGCTGGAGCTGCGCGTTTTGCGGTGTCCCCCATATATATACCTACCGCAGAACCGCTTTGATTTCGGTCATAGCACCTTTTACCGTTTTCACACTTCTGATGCTTCCGCTCCTCGTCATTCTCTACTTTGTCAGCCCGCTGTACTATCTGATCGTGGCCTTTCTCTTCGGCCTTCACGTCGGCGGCTGTAGTGGAGATCTGTACGTGCTCTATCTTCTTTCTGTTAAGTTCAAGGACAAAAAGGTTCTGATGCGTGATACGGGACCTGAACAATTTTTCTATGTTCCGGACGAAAAAAATTCGGTTTTTACCGATCAATAATTTTTTTTGAGAATTTGATACATATGGAAAATGTTGTGTGCTCAAGAAAAAAGACACAACATTGACAGGAAGGGGTCCCCTTATGAAACACAAAAAAGAACTGACCAAAAAGGGCTATATAAAGCTGCTGATCCTCGGTTTGGGATTGTTTCTTCTGTTTTTTGCCCTGCTTACCGTGGTGGCGATCCTGCAAGAAAACGGCGTCAGCTCGTCCATCTACACACCCATCGGGATTTCAGCCTTTGTTCCCTGCGTGATGGCTCTGGTGATCATGATCTCCAATTTTGGCCGCATGATGGAATATGAACTGCGGGTCAAGGCCGAAAAGATCGCCAACCAAAAATACGATATCATTGAAGGAGTCACCAAACAAAGGGTGATAGACGCCTGTGAAAAACAGGGATTTGAGAAGAGAGATTTTGAGTATTACTACAAAAGAAAATTTTCTTTTTCCAAGGATTACGTCAATTATTTTGTCCGTTGCGCGGACGGCTACGATCTTGCCGAGCAATTTGGCGGTGAGCTTGAAAAATTTGACCGAAAGAACTACAGCAACAAGAATAAATGCCTGGTTCTGTTTTTCTTTCTCGATACCGTGAGTCAGGCAAACCTCAAATTTCTGACCAAACAAGCCACGGCGTTCATCCTGACGGAAACTGCCACTTTAGGTCAAATCAGAACCGACTCGGCCGTGGTAGTTTTAGTGGATAACAGCACAAGGAAGGCTTATATGGTGTCTGACCGCGCGTCTATTTCCATTTACAAGCATGGTATTAAGTTCGTAAAGAAGCTCTTGAAGTAAAATTTTTCATAAACAACGAAAGGAGCCTCCCCATGTCCCCCTTCATCATTGCCATCATTCTTTTCGCTATCACTTACATACTTCTTTTCACTCTGCCGAAGTTCCGCTCTTACATAGCCCTCGGTTCTGCCGTGGTCTTCTCTATATGGCTCACCTTCTTCTGCGCCGACATTGACTTCGGCCTCGGTACCATCGTGGGTGCCATCGACTTCAACATCCTCATGATGATCGCGGGCACCATGGGTATCGTGACCCTGTTCATTGAGTCCAAAATGCCCATGCGCATTGCCGACGTGATGCTGTCCAAGTTTGGGAACGTCAAAATGGCCATCGTGGCCATGGCGGTGCTCTCGGGCGTGGTGTCGGCTTTCGTGGATAACGTGGCAACCGTGCTGATGATCGCGCCCATCGCTTTGGCGGTGTGCAAGAAGCAGAATATATCCCCCGTGCCCGCCATCATCTCCATCGCGGTATCGTCGAATCTGCAAGGCGCGGCAACTTTGGTAGGCGACACCACATCTATTCTTTTGGGTGGCTATGCCAACATGACCTTCTTTGATTTCTTCTGGTTCCGTGGCCGTCCCGGTATCTTCTGGGCGGTGGAACTGGGCGCGGCGTTGACGGCCGTCATCCTACTCTTCATCTTCCGCAAGGAGACCCAGCCTCTGAAGCTCACCGACAAAACCGAAGTCACCGACTTGGTTCCCTCTTTCCTGATGGTGGGCGTTGTAGCGGCGCTGATCCTGGCCTCCTTCATTCCCCAGCCCGCGGGCGGCGCACTTTTGACCCTCTATAACCTCCGCAACGGTATCATCTGCATGGTGCTGTTGTTGGTGGGTATCGTGGTCAATCTCTGCCGCACCAAGAGCCTTGCCTCCACTAAAGGCGTGTTCAAGGAGATGGACTACCAGACCCTGCTCCTTTTGGCTTCCCTCTTCGTGGTCATTCAGGGCATCACCTCGGCGGGGGTCATTGATAAGCTTGCCGAAGGTCTCGTTGCCATTGGCGGCGGAAGTTTGTTCCTCATGTCTACCGTTATCGTCTTCGCCTCTGTGCTGATCTCAGCCGTAGTTGACAACATCCCCTACGTGCTGACCATGCTCCCCGTGGTGACAAGTGTTGCGGCGGGTATGGGCGTGGAGCCTTACGTTCTGTACTTCGGTCTGCTGGTTGGCGCGACGCTGGGCGGCAACATCACCCCCATCGGTGCCAGCGCGAATATCACGGGCATCGGTATTCTCCGCAAGGAGGGTTACGAGGTCAAGGCAAAAGACTTCATGAAGATCAGCGTGCCGTTTACCTTGACGGCGGTATTGTCCGGATATTTGTTTATTTGGATCTTCTGGGGGTTGCTGTAAGCTCATTCTGCCCCCGTAGGGCGGGGGCTTGCTCCCGCCGCGTCTCAAGTTGATACCATCCCCGAAAGGAGTGCGCACTCATGACTTATGCCATTGTTAAAAAAATAGACGGTTCCACCTATGTGTCCCCACTCTTTGCCATCAAGTTTGCGGGTGGAGAATCTGCCGCCATCGGATTAGATCCTTCCCTTTCCTACGTGCAAAGGCTGGATTTTTGGTTGCGCGTGTGGGAGGAGGGATATCCGCATCCCAGGTCGATTCGAAGTCTGTACATCGTTTCCAACGAATACGGCGATGCCCAAAAGAAATGGAGCGGTCTCGATTGGTTGATGGACGATCATGAACTCATGGAGCGGCTTCTTGCAGGGGAAACCGTCCCGTTGACCGAGGACGAACGCTTTGCTCCTTATGCCGCCCCCATCACCCTGCCGGATTGGTTTGAAATGAAGACCCAAACCGATGCCGCTTCGCTGGAAACCGTTTCCTTTCATTTTCATGATGCCGAGCCCATTGCTTGTACTGAGACGGAGACGGATCTGACGGTCACGCTGGACACCACTTGGGGGTGCATCATCACGGTGCGCTTCTGCGGTGTCACCGAAGAAACCTTTAAGGAAAAGGTTGGTTTGATTCTGGACTCCAAAATTGAAAAGACAGAGAACGGCTTCACCTTTACCGTCCTGGACGGCCACGTCGGCTGGATCGGCTGTGAGGAGTTCGGTATCCCCGTTGAAAACGCTTACGTTACGTGCCAAAGGATTCTTTGGCATATCGAAATTGATTGAATATAACGACACGAATGAAAGGAACCCACCATGCTCCCCTGCCCCTACGCTAAGAAATGCGGAGGCTGCTCCCTGCAGAACCTCCCCTATGAAGAACAATTACATTTGAAACAGGCCAAGCTGATAAAGCTCCTTGGCCGTTTTGGACGTGTGGATGAGATCATCGGCATGGAGGATCCTACCCATTACCGCAACAAGATCCAAGCGGCTTTCCGTGGGAGGAGCGGCAAGGTGGTGTCGGGGGTCTACCAATCCGCCTCCCGCCGCATCGTGGAGGTGGAGTCCTGTATGCTGGAGGACGAGTGCGCCGCGCCTATCCTTAAAACCATCCGCAAGCTGTGCGTGAATTTCAAGATCAGGTCCTTTGATCTCCAAACGGGACAGGGCTTTCTGCGCCACGTCTTGATCCGCAAGGGATTTGTCAGCGGTGAGATCATGGTGGTGCTGGTAACAACCAAGGGTGAGTTTCGCTCGGAGCGATCCTTTGTCAACGAACTTTTGCGCCGCCATCCCGAGATCTCCACGTTGGTGCGTAACATCAACCCCACCGACACCGCGCTGTTTTTAGGCAACGAAAGCCATATCCTCCACGGCGAAGGATATATTACCGACCGTCTGTGCGGGCTGGAATTCCGTATCAGCCCCCGCTCCTTCTATCAGGTCAATCCCGTTCAGACAGAAGTTCTGTATGGCAAGGCCAAGGAGTTTGCGGGACTGACAGGCAAGGAGACGGTGATCGACGCCTATTGCGGCACGGGTACCATCGGGCTGACCGTGGCCTCGGGGGCAAAAGAGGTGATCGGCGTTGAGGTCAACCGCGACGCGGTCGCGGATGCCATCGAAAACGCAAGACGGAACGGTATTGAAAACGCCTTTTTCCACGCTGCCGACGCAGGGGAGTTCATGGAGGCCATGGCCGAAAACGGGCAGACCGCCGATGTGGTTATCACCGACCCGCCAAGAGCGGGATGCAGCGGGAAGTTCCTTCATAGCCTTATGAAATTAGCCCCTCAGCGAATTGTGTATGTGTCCTGCAACCCCGAGACCTTGGCACGGGATCTATATACCTTGAGCAAGGGCGGGTATAAAGTGAGGAAGATACAGCCTGTGGATATGTTTCCGTTTACGAGTCACGTAGAGTGCGCCGTATCACTCGAGCGAAAGAACCCCAACCCCTGAAAAATATTTCGTAGAAAGGACCCACACCATGAACATCCTCTTTATCGGCAACAGCTACACCTACTTCTATGATCTTCCCGAGCTTTTCGCCGCCCTCTGCCGACAAAACGGTCACGATGTGCGGGTGGATTCCGTCACCGCCGGCGGCCGTAAGCTACATGAGTGTCTTGACGATGCTCACGAAAAGCTCCATCCCACCGACGGGCTGGCCGTCCGTATCGCTGAACTGCTCGGTGAGGTAAAATACGACGTGCTGATTTTGCAGGAGCAGTCCTGTCTCCCCTATCATAACACCGATCTGTTCTGCGTGGGTGCCAAAGGTCTTGCCACCATCGTGGGGGCTGACCGCACCGTCATGTACGCCACTTGGGGACGCATGGACGGCAGCGAGGATCTCGCATACTTCGGCTGGACCCGTGAGTCCATGACCAAGGGTCTGTACGACGCTTACTGCAAGGCCGCTGATCTGATCCACGGCGAGGTGTCCCCCGTGGGTCTGTGCTTTGCGAGAACCGTGGCGACTGCCCCTGAGATCGACCTATACGATCCCGACAAGTCCCATCCTTCTTATCTTGGCTCTTGTGTGGCCGCTCTGTCCCACTACATGACTGTGTTTGGAGAAATGCCCCATGATCTGTCCACTTTGAAGTTGGACAACGAGGTAGCGGCCAAGCTGACCGCCATTGTGGAAGATGTTGTCACCCGCAGAGGTGCGCCCGAATTGTAAGTTTGCGCCCGTTGTAACGGAGAACAACGGCGAGGTGTGAACCCGTCAACAGATAATATACCCTACGGAGGATAACACATATGGATGCGTTGTTTGCACTTCTTTTTCCGCTTCTTTTTTCCTTTGTGTGGGCGGTGCTGGGCGTCTTCATCCAAAGGGAAGACGGAAAGTACGCCGACCACGTGGAGTTTCGCGTACAAGCCGCTCGGGCGGTGCGCCTGTTTTTCATCATATTTTTTGCCATAACCGTCGCGGGCATGGTGGCCTTGGCTCTGTTTATCTTTTTTGAGCCGAATCCTTTGGGACTTCTCATCGGCATGGGTGTTCTTGCTTTTTTTGCCGCCCTGTCTCTTTTCGGTTACGTGTACGCCCGCTTCAACTACTGTATCGTCGCTGATGATCACCTTCTGCTGGTCAGGCTGTTCGGCAAGAACCGCGTGATTCCCTTCTCAAAAATTGCCTATCTTTCAGCCTACGTCGAGGGCTTCGGGAATCTGAGCGGATTCGATGAAAACGGCATCCCGCTTTTTGGCTTTGACCACACCGACGTGGGCGTTGATGCCCTGGAGAAGCGGCTCCGCGAATTTGGGATTCCCTCCGCTCCCCGTCCCTTTCCTACCGAAGCTATGAAGAATACGGAGGCTTATAAAGCCTACCAAAAGCGTTCCAATCGGTTGGTATGGGGTGTTACCGTCGGGTTCTTGTGCGTCATCGTGCTGGTCTTTTTGGTCATTTGGATGGCAGTCCGATAATTTTGGGAGGAAACAAAATGAGTAAAAAAACAGTATACGGCAATGGTTGCGATGAGATCAGGTCTTTTGAAGAAACAAGCGAAGCCGTTCTTGAGGAAAAGAAGCAAGCCGATCACGTCATGAAGCTAAAGCCTGCCCCCTTCGCCGCCATTCAAAGCGGTAAAAAGACCCTCGAGCTTCGCCTCAACGATGAAAAGCGTCAAAAGATCAAAATTGGGGACACCATTGTATTTACCCAGACCGAGACGGGTGAGCCCCTCCGCGCCGTGGTGTCAGACATTCGCAAGTACCCCGATTTTGAGGCTATGTACGCGGTCGAAGATCCCCTCGCCATGGGATATACCGAGGATGAGACGGCTGACCCACAGGACATGAAACAATACTACGAAGAAAAAGAGATCAAGAAATATGGTACCTTGGCCATTGAGATCAGAAGGATAGATATATGAATTTACCCGAGGCATTTGCCGCGCGCATGAAAGCCATGCTGGGTGACGATTTTGAAGCGTTTTTGGCCGCTTACGATCGTCCCAACACCCCTGCCCTGCGGCTCAATCCCATGAAAGCCCCCGATGTTTCCCCCTCGGACAAGCCCCTGCTCCCCTGTCTTGGAGCGGCTGTTCCTTGGGCGGCGCACGGCTTTTACTATGATTCCGACGCCAATGTTCGTCCGGGCAAGCATCCTTACCATGAGGCGGGCGTTTACTACATCCAAGAAGCCAGTGCCATGATCCCCGCCTCTCTTTGTCCTCCCTCGCCGGGGGAGAAGGTGTTGGATCTCTGCGCCGCCCCGGGCGGTAAGTCTACCCAGTTAGCCGCCGCCCTTGGAGGCCGTGGATTGCTTGTAGCCAATGAAATCCACCCACAACGGGCTTCTATTTTATCCCAGAACATAGAACGCATGGGCATTAAAAACGCCGTGGTGACCAACCACGCCCCTCACGAGCTGGTAAACCACTTCCCTGCTTTCTTTGACAAGATCGTGGTGGACGCCCCCTGCTCGGGCGAGGGGATGTTCCGCAAGGAGGAACAGGCGCTCACCATGTGGAGTCAGGACAATGTGGATCTGTGCGCCGCACGTCAGAAGGAGATCTTGGAGTCCGCCGCCGAGATGCTGGCCCCCGACGGGTATCTGACCTACTCCACCTGCACCTTCGCCCCCGAGGAAAATGAGGGAGTCATATTGGATTTTCTCAAGTCGCATCCCGAATTTGAGGTGATCGATCCTGTCAATCCCGCGGTGCTGTGTTGCATCGAAAAAGGGCTGATCAACCGCGGCAACCCCGATTGGGTCACGGGTGGCGAGGACTATGCTGAACAGCTTCGAAAGACCGTCCGTTTGTTCCCCCATCACGCCGACGGCGAGGGACACTTTGCCGCCTTGCTTCATAAGTCTTCTGACGCTCCCGTAGCGGTATCAAACTCCCGCGAGAAGGGCAAGCGTAAGGGGCGTGACAAGGAGTCAGGCAAGGGTCAGATAACAACTGACAAGGCTTTTAAGCTCTTTGAGGCCTTTATTTGTGACGTGACCACTGAAGATCTTGACGGTGTTCCCTGTCTTTTCGGCGATCAACTCTACCTCTGTCCCCATGAACTTCCTGCGCCTCCTAAGGCTCTCCGTATCCTGCGCCACGGTCTGCATTTGGGGACTGTCGTCAAAGGAGATCGCTTCGAGCCGTCTCATACTCTGGCTTTGGCCCTGGACAAGGGCAAAGCCCAAAAGACATTGTCCGTTGATCTTCCCACAGCCCAAATCTATCTTCACGGCGACGTGCTTCCTTGCGGAAATGAAAAAGGCTGGCATCTGATCGTCCTGGACGGCTTCGCTCTTGGCTGGGGCAAGGCCAACGGCGGGATGATGAAGAATCATTATCCCAAGGGACTGAGAAAGACGTTTTGATTTTTTCAAAAATTACCCCCCTTAATGAAAGGATTCCCAAAATGAAATCTAAAGATACTCTCGCATCAACACCCAAGATCACCCCACGCCTGATCACCACCGCCATCCTCGGCGCATGGTTCATCACAGCCTTCTTCTTCAGCTTCAGTGACAAATCGGTTCTTGACCCGGCAATGGTCTATACCAAGAGTCTTGCTTGGTTCATCGGGGTGTGGGTCATCCTCACGGGCATCATGATGGCCTATGGTGCCATTAGCCCCAAGGTCATTCGCATTGCGGCCTTTGTCGGTACGCTGATCTACTGCGTCCGTACGGCCTTTACGGCATGGGATAACTTCCTTGCTGTGGGTCTTTGTGCCGTTATGGCTTTCATGTTTTGGCTATGTGATTTTGATTGGACTTGGTTCAGCAAAGCCACGATAAATTCCCAGGCCAAAAATATACTAACGGCGGTCATGGCTGTGGCAACGGGCGGTTTCATGCTGTTTCTGATGCTCATGGGTTACTTCACCTATACCTCCGAGGTGGGCAACAACACGGCGATTTATAACCAAATGCTGTGGCATATGAGTCAACACTTCACCCCGGATACAACCTTGGAGTTCGGGGAGACCGTTTCTCATTTCAGCGCCCACTTCTCGCCTATCTTTTATCTCTATCTTCCCTTTTACATGGCCATTCCCTCTCCCGTGACGTTGTACGTCCTTCAAACGGCGGCAGTTGTTTCCGCCGTGATCCCCCTTGCAAAGATCGCCAAGAGCAAAGGACTGACAAACGGCATGACGGTAGTGCTTTGCTTCCTGTTCTGTATGTTCCCTGCCTTGATCGGCGGCGCTTCGGGCGGTTTCCATGAATACGTGCTGCTTCTGCCCCTGCTTCTGTGGCTGATCTGGGCCCTGGAAGCACGAAAGATCTGGGCTGTGGCCGCCTTCGGCGTACTGTGTCTCTGCGTTCGCGAAACGGCAGCGGTGTATCTCATAGCCTTGGGGCTTTACTGGATGGTCTCACACGGCTTTGACAGAGAAAATCCAAACAAAAAGCAAGATCGCGTTTGGAGTCTAACCCTGTTGGGTATATCACTGATCTACATAATCGTGGCCCTCACGGTCCTGACCTATGCAGGCCAAGGCACCCTCATCACCCGTTTTTCCAATATCACGGGTATCTATAACACCAACTTTGGAACCCTTTTCAAGGAAATACTGGTCAATCCCGCTTTGACGCTTTACGAGATGCTGACCACCACCAAGCTGCTCTTCGTCCTGTGTCTTATGCTCCCCCTGTTCATATTGCCCTTTGCGTCCAAAAAGAGATCGGCACTAATTCTGCTTTTGCCCTTGGTGGCTTTGAATCTACTCAGTGATTTTTCCTATCACATCCGTTTTGATTATCCCTTCGCCATGGGCAGTATCGCGTTTCTGTTTTATATGGTCATCCTGACCCTCGCAGAGCGTAAAGAACAGTCTGTCTCGGCTTCCAAGATCTCCCGCTGGATCGCAATTGCCTTTTGTTTTACCCTCATTGTGGGCGCTTATCGCGGAGCTAATGAGAGCTATCAGTTTGAATATCTGTTCAGTGGAACCCGAGAGCCTGCTGTGATCACCGAAGCCTTGAAAATCATCCCCAAAGATGCCTCCGTTACCGCTTCCAGCAGACTGCTCCCCCCCCTCGCAGATCGTGAGCAAGTTTATATCCTGAGTCATAAGGCAGATACGGATTACGTCGTACTTGATCTCCGTGATGAATGGAACCATCTGGCAGATTCAAGCAAAACCTTGGAACAATACAGAGCTAACGGATATTCTGTTGTTACCATGACTGACGGTGTGATTGCCATATTGAAAAAGGGCGCATAAAAACCTGCAGATCATCAAGATTTACAGAAAATTCTCAGATATCCCCTTGCCATAGCATCCAAAATGTGTTATACTATTATAGTTAACGTAAAAACCAACAAGTTTATCATAGAGAGGTACTATTGTGATCGTTGCATTAGAAGAAGCAAAGCGCGAACTGAATGACCTGCGCCCCGACGTTGAAGAGTTGGGCAACGCCCTCCGTGTAGAATATTTGGCTGCCAAGGTGGAAGAGCTGGAGCAGGAGACCCTGGCCCCCGATTTCTGGGGGAAGGCAGAATCCTCCAAGATCCTCCAGACCATCAAGCAACATAAGGATACTGTGGAGGGTTATCACGCCCTGTGCGCCCGTCTTGAGGATGCCATTGCGCTGGCTGAAATGGCCATTGAAGAAAACGATGAGAGCTGCGTTGAAGAAGTTCAGTCCGAGCTGGAAGCTATTAAGGAAGAAGCCGAGCACAAGCGTATTGAAGTGCTGATGTGTGGCGAGTATGACAATAGCACCGCCATCGTATCCTTCCATCCCGGCGCAGGCGGTACCGAGGCACAGGACTGGTGCCAGATGCTCTACCGTATGATCACCCGTTGGGCCGAGAGAAGCGGCTTTAAGGTCAAGCTTATGGATTGGCTGGATGGTGACGAGGCAGGTATCAAGTCTGCTACCATTATGGTGGAGGGCCCCAATGCGTACGGCTATCTCAAGAGCGAAAACGGCGTACACCGTCTTGTTCGTGTTTCTCCCTTCGATGCCGCAGGCAGACGACAGACC
This sequence comes from Clostridia bacterium, assembly GCA_017456905.1. Classification (GTDB taxonomy): domain Bacteria; phylum Bacillota; class Clostridia; order Oscillospirales; family CAG-272; genus CAMEON01. Next base: position 78,014 of record JAFTIL010000027.1, read on the forward strand.
TCCTTTGCTTCCATTGAAGTCATGCCCGAGTTTGCAGAGCTTGACGAGATTGAGCTTCGTGAGGATGAATACGAATTCATGGCCTACCACTCCAGCGGTGCGGGCGGTCAGAACATCAACAAGGTCTCCTCTGCCGTGCGTATCACTCACAAGGCCACGGGTATCGTGGTGGCTTGCCAGACTGAGCGTTCTCAGCTCCAAAATAAGGAAACAGCGCTCCGTATGTTGAAGGCCAAGCTGATGGATATCAAGATCCGCGAGCGTCTGGATACCATTGATCAGATTAAGGGTAACAAGAACAACATTGAATGGGGTTCTCAGATCCGTTCCTACGTGTTTATGCCCTACACCCTGGTCAAGGATAACCGTACTAACTATGAGGAAGGCAACGTAGAAGCCGTTATGGACGGTAAGATCGACGGCTTCATCAATGCTTATCTCAAGCATATTACGGGAAAGCAGGTATAATATCAACGGGCTGTCTCTTTGAGGACAGCCCGTTTGTACGCTATTTGGTATTCATATATATATCTGTCTCGGCCTTCACTTCCTTGTGCATCAGCATGAGAACCAAAAGGTTGATGAGGGTCATAATCCCTAAAGCGCCGTCGGCTAATGTCCATACGCCTGCCGGAGAGGCCAAGGAACCCGCTAAAACAGACAGCGCGAAAGCCAAAGGAAATACTTTCTCGGCCGAGCGACACGCTTTTTTCTTCTCCCCAAGGACAGCACGGAGAGACGTAACGCCGTAATGTCCCCAACAAAGAATCGTGGCAACGCCAAAGAACAAAACAGCCACGGCAAAAAACCATCCCGCCCAATCTCCCAGTACTGAGGAAAAAGCCCCTTGAGCAATACGAACGCCATCGTTACCAAAAGAAGTCACGCCGCTATCGCTGACGAGAATGGCCAAGGCTGTGACAGAGCACAGAAGAACGGTGTCCACAAAGACCTCCACCAAGCCTAAAGCCCCCTGCCCCGCAGGGCTGTCGGTTTCTGCGGTGGCGTGTGCCATAGGCGCTGTTCCGCATCCGGCTTCATTGGAAACCAGCCCTCTCATAACGCCGTATTTCATGCTTTGCGAGGTAAAAAATCCTAAAAATCCTCCCCCAATGCTTGAATAGGCAAAGGCATCTTGAAAAATTTTGCTCACGGCAGGACCTATGCGGTCATAACGTAATATCAGCACGGCCGCGCAAATGGCCAAAAAGCCAAGCGTCATCAAAGGAACAATCTTTTCTGTCAAGGATGCGATACGAGGCGCACCGCCTTTCAGCGCCACGATGCTGAGAATACCGACGATGAGGCCTGTCAACCAGAGAGGTATGTGAAAGGCTTCTTGAATCGCGCCCGCAACCGCGTTGGCCTGAAGCATACTGCCCATGGTAAAGGTGTTGATAAGACATAAAAGCCCGAAAATAACGGCCAGGATCTTGCCGGCTCTCGGGAGTCCGATCCTCGCAAGACCGTCCCGAATATAGTAAGGTGCGCCTCCTTCGGGCATTCCTTTTTCGTCAAAGCGACGGTGCTTTACTGCCAGACAAATTTCGGCATATTTCAGCACCATAGCCACGAGAGCGCTGAAAATCATCCAAAATACAGCGCCCGCACCACCGAGGTACAGCGCCGTCGCTACACCCACGATGTTACCGACACCCAATGTCCCCGCCAAGGCCATAGTCAAGGCCTTAAACGGAGATACGCCTGTGGTAGTTGTCCCTTTGAAAAGAGGCTTTAGTATACGTACAGGATGAAAAAGATAAAAGCCTCTTAACTTAAATATGTAGAAAAAGCCCGTTCCAAGTAAAAAAACGGGGATGGCAGACAAGAGGATCTGCAAAACTCCACCTCCCTTCTTGAAGGCATTATATGTGGCTCGTCCCAACTTTAGAAGCCTTTGTTTCTCGGCATTTTTTTAACTCTCTGTTGCCTTTGTTAATATTATGTGAATAATGCGGCAAACCTCTTGATTTTTTTTGAAATTGGTGTAGAATATGTTTTGGTTGGCACTTGAACATCAAGAGTGCTAAAACCTGCCGACCTTCAGGTCGCATACTATGTATCATATGCGTTAAACGCACATCCTAAGGAGGAATAAACAAATGAAACTCAATCCCCTGTCTAACCGTGTTGTGATCAAGTTCGTCGAGGCTGAAGAAAAAACCTCCGGCGGTATCATTCTCACCGCCGCCGCTCAGGAAAAGCCTCAGATCGCCGAAGTCGTGGCTATCGGCCCCGGCAAAGTCAACGAGAACGGTACTCTTTGCCCCATGACCGTAAAGGTCGGTCAGAAGGTCATTGCCAGCAAGTACGCAGGCACCGCTGTCAAGCTGGACGGTGTAGAGTATACCATCCTGCCCGAAGACGATATTTACGCAACCGTGGATTGATCATCCCAACATAGAAATTTGGAGGTAATTTATCATGGCAAAGAACATTCTTTACGGAATTGAAGCAAGAAACGCGCTGATGCGCGGTGTTGACCAGCTGGCCGATACGGTCAAGATCACCTTGGGCCCCAAGGGCCGCAACGTGGTGCTGGATAAGAAATACGGTTCTCCCCTCATTACCAACGACGGTGTGACCATCGCCAAAGAGATCGAGCTGGAGGATGCCGCTGAGAACATGGGCGCTTCCCTCGTTAAGGAAGTGGCCACCAAGACCAACGACGCCGCAGGCGACGGTACCACCACCGCAACTCTGCTGGCTCAGGCCTTCGTCCGCGAGGGTATGAAGAACGTCACCGCAGGCGCTAACCCCATGGTGCTCCGCAAGGGTATCAAGAAGGCCGTGGATGCCGCCGTTACTTCCCTGGTGGCTAATTCCAAACCCGTCAACGGTAAGGAGGATATCGCCCGCGTCGGTACCATTTCCGCAGGTGACGAGGTCATCGGTCAGCTCATTGCTGACGCGATGGAGAAGGTTACCTCTGACGGTGTAATCACGGTAGAAGAGTCCAAGACTGCCGAGACCTATTCCGAGGTTGTGGAAGGTATGCAGTTTGACCGCGGCTATCTGTCTCCCTACATGGTCACCGATACCGATAAGATGGAGGCTGTTCTGGATGACGCGCTGGTGCTCATCACCGATAAGAAGATCGCCAACATCCAAGAGATCCTGCCCCTGCTTGAGCAGCTGCTCCAGGCCGGCAAGAAGCTTCTGATCATTGCCGAGGACGTGGAAGGCGAGGCTCTCACCACCTTGGTGCTCAATAAGCTCCGCGGCACCTTCACCTGTGTAGCTGTCAAGGCTCCCGGCTTTGGTGATCGCCGCAAGGAAATGCTCCGCGATATTGCTATCCTCACCGGTGGCGAGGTCATTTCCTCCGAGCTTGGCTACGAGCTGAAGGACGTTGAGATTTCTCAGCTCGGTCAGGCACGTCAAATCAAAGTTTCCAAGGAAAACACCATCATCGTGGGCGGCGCAGGCGATTCCGACGAGATCAAGGCTCGTGTCAGCCAGATCCGTGCCGCTATCGAGACCACCACTTCCGAATTCGACCGTGAGAAGCTTCAGGAGCGTCTTGCCAAGCTGGCCGGCGGAGTTGCCGTCATCAAGGTTGGTGCCGCTACCGAGGCCGAGATGAAGGAAAAGAAGCTCCGCATCGAGGATGCTCTGAACGCTACCAAGGCCGCCGTTGAGGAAGGTATTGTGGCCGGCGGCGGTACGGCTTACCTGAACGTCATTTCCGACGTGGAGAAGGTACTGGAGACCGTTGAGGGTGACGAAAAGACCGGTGTCAAAATCGTGCTGAAGGCTCTGGAGGAGCCCGTTCGTCAGATCGCTTGCAACGCAGGCTTTGACGGTGGCGTGATCGTTAACAACATTGTCAACTCCGGCAAGGTTGGCTACGGCTTTGATGCTTACAACGAGGTATACGTGGACATGATGAGTGCCGGTATCGTGGATCCCACCAAGGTAACTCGCTCTGCTCTGCAGAACGCCGCGTCCATTGCATCCGTCATTTTGACTACCGAGTCCGTGGTGGCCGATAAGCCCGAGCCCAAGGAGGCTGCTCCCGCTGCCGGCGGCATGGGCGGCGGTATGGGCGGTATGTATTGATAAATCGTCCCTGAAAATATACGCCATGCGCCCCTAAGAGCGCATGGCGTTATTTTTGTTGAATTTCTTCTTGATAATTATTAAAAAGTATGTTATAATATCGCTGATATCAAAAATTGGGAGAGAATGATCCATGTATATCTTACAGCTTAATGGAATGTCCTTAAGTGTTGATTTTCAACAGGCTTGTATTTCGTCCCTTGTGATCAATGGACGTGAGCGTATCACAGGCTCAACGGCATTATTCCAATTGAGACTCAGAAACCGAGCCGGTGAACCCCTTGTATTTTCCGCGCTTGATGCTCGCACCATCCAAGAGACGTCGGATGGCGCTGTCTACAGTGACTTTGAAAATCATACCGCTGAAATTCAAGGCCTTTCTGTGCGCGTATTTCTCTCTGATGATAACGGTAACGCCGCTTGGAGAGTCGCCGTTGAGGTTAAAGATGGGGCATATTTCGTGGAATGGATTGATTTCCCTCTTTTGCCTTTGCCTGCTTTGGCTGATAACAATCTGAACGGTGACGGAGGCCAAATCCTCCTTCCCTACAACGAGGGCGTGCTGATCTCTGATGCCGTGACACGTCAAATGACGGATTTTCGTCATTGGGATCCGGAATATCCGTCTCTTGGATGTTATCCCCTGTTTCCCAATATGATCTCTTCTCAGATGATGGCGTATCTTTGGGATGATGCGGGTCTCTACATCGGCGCTCACGATCCAAACCGTTCGGTCAAGGGAATTGACTTTTACGGTGATCACGAAAACACGATCATGCAGATGCGGCTCTTCTGCGGCGTAGATTTCGGAGAAGATTTTAAAACAGATTATCCTATCGTTTGGGCTGTTACGGACGGCCGATGGACATCTGCAGCCGAAATATACAGGAATTGGTTTGAGTCTTCCCTGCCCCTCCGTACCCAAAAGATCAAGGATAATCCTGCGCTTCCCGAATGGTATGAGGACAATCCCTTGGTGGTTTCCTATCCCGTTCGCGGAATTCACGATATGGATGAGATGACGCCCAATGCGTTGTATCCCTATACCAATGCACTACCTTTGTTGGATGAGATCCGCACCGCCACGCAAAGCCGTCTGATGGTCTTGCTCATGCATTGGGAAGGCACAGCCCCCTGGGCACCGCCTTACGTTTGGCCTCCGTTTGGCGGCACTGAGAATTTCAACGCATTTAAAGAAGCCCTTCATGACAAAAAGGACCTTCTTGGCGTTTATTGTTCCGGCTTCGGATACACCATACAGAGCAATCTGATCAAGGAATACAATATGCAAGCCGAATATGACCGCGACGGACTTTTGAAAGGTATGTGCGCGGGACCTGACGGAAAGGTAACCATCAGCAAGATCTGTACGGGTCAGCGCTCGGGTTATGATATCTGCCCTGCCTCCGAGGCGGGACACGATCTGCTGACCAAGGCCTACGAGCCTCTGTTTAACAGCGGACTTGATTATACCCAGATCCTTGACCAGAATCACGGTGGCGGGCAGTATTTCTGCTATGGCCGTGACCACGGTCACGCACCTGCTCCCGGTCTCTGGATGACAAAGCATATGCAGGAAATGCTGGGAGAATGGAACGACCTGGCCCCCGGGATGCTCTTTGGCTGTGAATCTGCCGCCGCCGAGCCCTTCATCGGCAATTTACAGTTCAGCGACAACCGCTTTGAGCTCAATTATTTTATTGGCAGACCTGTACCGCTGTATGCCTATCTTTATCATGAGTACGTGAGAAACTTTATGGGTAACCAGGTCTGCTGCCCTTTTAAAACCGAGGTAGACACTCTACGTTACCGCATGGCTTACTCATTCTCCATCGGTGATTGCATGACGGTGGTTCTCACGCCCAACGGCGATCTCATGAACAACTGGGGAACACGGGATTTCGTTAACGTCCCCGATAAAGAAAAGACCTTCCGTATGGCGGCCAATCTGACGCGCTTCTACCACGAAAAAGCCAAGCCCTATCTGTATGCAGGCAGAATGATCTCCGGCAGTACGGTCATTTGCGATACTGTATCCTATGAGCGTAACTTTTTGGAAACGCCCATTGCCCTGCCTGCGATCCTTTCTTCCACCTGGAAAGCGGAGGACGGCAGTTGTGCCACGGTACTGGTCAATCCTCACGAGGAGGATAAGATCTGCCGCGTGGAGGGACAGGACGTGATCGTTCCTGCATTAGATGCGGTACTTGTAAAGATGTAATATATAAAATAAAAGTAGCCGAGGGTGTCCTTTGTTTTTTTGTTGCAGTGGGGGGACTTGAAAGGCCCACTCGCGTCATGTCTCGTTTTCTGCGCCAAACACAGTTTGGCTGGAAAGCCTCGCACTTGGGCTCCACGAACTCAACTTGTTGAGTTCTACCCACATCCCTCCGGTCGCTTCGCGGCGGGAGGTCTTGCTGAAAATCAATTCTCACTCTGTATGCAAAAAACAAAGGACACCATAGGTGTCCTTTGTTTTTTGAAAAATACCATAATATTTGCTACAATGAGGCATCAAAAGAGCCCATTGTGCATTTATTCCCTTAATATCATTGCGGTATTAAGGGAATACGCATATTTCAAGGGCATTTATCATTTGAGCCTATAGTAGCAGGTGTTCTTTCCGTTGCCCTCACGCGCAAGCTCACCCTCGGCAACGAGCTTACGAAGTGCGCCCTCTACCGAGCTGATACTCAGCGATGGACAAAGCTCCATAATATCCTGCTTTTTGAAGCGACATTATAATCCACGCGCAACAGATCCAAACGGTATTCCGTAATCATCCGTTCCAGCTCGCTCTTTGCCCAGGCAAATGCCTCGGGAATCCGTCAGATCGATAAAATTCTCGCTCTGTCTGCCCAAAATATCGCGCGAACGCCATTCGGGGTGCTCGGCATATGCTGCAGAAAATGCGCCAAGCCGTTCGATCTCTACCCAAAGACCGAATTTCATGCCCTTGACATGACAGTAGTCCGACACTTCTTTTCCTTTTTATAAATTCAGTCAAACTTGGTTGATTTGGCTCTTACGCGATCATCTGCGTCAATCCGACGATCAGCGGCATGGTGATCATCGAAAGGATCGTTGAGAGCGAAACCAGTCGCACCGAAAGTTCGGTGTTTCGGTTAAATTTTGCCGAAAAGATCGTCGTCGTCGCGCCAACAGGCGCGCTCGCGCCGATGACCAACACGGTGAGAACGTTGCCCCGAACGCCGCACAGATACAGTACGGCGAGCAGGATCAGCGGATATGCGATCAACCGCATCGCCATACAGAAATATGACCAGCCGTCGCGAAATGCCGCCAACAGATCTGCCTTGCCGAGGTAATAGCCAACCATCAGCATCGGCAGAGGAAGATTGAGCGCGGAGAGTGCCGACAGAGCGTCGGTAACAAGAGAAGGCAGTCGAATCCCTACCGTATCACCAAAATGAACGTAGAGAGGTGAGGTAAAGATCAACAGACCGACGGCAACGCCAATGATACCGGGATTGAACAGAATCTTCTTCCAATTCATATTCTTTTGCTCACCGCTCATATCCACCAATCCCCACGTCCAGAGCGCAATATTGAATACGGCGAGAAAGACCGCCGCATAGAGTGCGCCCTCGTGGCATTCGGGAGTATCAATCAATGCCTGCGCCAAGGGAAGCGCGATGAAGCCCGCGTTGGAAAAGACCGCCGCAAAGCGCATCACGCGTCGTTTGTTTTCATCCTTAAAGCGGAAGAGCAGATAAACCGAAAGAATCATAACCACGTGTAGCAGAACCGTAACGATGGCGACGATGGCGATATTTTTAAGGATTCCCAACAGCTCTGCCTTGGTGTAGACCGTTGCGCTGAAAGCGTTAATGATGACGCAGGGCGTAACGAAATACATCACGATATCAGCCATACATTTGTTGGCTTCCTCGGTCAGAATACGGATTTTTTGACAAATAAATCCGAGTGCAATGATGATAAAGAGAAGTCCGACCTTTTGGGCAACCGCCAAAAAGCTATCCAAAAAATCCAAAGCGCTGCCTCCTTAAAGTTCAATAAATTTTTATCTCACTTGTTTCAATCCAAGGGATAAAGTTCTCATCGTGTGCGCAGAAATTTTCAACAAGTTCAACGCGAACGTATTTTGCCTCAATGGGCGTATCAAGCTCAATATGCTGCCAAGCCTCTTCCATGGTTATATCAAACGTACATATCTTGGTCCAGGCAATGTCATCTATTTTGTCTTCTTTGCGACGGAGCTTAAGAGGTTCATCGGTTGTAGAAACGTATATGTTTATGTTCTTTGCAAGCTCTTCAAGGATACTAATGGTGATACCAACGTTTTTGAAAATGGATATCTTCCTGATCGTCTGTGTCTCTCCGAAGAAGTCAAGAACAGCGTTTGCGGTGGTCTCGGAGTTTGCACCCCATGTGCCGCCGTTACGTTCGAGGTCATCATTGATAAGATTATTTACCCAAAAAGTAGGGTCATTTTCCGTGACGTCTGCCCAAAGCACTCTTGTGTAATAAGAGCCGTCTCTTCTTACGCCGATAGGCAGTAATTCTTTACTCATTTTTATCCCCCTGTCATTTGAGATTTACTTACAGTTCTTCGTTAAATTCCTTTTTCATCAATTCCAAAATTTCGGATCTATAAGGCATAGACGGTGAGGATCCAAGTCGGGTAACCGAAATTGCAGAGGTACAAGTAGCAAACTTCAGTGCCACGTCTACGGGCACCCCCTCCGCAATGGCAGTAGCGAAGCCGCCGTTGAAAGCGTCTCCCGCACCCGTCGTTTCCACCGCCTTAACCTTGATGGCGGGAACAGTGAGCTCGGTTGTTCCGTCGGTGTAATAAACACCGCGGACACCCAGCGTGATCACCACATGCTTGACACCCATTTCAAAGAACTTGGCAGCCGCGGCACGGCAACCCTCGATGCTGTCTACGTTCACGCCTGTGAATTGCTCTGCCTCGGTTTCATTCGGGGTGATGTAATCGACGCCGTCAAAAAGCTCCTTAGGAACGTCGATAAAGGGAGCGGGGTTGAGAATAAATGGCTTGCCGTATTTCTTTGCCAGCTCCTTGGCTGCAAAAACCGCCTCGACGGTCGTTTCAAACTGAGTCAGAACAGCATCGCAGTCGGCAAAATCCTTTTCGGCAGCACGTACGGTTTCAGCCGTAACGAGCTCATTTGCCGCAAAAATTACGATAATGCGGTTTTGCGCGTTGCTTTCGTCAATTTCGATCAGCGCGCTTCCTGTCTCACCACTGGGATCGACATGGATGTATTCCTCGCTCATTCCCTCGGTTTCATAGTGCTTTTTCAGGATCTGACCCAGCACGTCATCTCCACGACGGCTAATAATTTTCACCTCCGAGCCCGCGCGATGCGCCGCGGTGAGCTGATTGCTTCCTTTGCCACCCGGTCCGAAGCGCAATGTCGAACCTTTCGTCGTTTCACCCGCGACGGGAAGATGAGGCGCAAAGCCGGTTACGTCAACGATCAGCGATCCCGGACCTATGATCTTTGCCATAGCAAATTCTCCTTTCCTTTAATTTTTAGAAGCGTCCGTGATAATGGCGATACCTGCGGACGTGCCGAGACGATCGGCACCCGCATCGATCAATGCCTTCGCGTCCTCGTAGGTTCGGATACCCGAGGAAGCCTTAAGCAGGACGTCGCCACTCAGATTTGCCTTCATCAGCCGAATATCCTCCACCGTTGCGACACCTGCGGAAACACCCGTACAAGTCTTGACGAAATGCGCGCCGGCCTCGCAGGACAAACGAGTCGCCAGAGCCTTTTCCTCGTCGGTAAGCAGACCCGTTTCAATAATCACCTTCACGGTTTTGCCCTTGGCAGCCTTGACTACCGCAGCAATTTCATCACGAACGTAATCGACGCAGCCGTCCTTGAGTTTTCCGACGTTAATGACCATGTCGAATTCGTCACAGCCCAACGCGTAAGCATCCTCCGTTTCCGCAACCTTGATGGCAGTCGTGTTTCTGCCGAGAGGAAATCCGATCACGGTACAGGTCATAACATCACTACCCGCAAGAAGCTCCTTGGCGAGCGCGATGTCACAGGGATTGACGCAAACCGACGCAAAATTCCATTTACGCGCGTCTGCGCAAAGCTTTTCAATGTCTGTCTTGGTGGTAAAGGGCTTGAGGTTAGTGTGGTCTATGTACTTGTTCAATGCTTTCATGTTCTGTTTCCTTTCAAATTTTAAATAAGTTCATTGGGAATCGGGC